>CALZHT010000090.1 GCA_945787445.1 uncultured Desulfobulbaceae bacterium
GGGTCAAGTCTTTGCTTGAGAGCGCCGATTAAAACCGGTAAATAGTAGGGACTGAAAGTGTCCTATGGTGAAGAGCTAACTACTCACACCAGCCCTGAGTCATGCGTTGATGATGGTAACATCATTGACGAAGCGTTGACAAGGGAAAGTGCAGGCTGAGTATTGAGCCCCGTAAGAGACCTAAGCCCAAGTGCCGATGTTCTTCAAGTAAACAGAAGGCAATATCTTGTGCCCCGTCATGGTGAGGTGCATGAGAACTTGGTGGGGTCGGAGACCTCATGCATGCACGGAAGCTATTTGCGCGGGAATCGGGAGGCCCTGTGTTCGACCTTATGTGATTGCTGTAAGGTCCGCATGGAAAACCCTAAGGGGGAAAGGCCATGATGTACGAAGACAGGGAGTCTGACGGCCTCATAGTATCGGAGAAGCCTTTGAACAAAATATGTGACAACAAGCGTATGGCGGAAGAGGTGGAGAAAAGGAGGCCGGCTGAAAGGAATCCATCCAAGCGAAACAGGGGCCAGGCACAGAGCTGGACAACTCTGCCAAATGAGCTGGATAGGATACGGTATGCAGCCCGGAGGAATAGGAAAGAACAGTTCGTCTCACTGTGGCACCATGTCTATGATATCGGGAGATTGAGGAAAAGTTTTATGAAGTTAAAGCGTAACTCTGCATCCGGTATCGATGGTACGACATGGAAAGAGTATGGCAGCAATCTCGAGAATAATCTCAAGGATCTGTCCGCACGGCTAAGGCGAGGTTCATATAAGGCCAGGGCCGTCAAGCGGACGTTTATACCGAAACAGGACGGCAGGCAAAGACCGATAGGAATTCCTGTGCTTGAGGATAAGATAGTACAGAAAGCCATGGTCGAAGTGCTGAATGCAATCTATGAGGTAGACTTCCTTGGATTTTCTTACGGATTCAGGCCCGGTCGCAACCAGCATAACGCTCTGGATGCGGTGGTAGAAGCCATAGAAGGTAGAAAGGTGAACTGGGTGCTCGACGTAGATATTTGTGGTTTCTTCGATGCAATCGATCATGAATGGCTAATAAAGTTTGTCGAGCACAGGATAAAAGACAAACGTATTACACGGCATATAAGGAAGTGGTTGAATGCCGGAGTTATGGAAGCTGGACAATGGAGTAAGACAGACGAGGGAACCCCGCAAGGAGGTAGTGCAAGCCCTCTGCTGGCCAATATTTACCTGCACTATGTGTTTGATTTGTGGGCAAATAGTTGGAGAAAGAGGAACGCCTCAGGAGATGTTGTCATGATAAGATATGCCGATGACATCGTACTGGGATTCCAATACCAGCATGAACTCAAGCTATTTCTGAAAGAACTAGAAAAGCGGTTTGAAAAGTTCAATCTGAAATTACATCCTGAAAAGACCCTCTCTATAGAATTTGGCAGATATGCAGCGGAAAGAAGAAAAGAAAAAGGGAAAGGAAAACCAAAGACCTTTGATTTCCTTGGATTCACTCATTTATGCAGCAAATCAAGAAAGGGAAAATTCATGGTACTCAGGAAAACGTCTGCAAAGAAAATGCGTAGTAAATTGCAGGAACTGCAGAAAACCCTGCGGGAAAGAATGCATTGGTCGATACCAGATATAGGCAGATGGCTCAAGTCTGTCATTATAGGCCACTGCAGATACTATGGAGTGCCGTGGAACGGGAAAAGTCTGTCACGCTTCAGGTCAGTACTGGCAAGATTGTGGTACAAGACCCTTCGGCGCAGAAGCCAAAGAAGCCGTATAATATGGAAACGGATGAATCGGTTAGTAAAGATTTGGCTGCCTATCCCTTTTATCTGTCATCCCTATCCGATGGAACGTATGCGCGTCAATACTTGAAGCAGGAGCCCAGTGCATTAGCAGTGCACGCTGGGATCTGTACGGGGGGTGCCGGGTAACCGGCATTCCTACCGTGAACTCATACTTGGATTTAAGGATTTCAATTCCTGCTATGAATTGATTTTTTGTGGGGAGATTTTAAATTAAAGAATAACAGTTTAAATTTAAGCGAATTCATGGTTCCAAACCGCGCGTCATTTGGTTCCAAACCAAAGGGTCACGGGTATGGGGTCGGACCACGATAACCAATTGATATCATGAATATAAAGTCCATATTTAGGGGTGATTTTGGCCTTAAAAGGCTCTTTTCGATGCCAAAAAGGGCCGTTTAAGAAAAGTTCCGTGACATAATTTCTATTATACTATCCATTTTATACCCAAAAAGGTGCGTTTAAGCTCTAAAACCGACCTTTTTCAAAGCTCTTTTGTAATTATTTCATTATGTTACCGTGGTACGACTCCAATTCAACAATTCAACTGCCCCAATTCAAGCCCAATTCAAATCCATCACTTTCCCCAAAAGTACCGAGATAGATGGCCAACCATTTATCTTTATTAACGAGAACATAGCAAACGAAAAACGTGTCAGTCTGATGCGCTGGTAAGGCAAACTATTCGCTGATGCTCTCATCATGTAAATGTTCTCCTGATTTCAAGCTATAATGGCTATGGATTTGTGGTGCACCACAACAACCATAATGTATTAAGACAAGTTGATCATTGCTGACAATTTTCCAATCGTGCGCTTCCTTATCTATATGCCATATTCTATTTCCTACTTTTCCTGAACCGAGTTGCCATAACTCTAAAACTATTTTGGACATAGAGCCTTCAATTCCCGATGTGACTTCAGTGCTTTGAGTCACCTTTATTACATATTCAATATTTGGCGGTTTCGCTAAAATTGGTAAACCGGAACTCAATACATGGTACTTGATGCTTTCAGTGGCATAAACAGATTGCCCTTCCGCATTGCGTGAAATAGATAATGTTGGGTTCTTATTATCATAAAAGTCACCATACTCAGGGACAGTTGATAACGGATTTCTATACCAAACAACTCCTAATCCAACATCATCACCGTTTACCGTCTCAGCCTCTTCACTGGTGACGATATCCAGATCTCCGTCATCGTCAATGTCTACAATCAGAAGATCATCAAATTTCTTCCCAGACCCATTAACATTGTCAGCTATCGGAGTGAACGACCAATTCGGATTCGTGAAAACCGGTACGCCATTTATTATTGGAGGACTAAACAAGCCAATGCCATGGACATTGGTGTCGTCCTTATCAACCATGCTCAACACAATATCCTTGACGCCATTGCCATCAAAGTCCGCTACCTTTGCAGCCTTGGCCAGGACCTCATGACTCCCGTCACCTTTCATTAATTCGGGAATATTGATTGGGTATTCGTCATAGGAATTATCTTCATTATTCAACCTCTTGAACCAGACAAGGCCTGGCGGTTTCCTGGGAGGGGCGCCTCTATATGCAACAACGACATCCAACAATCCGTCTCCATCGAGGTCAACGACATCCGAAAACATCGAGTGGCCTTGTGGAGAGATTACAACTCGCACCCAGTTCTCAGTGTAATTTTCCTGCGGATTCATCAGCCATGCAGTAATTTTTCGATCCGTATAGAAGACGTCGGGATATTCGTCTTGGTTCATATTAACGATCCGGAGTTCCATTGGCACGGATCTCGGCGTAGATGGATACATTTCATGGTGGATCCAGTTCGATGCGGTCTCAGCGGCGGGCTGTCCAGGGTTTTCGAACCAGGCAATTTCACCCTCTTTGGCAACGCTCACGATGTCCGTGTCGCCATCAGCATCAACGTCAAAGGATCGGGAGTACATACAATGCGTCCCCGCTACGCCGACCAATTCCTGGCTGGTGCATGTTTGATCTCCCAAGTCCGTGCAGGCGGGACGCGTCACATCGGTATAAAGATAGAGCTCGTTCCCTTTGCAGCCAACTAAATCCAGTTTGCCGTCGCCGGTCACATCATCGATGTATGCATCTTCTCCCCCGAGTCGTGGGATGTCTACCTTTTCTGTCCAGGCGCTTGTGACACTTCCGGGCCCGGGATTCTTGTAATACGTTGCTTTGGCGCTGCTTTCCCATTGCGTAATTATATCGATATAACAGTCGGTCCCTGCAGGCGGATTATCGCATTGAGCCGGCTCAACTCCTGTTGGTGGCGGATTTAAATGAAATGGTCGAGCGCCGTCTGCCCGCACGGTTGAATCCTTCAATCCCGCTTCTATGGTAAACATATCCCAAGCCGCCAAAGCACCATGGCTGTAACAAAATGTCACGATAAACGTCCCGATACAAGAAGTTACAAACCTTCTCATGGCTAACCTCCAGACTTAGAATAGTAATTTTTCCCTCGTGGCTTGGCAACGCCTTAAAATATCTATGAGCTTTTATTAAATGTAACGGGGTTGGACCAAGCTATGTTATTTAGATGTCAGGATAAGTTTTCCAGAAATAGCTGTTTTGAGCCCCAATATCCACTGTTTTGGGATCAAAAACATCTATATACCCGGCTATTGGCTCCTCGAGCTGATAGGCATCAGCGCTACGGTCAATAATCTTTTTTGTTTATTAATTTATCGCCCCTGGAAACCGGAAACCGGGCCAGCCAGAGATTTAAGAGAGTTTAAGGGTCAGGCTGACAAATGAGTATTATTGTGATGAGAAACGCCTATTTGTCAAGCCTGCCCAGAGAGTGCGAGAGTGTTTCGAGAGTGTTCTGTTTGTCCATAAAATTAGCTGAGAATTATTAAGAGCATTATTTCATTGATTGCAATTTTCACCGTACGTGGCGTAGCCGATGCCGATCTGGAATCCGCTCTGAAAAAAAAGTTCATTATTGCCGGCAAACCACATCTTGAAAATCCCCCCCTCTTCAAGGACGCTTGGCGACCTGACTTCGTGGTTTTTCCAGTCACCGGTATTATATACATAAATGTCCTGCTCAACTTCAGTGAATGAATAGCCATCCGAGCTGGTGGCATGCGCCAGCGCCACCTGTCGCCAGTCACCGCTGGCAGGATACATGGCAACATCGTAGAACAGATGAAAAATGCCCTCATTATCAATAAAGGCGAAAGGAGTGGAATAGCCCACATAGTTACCTGTTACAGGATAATGACTGGTTTGCGCAAGAACAGGATCAAGCTCACCGTCGCTATCAGAATCATAGGGCACGAAATTGCTTCCGTCATTTGAGGTTGCAAGCGCAATTCCCTGCTGCAAAGCCAAATCTCCTGTGTAACCGCTTCTGCTCCTGGCAGTGACATAGTAAAGAAAAAACGTACCGGTTTGAGAATCGTAAACCGCACCCGGCTCCGCTGCCTGATAAAAACCCCACTTGCCGGGGTCGTTATGATAGGAAATTACAGGGTTGACGGCCGCATCCTTGACCCAGGTAATGCCAGCGCTGGAGGTGGCATGGCCGATAGTATACCGGCCGGGACCGTCACCAATTTGTTTTGCAGAATAATACATGTGATAGGTCTGGCCTGCTTTGACAACTGAAGGCGTTTCAGTTTTTTCACTGTCAAAGGCCGGGGTTTTTTCACTGAGTGTAATGTTGCCGGTGGCACCGTTGACGGGTTCATACGTTCCCAAAGGGCACTCAGGATAGGAGGCATCATTTTCTGTGCATTTCCAGATGAAACTGCCAAAACCAGCCGGTATATCAGTTATGTAATAACCATTTTCACTGGGTGTGCCGCTAGTATATTGCCAGACATACCATTCATTCCCTACTGCCGGCGCTGTTCTTTGATAGATGGGAATATCTTCATTAATTAAGACAAATTCCCCTCCCGATATGTTGGGTGAAACTGTTCCGCTAACCAGAAGAACGGGATTTGACGACGGTGGACCAAGAAGGACTGAGCTGTCAATGTTCCAAACTAGACCATCCTGTGAGGTTGCCTTATACACCTTCACAAAATTAATGCCAAGGCCTGTCCCGCCGGTAAGCCACATGGAATAGCCACCATTCTCTTTCAAGACTGATGGGTCATTCCAGATACTATTATCAATTGTCTGACCGAAATTTATAATGGGATTGTTGGCATACTCCTGCCATTGCTTCGCGCAGTTGCTGTTTTCCACCGCGCTTTGGTTGCCGCCACCTCCACAGGCGATGAACATTAGGACACTGAAAAGCACAGCACCATTTCGCCAAGCATGTTGTAAAAACCTCAAGGCATACCTCATATGGTAAATTAAAATCCCGCGCTCACCCTAAAAAAATTACAGAATGCTCTGGTGGTGTAGAAGAGTGACCAGTTCATATCCGGAAGGGCCACATAACTAATATTTGCACTCTTAACGGGGGCGGACCCAATCTATGTTATTGAGATATCAGGATAAGTTTTCCAGAAATAGCTGTTTTGAGCCCCAATATCCACCGTTTCAGGGTCAAAAACATTGGTATACCCTGAAATTAGTTCCCGGAGCTGATGGACATCACCGTTACTGACAATAATCTTTTTTGTTTATCAATCTATCGCCCCTGGGTCCCGGTTATTTGCAATATTTCTCACGTTCCTCATCATCAAAAAAATCATCCGCCCTACATCCATTGGCGACGAAACTACAATTCCTTTCTCCTTCACCTGCTTTGCAAACCAGGAAGAGTCCCAGGCCTGTGGCATTACAATAATATCCTTCGGGGCATTCATAGTTTCCGGTGCGGCCCCTGTACGGCCGGACATCCGGGCCTTGCGGTTCCGGCGTGCTTTCTGGTTCCGGTTCCTGGACCTGAGGTTTGGGGATGATATTATCTGACGCTGCCGCTGCTGCCCGGTCAGCGCGGGTTCTGATATCACGGATACGGTCCGGGATATGATCCGGACCAGCGGTTCCCTGGGTTGCCTGGCCTTCGTCGCTCGGAGGGTCCGGCGCTTGGAGGTCCGCTTTACCGGATAATGGCTCTAACGTATCTTCGACGGCATGGGCTTCAAAAGAAAAAATCGCAATGCAACATACCAACATAATGATTTGAAGAAATGAAAGTTTTTTCATAATGACCTTCTTGGGTATATTGCCCTAATTTTGGTGTCCGTAAAACTGGGGGGACCTCAGAGTTAATTTATTAAGTTTAGCCTTGAATAAGTTATTAAATTAACTCCGTACCCCCTACCGCACTGAATTGTCAATAAATAATTGTGTATGATGTCCCCTGAATTGCTGTGGCTTCATTGTCGGCATCCAGCTTTCCGCCCACGATATGATACGGATTGGCGACTGGCTTGAAATGCCCAAATACGAAGCAGACGGTGACGTAATAGATTTCTCCATCCACACGGTCAAAGAGAAAATTGGGACAAGAAAATTGGGACAGATTTATTTTTCTTGTTATGAATAATCCGGGTTAATTATGTAATGACGCACCGTTTGGAACCGCAAATTTGCGCAGATTTAAATTGTAAGTCTATTTTCTGAAATCTCCGCGCAGCGGTTCAGTTGAGGTGTTGGATTGAGTTTTTCTCAATGGGAGGTTTTTCTAACATTTCGATAGTCTCTTGAATGAAAGCTGAGGGGATTACAATTGCTAAGCCAAGTCGCTCTCGGGTCTCTTCGATTTCGATGCGGGATTTGTGCCGCATAAATTTACTCGGCTTTACAATCATCCCCACGCCATATTTCTCTAGGCTGACTAATCCAACAATGTACTGGATGATCTCGTTCTTGATCTTCCTGCCGTAACGTCTCTGTGAGTCCATCAAGAATACAGGACCACCGCTATTCCCACCAAAGACTTCGAAGTCAAAAAGAAAAGACTTGATCTCTTTTGCTGGAATCAATGGGAAGGAAGCGATCTTGCCACTTCGAAGAATAGGAAAGCCCATTTTATTTGCCTCAGTACCATAAGGGAATCCGAGACACAGCAGTTCCTCTCCAGGGTGTATGTTATGTAGTTCGAATGTTACGTCGCTCGCAAACAATGTTGTGCTGGGAACCGGGATTTCTTTGGCTTGTGTGGCTACGAAGTCTGGAACGCTTATGTACATCGCTGCAACATCAACTTCAGGATGCTCAACCCAGAGAGGTTTTTCCCCTTGACGGATCGGGATGTCAATGCCTACCCGAGAATAGTGGTTTGTGCTTTCTTTTTTCCGGAAGTAAACCTTTGCCTTGTTTCCAGTGATATTATAGAACACATGTGCGGCGGTGACCATCACAGCGTGGCCTTGCCCTTTTGTGCTGTCAGTATCGGGTCGGCCAACCAAAAACACTGTGCCGTATGTCTTCTTGCCTGGAGTAGTCGAATTTCCCTCGATTTTAAATGTATGCTGCATGAGCATGTCGTATAGTTCGATCCACTCCGCACAAACCGGTGATGCGAAGACTGCAGATAAAACAACGACCATACCGACAATTCTTCCCATGGCCTTTTCTCCTTTCAAACACCGAGGCATTCCGTTTCTTTCTTTTTTCTGATTTCACAGGCGATCTGGAAGGCTTTTTTTGCTGTGCTTTTTTATGGCAACCGATGTGCTGTCGGTTTGCCGGATGGTGTGACCCAGAAGACTTTGTATACGTTACGCTTTTTATATAGAGTGACGCCGACAACGCCTGTTTTGGAGTTGTTTATTGTTCTTATCATTTTGTCTGAACGGGGTGCGCTAAACACCAGTTCATGAGATTTTGAGTTTCAAGAAATAGGGTAACACTCCAACCGCAGAATTCAATAAGAATTCTTAGCAAAAGGAGTGTTGCAAATGAAGTCGAAAAGAAATGGAAATGGGTCAAGAAATAGGTAAATCAAGAAATGGGTGCCCTTGCTTTTCCCGCTTGACATACTTCTTGCAAATTCAAAGATGGGTATACATAATGCTTTTAATCAATATTATTGATATACCTACTGATTGATAAACTTTTCCGGTTGGGATATACAGTGCCATATAGTACTTTTGAACTGGTTTGCTTTTTGTCACGTACAGCCGCTATCATTGTGCAGTTTATTATTATGAGGGACATCGATGTCTTTGAATAACCTTCACAACACGCCAAATTACCCGAGGAAGAAAATACTGAGTGGCAAGGTATGCATCGCAATCATTATTCTTCTTTTCCCTTTGCTTTTGCTCCAGGCATGCTCACAGAAAAGAGCCGTTAAGACATCTTTCGAAGAACCTGTTGTTGTTGGTGGTGCCTTTAATCAGGGCATTATTAAAAGCAATAAAGGCGACTTTGACGGGGCGATTGTAGACTTCACCAAGGCGATCGAACTGAATCCGGATGATGCTATTGCGTATACTAATCGGGGCGCTGCTAAACACAAAAAAGGCGACTATGACGGGGCAATTGCCGACTTCACCAAGGCGATTAAATTACTACCGGATGATGCTTTAGCGTACACTAATCGGGGTGCTGCTAAAGGCAAAAAAGGCGACTATGACGGGGCGATTGCCGACCATACCACGGCGATCGAACTGAAATCGAATGATGCTGAAGCATATAATAATCGGGGCGCTGCCAAAAGCAATAAAGGCGACTATAACGGGGCGATTGCCGACTACAGCCAGGCGCTCAAGCTGAAGCCTGATTATGCCAGGGCGCATACCAATCGGGGCGTTGCCAAAGGCAGAAAAGGCGACTATGATGGGGCGATTGCAGACTACAGTCAGGCGATCAAGCTGAAGCCTGATTATGCCAGGGCGTATACCAATCGGGGCGCCGCCAAAGGCAGAAAAGGCGACTATGACGGGGCGATTGCCGACTTCGCCAGGGCGATCGAACTGAAACCGGATTATGCTTTAGCGTATACTTATTGGGGCATTGTTAAAGGCAAAAAAGGCGACTATGACGGGGCGATTGCCGTCCATACCAAGGCGATCAACCTGAAATCGGATGATGCTGCAGCATACAATAATCGGGGCGCTGCCAAAAGCAATAAAGGCTACTATGACGGGGCGATTGCCGACTACACCCGGGCGATCAAGCTGAAGCCTGATTATGCCAGGGCGTATACCAATCGGGGCGCTGCCAAAAGCAATAAAGGCGACCATGACGGGGCGATTGCCGACTACACCCGGGCGCTCAAGCTGAAGCCTGATTATGCCAGGGCGTATAGAAATCGGGGCGCTGCTAAACAAAAAAGAGGCGATTATAACGAGGCGATTACAGACCTCACCAAGGCAATCGAACTGAATCCGGACGATGCTGATGCGTATAATTATCGCGGGAATATATTTGCGTTGAAGCAGAAATTTGAACGCGCCATTAATGATTATAAAATGGCATTGCAATTTGACCCGAACCATAAACTCGCGAAGAATAACCTCAAGAGCCTTTTTTCCATCCTGAACAACACTCCTAAATTTCTCCAGAAAACCCAGATGATGCTTTCAAGACTCGGATACTACCATGGAAAGGTCGATGGAATGAATGGACAAATGACAGAGAGGGCCATAAGGGAATTTCAGAAAGACAATGGTCTCAATACCACTGGGAAAATTGACCAAGACACCCATCTATTGCTCGTAAAAACCTATGATGACTTTGTCAAAGCTGTCAAATCCATATCACCACGCAAATGATCTTCAGATCATTTTCCCACTAGACGGATACAAACCGAATTAAAAAATACTTGATATACAGATCTGTAGAAGAATTTGTTATGTGCCACTGCCAATAGGAATAATTCATTAAGATAATGACTAGGAGTCTGTCGGAGTACTCCATTTTACTACGATTGGCTGCCAAATCCGTTGGCTGCGTTGCCATGCTTAAAATCTCCTCAACGTAGCTACGGCTATGTCTCCGGGGATTTTAAGCATGCCGCCTTGCCCACGAAATTCTCGCTCAATCTCGTGACAAACGTAGTTCTCCGACAGACTCCTAGGTAAGATGTCTTTTTCAAATACTGTTTTCATAAAAGCTGTAAAATTAGAGCATAAATTGGCGCCAGCCAGTGGAGCGCTCGGATCACGCGCCACAACCATTGCCGCATACCTAGAGGATGCGGGAGGATGAATATGAAGAAGGTTTGTATCGTGGGGGCATCCGGGAAACTCGGGCAGTACATGGTGCAGCACGCGCTGGATCGGGGCTACGAGGTGGTTGGCGTTTGTCGGGAGCGCAGCATAGGCAAACTCGACGCGTTCAAGGGGCGCATCACCGTCATTCCCGGAGCGACGAACGACCGCGAGGTCATCAAGAAGGCGGTCGCAGGGTGTGACGGGGTGCTCACCGTGCTGGTACCTTGGGGAGTTCAGCAGTACTCGACGGGAACGGCCCAGGCGGTAATCGACCACGCGCCTCCGGACGCGCGCCTCATATTCTCCTGCGGTTGGCATATTACGCGGGACGGCCAGGACGTGTACTCGCGCTCCTTCAAAGCGACTGTGAAGACCTTCGGCTGGCTCGCGCGGCTAGTTCGCGTCGCTGACCTCGACGACCAGGTGGAAGCGTGCCGGCGGGTGTTTGCCAGTGACACCAGGTGGACGGTCGTGCGTGGGAGCGACCTCGAAGAGGGTGAGAGCCAGGGCCTACCGGTATGGAGCCGGCACGTGGGCGATCCCATCCTCAAGAGCAACATCACGCGTCGGGTGGACTTTGCCCTGTTCATGGTGGAGGCCCTCGAGAATGACGAGCTCATCCACGAGGCCCCGGCGATTGTCGGCTGCCAGACGCCCTCGGCGCTCGCTATCAAAACGGTACGCTAGAACTTGAGAAAACGTTTTCCAATGTTGGTCTATTAGATGAATATGTGTCAGATCAACTGAGAGAAAGCAGATAGCTTCGCAAATTTGCATTGGTATCGGTGAGGCCGAGTTTTCTTCTCAATTTTCTGCGATGAAAATAAACCGCATCCGCTGTAATTCCAAGAGTCCGAGCGATCTCCTTGCTTGTCATGCCCTCGCGCACCATAGAGGCAACCTGGTACTCCTGCGGGGTGAGAAAGCTGTTTACAGAGGATAGGTGGTTTACAAAGGGCGAAATGATATCTTTTAAGCTCTTGTCAATCCTTGCTACAAGAGAACGTTCCCGTTCCTGAAGTCTGGCCGCCCGCAGTTTTTCAATGTTTGGCAGGATGATTCGTTTTACATTGGCAAGCATTGCCTCTTCCAACTGTTTGCGATCAAGGCGCATCTGCTTTAAAAGGACCTTGAGGGCCGCGTTTGACTCTTGCAGTTCCCTATGCTGCCGTTTGAGTTCTGCTTCCTTTATTTGCAGATCTTCCTGGGCCTTCATGATCGGCGTGATATCTTCGTGTTTAATAATGACCTTTGCCTTTCCAGGAGATCTGCAAGGGACTGCCCGCAAAGCAAACCACCGCTTTTCATCCGGAGAATGGCACGGGTATTGCGTGAAGAACTCATATTGTTCTCCGGCCATGACTTTTCGTATTCCGGCAGCAATTTCGCTTGCCCCCTCGACAGAGTCCTTTGCTGCCCTGTCGCAGATAGCAAAATAATTTACGCCGACACAATCCGCTAGACCGTGCAAACCGTTTGCCATGGCAAAATCCTGCCAGGCCTTGTTTGTCTCAAGAATAATCCCATCTTTGTCAAGGAAGGCAATATGCGATGAAAGGGAATCCAGAACACCTCTGTACACTTTCATTTCAGACATGTCCTTTACCTCCCTGGATGTAGTGGATCCTTCATAGCTGATTAAAGGTGGCGCACCCCGCAGGAAGCGCCTTTGGAAGCCGATTCGTGTGTCCTCGACTGTTCGATAAAAATTGCTATGCGGACAGAAGCGAAATACGAAGATGCCGCGCCTATTATAATTACTCTCCATCTAATCACAGTAACTCCATTATTGGTAGTTTTTTTACCAAATTGCTCCCAACTTATGTCCATTGTGTAACTAAAGTGTATGCTTAAAGTTACATTATGGAAAGGTATAAAAGGCTAACATACAACAGGCATAATAATTTGATATTACAAATGAATTTACTTTTCCCGCAACTTAAGAAAGAGTTTTCGAACGAAATAATTTTTTAGAGGTTATCCATTATGAATGATATAAACGACTTGATATTTCACGGTAAAATGAAAAGACCGGTGAGGAAAGCAATTAAATTCTTGATCGGCACAACACTCTGCGCTTTTTTCTTCATGTCTCCTGCCCTGGCAGAGGTGTTGGACGACTTCGGGCCGCCGCCCGAAGGAGAAGAGTCTGAATTGACAGGCCCATTTATCGGGCTGGAATTCGCAGAAGACTTGCTCGAAACGCTTGAACCTGCCCTTGAAGGAGCTTTTGAAGGAGGAGAGACCGGAACCATAGAAGACGCCAAGATCAATAATGTGGTGCCGGAGGAC
>CALZHT010000091.1 GCA_945787445.1 uncultured Desulfobulbaceae bacterium
GCTGTTTAGTATTTGCAGGTACCCTTTCAGACGACCCCAATTATTATAAACCACAATATACAAAACCGACTACCAAAGCAATTTATAAAAAAAATCGCCGGCGCTCAAAGAGAAATTCTTCATTCCTCCTCTAACAAACTTTTCCTTGACTTGCAAAACCTAACTTTTAATTTATTTATAGTCCAGCATTGCTAACGGAAAGGACTTGAAAGGGAGGAAAAACCGGGAACACAGGGGACGGGGAACACAGGGTACGTTCTTGCTTTATTGCTTTACGGACGGGGAACACAGGGGACGTTCTTGCTTTATTGCTTTACGTGGTCTGGCGTGGTTGGACTTGGTCTGGTTTTGGGGTTTAAGGGAATGATGAATCATTAAGGGTAAGGGGTGGAGGGGTGTTCGTAATGATAGATAATAACGGCGGGCGGAATAAAATCAGGTCTGATTTTCAATGCTGAGGTGTTGTTTGTTCACATCCACCTTGACGAGCAGGGTTTCTTTGCCGGCTACCGATTCAAAGCGAACAATGAAATCGTTTTCTTTTGGGATGACTACTGCGGAAGAGATGAGGTAAACATTGCGCAAACTGGTTCTGAAAATTAACTCATTAGCCAGAGAACAGGCGATGGTGGCCTTGTTATCCTGGTAGTCTGAATCAGTCGTCTTGTGTAAAAATGGTGGCGTAACGAGTTTATAGGTAGTGTTGGAGATAGGGATGAAATCGCTTAACATGCCCGGAATTGTGGTCAAGGATGATTCATTGTCAGCCACAGTTGTGGAAGACAACAGGGTGAACATTACCAAACAGATGACAGGAATGATGAATTTAGATATTTTTTGCATCATTATTTATAACCTGATCAAAACGTTGAGCGTTGAATTGATCTCATCAGTATAGCCTAAAATTATTATTTCAGCTAAACTTAACAATTGTACATTGTATCAATGTATCAAAAAAGTTTCTAGTTTATAACCGATAAAATCACCCTTGCAAAGATTTTTTTTGGTGTCAAGGATAGTTTTTTTAGTTGTCAAGGATAGTTACAAGTTAAACCTTCCCTATTTAAGGACATGAAATGCTCCCAGCATAATCAGCAAGGTATCGATAATGTGCTGTTATTACAATTAACACCTCCCGAACCGTCAGGTTGACTGTTTCACTTGCCCTGAAGGTATATCGTCGACAAATGCCGCACTGCTGAACGGTACCCAGCAGCGGCGTCCATCAGCCAGTTCAATATGGAGCCATGTTCCACGGTTTTCCACCATAGCAAACTCAGTGCCGGCGTGAAGCGGTTCCTTGAAGCTCGGCTGATAGGTCAGGCCATCTCCTTTGCGGGCTACCACCTCAGGCGCTACCAGCACGCCGGCGGCCGGTTTGGGAAAAAACCTGTCCACCAGGAGAGATCCTCCGAATAGGATTGAAAAAATGAGCAACACGACAAGCGCTCCATTCGGAACATAGCGTGGTAAAAAGAGTTTTGCAGCAGCTCCACACCAAAAAATCATGTACATCGCAGAAAATAAAATCATCCGGAAATTGTGCGGCACATCATAATGCCAGAAGAATAAGGTTTTGAGGACCTTTTCCTCCTCCTTTTCTTCGATTCTGTCATACCGTTGTTCCAGGACATGGCCCAGGCTCTGCTGCAAATTCCCATCGTCGGGTATATATTGCTCTGCTCTGCGATAATTGATAACTGCTCTGCCGATGTCTCCAAGGCGGTAGTAAACATTGCCGATATTATAAAAAAGTTTTCCATTCCGAACACCGTGCTGGACCAGACGCTCATAACGGAGAAGGGCCTTCTGATAGAGTGCCTGAGCGCCGGCTGGATTAGACAAGCGCTGGACGTTTGCCTGGCGGAAAAAATCACGGGCTTCATGGAAAAGCTCTAACCTTTCTGCGCCGGGAGCCTGTTCCGCCCCTACCCGTCCTGCCGGAAGTAATACTGCCAGAACAAATATGCAAACCAGGGCCTGAACCGTTTTTATGAAGCGTGATGATTTCATTTTGCAGTCGCTCGCCATTACATCGTTTTTTCGAGCTGCGAGACAATATCCCTCGCCCGTTTAAGTATTGATCCAAAGTCTGCCGGATTAGTCCCATTTCCAGCATACTGCATGGCTTCGCAATCCTGAAAAACCGATTTGAGGGTGGCCAAGACCTGAGGAGAAACGCCACGCCTAGCCAGCGGACTTTCCACATCCTGATAAGTCAATGCACCTGCCGGCAGGTTTACCTTATCACCAAGATATTGCCGTAAAGCATCGGCGATTTTAGCAGACAACGAGGTGGACTCTGAAATGGGGACTTTTTGGAGCGTTTTCATAGCGTTCAGGAAATTGGCATGCGCCTTCCTGGCCCGTAGGCCGGCCGAATCCTTATCCCGTCGCCGTACAAGTCCCACTCCTGACAACAAGACAACAAACAAGGCAGGGGGCAGGACCAGAGACACAAATTGCGCTGTACCGGCGGCGAAACCAGATGCCAGCATTTCCTGGTTTTCAATAACATCCGACCCTTCATAATTATAGGCGATACCTTCGGTGCTCCCTTCAATATCTTTCTTTTGCGGAAGCAGTTCCCGGCCCATGGCATCTTCAGCTGTTACTATACGGGTGGCCCTTACATTCAGAGGTATGGAATGGGAATGCACTGTCTCGTAGTGCCCGGTTTTCGGATTGAAAAAATCCAATTGAATGACGGGAACTTCTTTCACATCCGGGTGTTTGGCCCTAATGGTCTGGGTGAATGTCTTGATCATGCCGTTTATCTCGCCCGGGGCCATTTCATCCGGAATCTTAAAATTTTCAGCAATCCCTGGCCGGCTGTGCAAAGGAGGCAATTCGACTTTTTTGACATAGGGCCCTGCCACTTGGATGGACAGGGTTATGGGGTCGCCGACATTCACTTCAGTGGGCACGGCATTGGCAGTAATACTGAATTCGCCCACCAAACCGGAAAATCCTGCCGGCTTTCCTTTTTCCGGCAAGGGCGCCACCGAAATATTCAATTCGTTGGACGGGGTGATGACCGTGGCATATACTCCCTGTCGGCCTCTGCCAAAGAAATCGTTACCGAAAATATCTCCAAACATGTCATGGCGCCGGTCACGGCGATACCCGGTCAAGGCCTTGCAAGATAAGGTGGCCTGGGGTAGCACAAACTCTCCGGCCTGCTTTGCAATAAGGACCTGTTTAAATCGTAGGGTCATGTATCTGCGGCCGTCCAGTACTCCCTCGCCTCTCAAACCGAGAACTTCACGACCATCCAGAGGAATACGGACCGCATTCTGCCTGCCGCTGCCAGAATCATCCGGATTCGCCAAAATGAAACGCGGATCATCCAACAGGGGCAGGTTGAAGCCGATCTCCTTGACATCCTTGGCAAGATACCAGGTGGCGATAAGCTCAACAGGTTCACCAACATAGAAAGTATTTTTTGAAAGCTGCAGGCTGAGCTTGAAATCCTCGGTTTCCTGCGGCTTTTTAGTATAGATGGAAATGGGTTCTGTCTGCAGTACATTCCCATCTGCAGTAACTTTGATGGAGGGTATTTGGAGGACACCCTCTTTTTTAGGGGTCAGGTTGAAGTTGTAAATATAGCCCCGGCGGACCACTTGGTCCATTTTACCGTTAATAATAGTTATGGAAGTGCTGCTGTTCTGCTGGCCGCCCCGCTTCTGGACATGGAAGTCGGTAATGGTGGATAAATCAGGTTCTTCAGGGGAATCGTCTCCTTCGATCTGGATCTGGAGGAGAAACGATTCACCCACATACACCTCTTGCTTTTCCACGGCAGCCCGCACAGACAGCTCCACGCACCAGGCGCTGACCGGGAGCAGCAGCACGAGAAAAAACAGGAGAATCGCCCCCCTACACCTTGTATATTCGTCCCTGTCCCCTTTCATCACCAATCCTTGTCAACCTCTTGATATCCCAAGCCTTGAGTCCTTTGGCGCTGGAGCTGATTGCGCTTTTCTTCATTGAGGATGTCCCGGGCAGTCATGCTGGGCATCATTTCTGCCTGCTGGAGTCGGCCATGGTCCTCCTGGGGCGGTTCAACTTGCTGTGTCGTAGCTGCTGCTTCCTGTGACTGGGCCCTATCATTTTCGCCCTGCTGTTTCTGCCCCGATTTTTCTGCCTTCCGCTTCTCCCGGCTCTCCTTGCCTCTTAAGGCATCCAAGGCTTTCTGGAGATCCAGGGCTGCATTCTCCTGCAGGGGCTGGGCTGTATTATAGTTACCGGCTTGCAAGTTTTTTTCTGCCCTTAGCTGGTCAGTCACCGCATTATCGATATACTCCTTTGCCTGGTCCAATCGGTTGTGCAAATCCTCCTGTGCGGTATTTTCGGTTTTTGCCATTTTCTGCTGGAGATTTTTCGTATCCCGCCGAATTCCATGCTGCGCTGCTTCTTCTTCAGAAGCGCTTCCCTGTTCGCCATTTTCCGCAAGTTTACCAGTCTTGGTCGCAGCCTCCTGCTGTCTTGCAATCAGATTTTGCAGGGCGTCTGCAATGTTGTCTTCAGCCTGCTGCTCCATCTTGGCTCGTTGCTGTCTCTCCTCTATCTTCTCAAGAGCTTGTTGGATGCCAAAACGGGCTGCTTCGAGATTTTGCCCGGCTGCCTGCAGATTTGCATCAAGATCTAAAGCTTGGCGATAAAAATCAACACTGTGCCGGAAACCTTCAAGGGCCTTCTGAGGATTGTTGGGCAAATCCTGCTCAGCCCTACGAAAGGCAGCATTGCCCATATTATATTTATTTGCAGCCAAGAAATCCTGATCACTGCTTGATTGGCCTGCTTTGGTAAAGAGGGAACGGGCCCCGTCAAAATCACCCTTCTTATAGAGGGCAGCGCCCCGGTTGAACAGAATATAGGGTGCTTCCGGTTCCTTTTCAAGTGCCTTATCGTAAAGGTCGAGAGCGTGGTCATATTTCCCTGCTTCGTATTCTTTGTTGCCCGACTCCACAAGGCTGGCGATGGAGGCGGACCGGACCGGCAATGGTGCTGCAAAGGAAAACATCATCAAAAGCAGGGCCGCTTTTATCAAGGGCTGCTTCCTGTTGCCGTTGTTTCTTCTTTGCTCTGAAAATAGGGCCTCAATGACCAAAAGAAGCAGGGCTGCAGTCAAAAAAATCTGAAACTTCTCCTCATACCGTTTAATGGTTTTCTCCTCCAGCTCCTTTTTTTCTGCGGCGGCAACCAGCTTCATATAAACCTCTCCCAAATCAATTGCCCCGGTTGCCACCGGCAAGTATTTGCCGCCGGGCGTGGCATCCGCCATTTTCCTGAGAGTTGATGCGTCAAGCTTGGTCCAAACTTCCCTGCCATTATGTTTTAGGAAGGTTTTGCGGCCTTGACTGTCCAGGATAGGGATTCGGCTTCCTTCCTTTTCATCTCCGAGGCCGATAACGATCAATCGTATTCCTCTTTCCCCTGCAGCTTGGGCGGCTTCAACCGGAAAGCTTTCCTGGTCACCTCCATCGGTGATCAGAATGATATCCTTATACTGCTTTGCCTGATCATCAAACACCTGATCAAGTAAAGTGCGCAAGGCATCACCGAGCATGGTCCCGCCCCTGCTTACACTGTCAATGGAGATATCATCAACCATCATCCGGAAAAAGGTGTAGTCCAGGGTCAATGGACATCTGATGGTGGCGGAGCCTGAAAATGCCACCAACGCCACCCTGTCGCCCTGCAGTCGCGCAATACAGTCGAGAATTGCCAGCTTTGCCCGTTCAAGCCGATTGGGAGTCAAATCCTCTGCCAGCATACTTTTTGAAACATCAAGCAGAAATACCACGTCACGGCCCTGTTGTTTTATGGTGGTTGCTTTAAGGTTCCACACCGGCCGGGCAAGGGCCAGAACCAAAAAAACCATGGAAAAAATAACCAGGACAGCCTTCCAAGCACGTTTTGCCGGGCTTGTTGTGACCGCAACCTTCTTAAGCATTTCAGGGTGGACCAGTTCATAAAGCGCCCTTCTCCTCTGCCTTGCAGCATAAACAAATAGGCAGGCCAAGGCCGGCAGTAGCCAAAGGAGATGGAGCATTTCTATGTCCTGGAGCCTCACAGAACTCATGGTATTTTCCTGAAAATGGTGGTCTGTAAAACAATTTCTAGAACAAGAAAGGCCAGTGCCAGCGCGACAAAGCTAGGGTACAATTCCCGGTAATCCATATACCTCACACTTTCCACCTCACTTTTTTCAAGCTGATTGATTTCTTCATAAATGGAGCGCAACCCATCACCATCTTCAGCTAGCCTAAAGATGCCGCCGGTATTCTCGGCCAGGGCGGCTAATGTTTTTTTATCTACACCCCGTCCAGTCCGGATCATCTGTGGACCGAAAAATGTATCTATTTTCATGAGCCCATCGCTATTGCCCACCCCGATGGTATAGATCTTTATCCCCCACTCCTTGGCCAACGTAGCAGCCTCATGGGGCAGCCGTTTTCCCGCGTTGTTTTCCCCATCTGTCAACAGCACGATAATCTTACTTTTGATCTCATAGGTTTTTTCCTTTTCCCGACCTGCACGGGCAATGTTTTCCTCTGCTGTTTTCAAGCGGGCCGCGGCCAGGGCCAGGGCGTCACCGATGGCTGTACCATCCTCCTGGCGTTGTTTGACGAGTTGGACATTATCAAGGAATTTGTCCAAGGCGCCATGAGCCAAAGTCAGCGGGCAGACGGTTTCCGCGTAACGGGCAAAGGTGATCATACCAATGAGGTCATTCGGTCTGCCCTCAAGGACCTGGTCATTGCCTTTGACAAATTCCTTAAACACCCTCTTCACAACTTCAAGGCGGTTCAGACGATCGCCGTCAAATTCCATTTCCGCCCCCATGCTGCCGGAGCGGTCAACCACCATCTCAATGGCAACACCCTTGCTCACGTCAAAAACCTTTTCCCTGCCTTCCTGGGGACGAGCCAGGCCCACCGACAACAAAACAATGACCAGAATCCTCAGGATGAGCGGCAGCCTGAAAAGTTGCTGCCGGCGAGAACGTTTAACTGCAGCAGGATGCACCGTCGATGAAAAAGCGAGCGCACCACGTTGCTGCCTAAAAAAGTGGTAAAACAATACCAGTGGGATAAGCAGAAGAAAAAGGAACATCCAGGGTGAGGCGAATATCATTGTCCTTTCTCCATTGGTTCGGGAGGAGGTTCGGTCTCCTGTATAAAGCTGCGGCAGAGATCAACGGTCTCGCCGGCTTCTCTGCTGGACGGCAGGTATTTGGCAAATTTTACCAGGTCGCAGTGGCTGAGGAATTTTTGCAGTAGTTCTTTATGCTGCGTTAGTAAAGAATCGGTAAAACTGAGTTCGGTTAAAAATTCCTCGGTAGTGCGTTCCGGGGCCCTAAGGCCGAAGCGGCTTTCAATATACCGTCGCAGGATTTCTGAGACACGAATGTAAAATAATTTTATGGCGCCCTTCTCAACCAGACCGTTGGCAATCAGGGCATCAAGCTCTTGGTAGGCTAAGGTGTGGGGAGGAAGAGGTGGAGGTTCGGCGTTACCATTCTTGCGGCGCCGGAAATACCAGAATGCTGCAAGAGCACTTAGTAACAAAAAAACTGCCCCTAACATCCAATAAAGCGGGTGGCTTTGGGGCGATTGTAGCGGCGGCAGGATATCATTGAGCGCAACTTGAGCATCTTTGGGGAGCAGGGAATTGACCGTAATGGTAATTTCCTCGGTGGTGAGTTCATGATTAATCGTCCCTTTCTTTTCCTGGTGCCTGAATCGCACTTGCATGGGCGGAATTTTGTATTGCCCTGCAAGAAACGGCTCTAGCACTATGGTTTGGCCAACTTTGACATATCCATTTTCAACCAATTCCGGACCAAAAGCACGGGTAGAAACCACGGAAAATTTTCCGAGATGGTCATTATGAGCAGGAAATTCAACTCCATAATCTTCCGGTGCAGCGGATTCAAGAACTACAGTAAGGCGATCAGCCACGGAAATATCCCTGCGGCCCACGGAAAATCCAAGCCGCAACGGACCGCTCTCGTAGATTTTGTTGATAAAGGGCACAGAAGTTTGTGTGGAGGAGGCGGTAGTATTCTGCCTGCAGGAAACAAGGTGGCCTCCTACCAAAACAAGCAAGAAAACCATCACGAAAAATCCTAAAGGCTTCGTGTTGCGGAGCATGGCTCAGGCCCGCCTCCTTTCGCGGGTTTTAAAAAAAGTAACCAGGTCTCGCACATAATCCTGGTCAGTCTGCAAGGAGATATTGTCAATGCCCATGACGACAAATTGTCCATCAAGCCTTTGCCGGTGCTCTCTTCCCAATCTTTCATACTGAGTGCGCACTTCCTTACTGCCGGTATCAACCAGGATCCTTTTCCCGGTTTCCAGATCCTCCAGCTCAACAAGACCTGCGTTGGGAAATGACAACTCCCGGGGGTCGTTTACTGAAACGGCGATCATGTCATGGCGCTTGGCAAGGACCTGGAGCTGCTTCTCATAGTTTGAGGAAATAAAGTCTGAAACCAGAAAAACCACGCCGCGCTTATGCATCACCTTGCCGAGATAATCAAGGGCGGCACCGATATCCGTCTTGGTTCTGCGCGGCTGAAAATACAATATCTCCCTGATGAGGCGCAGCACATGGGACACTCCCTTTTTAGGAGGGATGTACATCTCAATGGTGTCCGTGAAAGCGATAAGGCCGACCTTGTCGTTGTTCTTGATGGCTGAAAAAGCTACCAAGGCGCAGAACTCAGCAGCCACCTCATTTTTGGTTTTTTGCACGCTGCCAAATCCACCGGAGGCCGAAAGATCGACCACAAAAACAACGGTCAGTTCACGCTCCTCCACATACCGTTTTACATGGGGCCTGCCGGTGCGTGCCGTAACGTTCCAATCAATGGTCCGCACATCATCGCCAGGCTGGTATTCCCGGACCTCGTCAAACTCCATGCCGCGGCCCTTGAATACACTCTCGTATTCGCCGGCCAGGATGTCGTTGACTGCCTTGCTGGTGGAGATCTGAATGTAGCGGATTTTTTTGACAAGTTCTCTAGGGATCATGGAACCTCAACCATGTCCAGGACCTGGCGCACGATATCTTGAGAGGTTTTCTCCTCAGCCTCTGCTTCATAGGTAACGATTACCCGGTGACCAAGGACATCCGGGGCTATGGTTTTGACATCCTGCGGCGTCACATAGCCGCGACCAGCCAGCAGGGCGCAGGCCCTGGCCCCCATGGCCAGGAATATGGTGGCCCTGGGTGAGGCGCCATACCGGATCAGATCGCCAATATCAAGCCTGTACTCTGCAGGGTTACGGGTGGCGTTTACCAGATTGACTATGTATTCGGCGATTTTTTCATCCAGGTAGATATCGTCTGCGAGCTTCCGAAGCCGCATGATATCTGCTGGCTCGAGTACCGGATCAACCACAATTTCGGTTGCGGAATTTGACATGCGGTTCAGGATCTTAAGCTCCTCTTCCTTGCCGGGATAGGTGATGGAGAGTTTGAGCATGAAACGGTCAATCTGTGCTTCAGGGAGTGGATACGTCCCTTCCTGTTCTATGGGATTCTGGGTGGCAAGCACTATGAACGGTTCATCCAAAGGATAACTTTCACTGCCAATGGTTACCTGGCGTTCCTGCATGGCTTCCAGCAGGGCGGACTGCACCTTGGCCGGTGCCCGGTTAATTTCATCAGCCAGAATGACATTGGCAAAGATCGGTCCTTTTTTTGTGGTGAAATCACCTGTCTTCGGATTGTAAATCAGGGTGCCGATGAGGTCGCCGGGCAGAAGGTCAGGAGTAAATTGAATACGCTGGAAAGAGGCCTGGATGGTTTGCGCCAGCGTTGTTACTGCAAGGGTTTTGGCAAGGCCCGGAACACCTTCTATAAGAACATGATTGTTGCAGAGTAAGGCCACTAACAGTCGGTCGACCAGCCTGACCTGTCCCACGATCACCTTGCCGATCTCGTTGCGAATGCGATTAAGAAGAATGCTTTCCTGCTCAACCAGTTCACCGATTTGACGCACATCCACTGTCATTTATAATTTCCCTCCTAATAGTACCGTTGCTTGGATTTGGAACAGAGTATGTTTTTATCAGCAATAAGAGTCTCTTTGCCCAAAAAAGTTTCAAAAAAATAAGAAGTTGAAACAATCATGTCAAGAGAGCTGTGTGGAGAAATTTTTGAATACCACTTTGAGCATGATGACCGGGGATTGAGGAAAATTTAAAAATCCAGAGGGCTCTTGACTTTTCCCAGCTTCTGTTCCTGGAGAATATGGATATAAATCATGGTGGTTTGCACATTTTTGTGGCCGAGCAAACCCTGAATAGTGCGGATATCTGCCCCATCCATGAGCAGATGGGTTGCGAAACAATGGCGCAGGGTCTGCGGAGACACCTTTTTTTCAAGCCCCGCTTGTTTAGTCGCCTGCTTTATTGCCTTTTGTAATGAGGTTTCGTGAATATGGTGCCGGCGCATCCGGCCGGTGACCGGATCCATACTCAAACTTGCCGCAGGAAAAACGAACTGTAAGCTCCAGGCCTTGGCAGCATCTGGATACTTTTCAGCAAGCTGATCCGGCACATATGCGCTGCCATACCCTTCAACAAGATCTTTTTCATGGATGATCTTGACGCGCTCAAGATGCTCTTTCAAAACCAATTGAAGCGGATCCGGGAGGAACGTTTTCCGACCGTTACTATCATTCCCGTTTCTTACGGTGATGGCATTGTTTTCAAAGTCAACATCTTGCACCCGAAGGCGCAGACATTCCATAAGGCTCATGCCGCTGCCATACAAAAGTTTTGCCATGAGCTGGTGCTGGCCTGACATTGCACTGATTACCCGTTTGACCTCATCCTTCGCCAACACCAGGGGTAAATTTCTTTTTTTCTCTGCGGGCACAGGATTGATCTGCATCATGTCCAGGGAAGTGCCGAGCACCTCCCGATAGAGAAAAGCCACTCCATTGAGAGCCTGGTTCTGAGTGGCAGGAGCTACGTTGTCATTTTGAGCGAGATGGGTGAGAAAGTCCTCTACCTCTTTGGTACCGAGGTTCTTGGGATGCTGTTTGTTATGAAACATGATGTAGCGGTAGATCCAGCCAACGTAAGCCTCCTCTGTCCTCCTGCTGTAATGCTTGCGCCGCAGAACCTCCCGCACATGCTCAAGAAAATTTTTCTTTTTCGTACGCTCAACGTTCTTACCGTTTGTTTGAGAATCTGTCATTGCTATGCCACCATCCTGATAGTTAATCTGTTTTTTCAGATTATATACTAAACAACATCATACAGATTTATATGCGTTTTTTCAGTAATAAAATTTATATAAATATTTTACTGAATATTCGCGTTTATATACTTCCTGTTGGCCAAAATATATCGCCTCACCTGAAACACGACCGGAATTGGAGATTAGAGAGCTTTAGATAATGACCTGGATTTTGAGGGTATGAGTGCCAAAATCAGGCTAATTTTAATTGATAGAAATTTCACCCACATGATGTTACCTGAAAGACCATGATAAAATCCATTAATATGGTAAGGTAATATTTAAATAGCACAGAAACAGAGGAACAATGTTGCAAATTTCCAATAAGGTTACGATCCCGGACCATGAAATCCAGATTAGTGCCATTCGCGCCCAGGGAGCAGGAGGTCAAAATGTAAATAAGGTCTCTACTGCGGTTCACTTGCGTTTCAGCATTGGTGAGTCATCGCTGCCTGAATTCTATAAAGTTCGGCTTTTAAAACTGCACGATAAGCGCATATCAAAGGATGGCGTTGTTGTTATCAAAGCTCAGCAGCATAGAAGCCTGGAGAAGAACAGGGAAGCGGCCTTGAAACGATTGCAAGAACTCATTAAAAGCGTGGCTGTGTCTCCAAAAAAACGCAAACTAACCAAACCGACTCCCAGCTCTCGGATAAAACGACTTGATCGTAAAAGCAAACGAGGACGGGTAAAGGCCTTGAGAAGTAAGGTTTCAGAATGAAAAAAATAACATCTTTCTTGGCTTCCGAGGAATAGAAAAGGGCAACTTTTCTTTATAACCATTGGCTCAAGCCCTCTTTTGCTGCTTTTCTTAAGAATAAATGTGCATTACAATTCCGCTGCCAAACAGTTGCACCACCCCAAAACCATCCTTACTTTTACACAAATAGAATGTACGCCTTACAAATTGTCCATGTCCTATAGTGTTGCCATGAAATATTCAATATATTCCCTCCTGCTTCCCTTGTCGCTATTCCTGCTATCCGGTTTTTCCCTCGAAAATGCCATTGTTCCGAAAAATGAGATTCTTTCCGGCGGGCCGCCAAAGGACGGCATACCAGCTATTCTCCAGCCCAAATTTATACCAGCCTCCCAGGCAACCTTCCTCAAGCCCGAAGATGAGGTTATTGGCATTAACATTGGCAATACTGCCAAGGCGTATCCCATAAAAATTCTTAATCATCATGAAGCGGTAAATGATACCCCTGGCAATGAACCAATCGTAGTTACATTCTGACCCCTGACTCAGACAGGGGTGGTCTACTCCAGACAAATCGCCGACAAGGTTTACACCTTCGGTATTTCAGGGAAATTGTATAAGAGTAACGTGCTCCTTTATGACCATCAGACAGAGAGCCTTTGGTCCCAGCTTATGGAAAAAGCCATTGCCGGTCCACTGGTTGGAAGCAGTCTTAAAAAACTTGATTCCAGCCGCGTGCGCTGGAAAACATGGAAGAAAAAGCATCCAACTACTCTGGTGCTTTCCGATGACACAGGGTATGTCCGCGATTATTCTATTAATCCATATAAGGGATATTATCTGGTTGGCCGTCTTATGTTTCCGGTGGGAAAAGTCAGGAAAGACCTGCCGGCCAAGGCGAGTATTCTTGGCGTCAGTGTTGAGGAGGGCGGTGCCAAAGCCTATCCAATTGAAGTTATACGAAAAAATAGCGGAGTGCTCCACGATACCATCGGCAATACCCCTATCCGCATAGAAATTAGCAAGGATGGTGAAATAACATCCGTAAAAGACAACGAGGGCATTGCGGTTCCCCACATCTTTTCATTCTGGTTCGCTTGGCAGGCTTTTCACCCTGACACCAAGGTATACCATAAAAATTCCAATGACCCAGACAGGAAGAATTGGAAGTAATTGATCTCGCTTATCTCGAATGTAACTG
>CALZHT010000092.1 GCA_945787445.1 uncultured Desulfobulbaceae bacterium
AAGCGGCCAAAGCCGGGCATTCCGACCTGGTAGGCGCCATAGGCGGAAATGGCATCACACCCAAGTCCGATAACGCTTGCCAGAATCGGGTCTGCAAATCCGGTAACCTGAGGACCAAGCCGCAAGACCTTTTCAAGATACTTCTGGTAGGTCATGGAATCAAGCCAGCGTCTATATTCCGGTGGATTCCGCTTCCGGTCCTTACCTTTTAGCCAGGCAATGAGATCTTTTTGGGCCCGCTTGGGAAAAGGTGATTCCTTAATACCCTTGTTCCAAAAATCGCGAACTAATAGCGGTTCGGTTCCAGAGGTTCCTTCATCGAAAAAGTATCCAACACTCGGCGCGTCGAACCACAGCATAAATCCGTAGTTTGTCTGGTCGAACCAGAGCTTTTCCAGCTCCGGCTTCAATTCCGCATATTCAAATTGGGTGGGAATACCGAGGTCCCGGTATATTTCATAACCGTCTTGGTCCGGCCTGGTAATAGGGGCAAAGGAGTTTGACCCCTGGGGGGCGATAAGGTTATGGCCGTTGACCATGAACTCATTGCGTTTGGCCTCGCCCCCAAAGATGGCATGGTTTTCCAGGATAAGACACCTATGCCCGGAAGGTGCATTTTTTTTGAAATAATGGGCAGCGCCAAGGCCGCTGATGCCCCCGCCCACCACTACCAGATCAAAACTTTCCCCGGTGTCGATGGAATCAGCGGGCGGGGTATTATAAAAGCCTTCCCGGATACCATGGGCCGTTTCCACTACCTGCTGCATATTCCCGTGGGCAACAGCATAATCACCGCTGCCCCCGAAACCGTCCCAGGAATTCTGTCCGGCAAACAGTTCAATGGGGGCCGGCATTTCCAGGAGCATGCCGCCGAATCCAATAAGAGTTGCATTGATAAAATCACGGCGGGTGATATCCCGGTCCATGCCGAGCGTGCGCTCAAGTTGTTTCCGGCTTCCCTTGCTTTTCCGCATTACCTATATAATCTCATAACTCCTGAACTAGAAATGTAATTGCAAGAAGTTGCAGAAAATGCCTAAAGTTGATGGTACCGTATAAAATATTTTTTACCACGGAGAACACAGAGACCACAGGTTAAGTTCTTGTTTTTTTAAAAATTTATCTCTGTGAACTCTGTGTTCTCTGTGGTGATAAAAACTTTTTGGAAGTCTTTCAAACTTTAGGCACTTTGAACTTTAGGCACTTTAGGCACTTCTGTGCAATTCAGCTATTCACCACTCCAGCCGAAGCAAGTTATCAAGCGGACTTACCCGCGCGACCTTGACTGAGATGACATCCCCCGGATCAGCGTGCATAGCCTGATTTGCAGGGAGGTCGCCGTCAAGAAGACAGTCGGTGAGCACTATTTGTATTCTTTTTGGTCCCTTGTCGATAACCAACGCCGACACCCGTTTCCCGACCGAAGCCGCAAGAAATTTCAGCAACCAGTAACGATGCCGGAGTTGCCTGACCAGGTTCACTTTGCTTTGCACCGTCGTGATATCCCTAGCCATATTTTTCAATTCCGCTTCTGAAAACATGCTGCCCCTGCCCTGCAGCACACTCATAATCTGGAGTTGCATTACAAGGTCAAGCAGCCGCCTGATGGGTGAAGTCACGGTGGTATACTGCGGTACCCCGACACAACTGTGTTGTGCCGCTTTAGTAACCAATTGTGCAGGTGACAGAAATTTACGCTGACGGTAAATGGCAAACAACTCTTTTTCCTGACCGTACAGCAGCCTTTTGCGCGGTTCACCCTGAATCCTGTATAATCCCGGCACCTCTTGATCCGCAACATAACGGGCGCCCAGGGTATTGGCCAGGACCATGAATTCCGCAATCAGACGCCTGGCCGGAGAATCAACATCATCCAACCTTACCGCAACAGTGTCATCCCGGTCAAAAATAATATTTACATCGGGTATTGGCAAAAGAATGGCGCCGCCGCTGATCCGCCTCTGTTTCAAGGTATCTGCCAGACGGGAAAGATCGGTAAGCTCCCGGTCCCGGCCGATCAAATCGTTCACTTCGCTGTAACTCAGTTGCCTGTCTACTTTTACGATACTTGCATAGATATCATAATCAAGGACCTCGCCCTCTTCATTGAGTAAAACCATGAAACTCATGGCAGGTCTGTCCTGGCCCGCAATCAGGCTGCAGACCCCTTCCGAAATTTCGGGCGGCAGCATAGGCACCCTGCCGTCGGCAAAATATATCGAGGTTACCCTGCGCACAGCCTCCTGGAAAAGCGGATCGCCCGGCTTTATATAGTGGGCGACATCGGTGATATGAATACCGACCATGTAATTGTCACCGCGCTTCTCGATGTGCAGGGCATCGTCAAAATCCCTGGTGTATTCGCCGTCAATGGTAAGTATGGGAAGTTTGCGGAAATCCTTGCGGCCCTCGGCCAGGAGCTCATCAACTTTAGTCTCCATGCTCATGGCCTTTTCCTGCACCACGTCTGGAAACTCCACCGGCACCTCATGGCGGAGCAAGGGGATATTTTCGTTCCTTTCCCATACACCGGCCTTGACCAGCAGGAGGTAAGCATCATGGGGCGCCGTCAAGCCGGCCCTTTTCAGCAATTCCCTGGCCACATCGCTTTCCGGAATTTCGTTACCGAAAAGATAATAGTCGGACAAGAGGTGCAGGCAGGTGTCCTTGTCCTGCCAATCATCATTCGTGCCCTGCCATATGGCGGTTAGGTGTTTGGCGCCTTCAACCAGAAAGGCCTCTTTCTGCCTCTCCTTTTCTGCACGAATTCGGAGCTGTTCAACCACCTCGGGGGAATGAGCATTGATTTTGCCCTCTTTATATTTAAAAAAAAGACGGTCCACAAAAATGCACCGCATAAAGGCGGCAACATGATCATCAGTGGCCTCCTCTCCGAAGGCCAATTCCGCCAGAAATCGGGGTGAAAACACCGTTTCCGGTTCCTCGCTGGCCAGGGTCCATATTTCTTCAAGATCTATGGCGGCCATCTTTTCTTTCCGTGTTTCATCAACAGATTTAAGCTGCTTCAACCATTCATCCCGGGAACTACACTGACCAATCTGTCCTGTGGACGCGTCTAAAATTCTCGCCGGAGGCAGTGAAACCTCTCTGCCGTTCTGATTAAGAAGATGCAGCCTCTTGCCGCTATCTTGCAAAACCACACCACAAATAAATCTGCCATGTTCGATATATTCAATTATCTTTCCCTGAAAAGACATGCAACTATCCTGGATAAATATTTTTTCGCTTACAACAGGTTTAACGATAAGGATCCGAACAGCATTGTTTCCTATTATAAATCGTTTACAGCGAAGTATAGCAAAAAGGAACAAGAGGGAAAACAGCAGACAATGGCTTTCCACCTGAAGCGTGCGACGGAGAGAAAATGTGTTTCACACCTGATGCGGTGTTGCAATCAGGCCCGTGTGAATAGTGTATCCCATCTTACAATGATAATTATATTCCTCACCAGCTTCAGATAACCTGATCCCGGCGGTTTTTAATTGATGGTAACGGATACTATATTTTTTTACCACAGAGAACACAGAGACCACAGAGACCACAGAGGTAAATTTTTAAACAATATATGTCCTTACTCTGTGAACTCTGTGTGAAACATAACTTTTTTTAACTCCTTGAGATTACCCTTCGAACTCAGGAGTTCTGAATTTACCGTGTGACTGCATGGAAAAATCGCTATAGTAAGTGAACGGGGTAAATGAAGCAAGAAACTTTTTTCTATGTGTCTTTGTGCCTATAAACAAGTTTTTCAATTTCAATTACAATTTGGCAGATTTTTATGAACGAATCATATGATGAACGGATAAAATCAGGAATTGTAGCTTTGGTTGGTCCTCCTAATGTTGGAAAATCGACTCTATTGAACAGCCTCCTCGGTCAAAAAATCTCCATTGTCAGCCCCAAACCGCAGACGACACGCAACCGCATCCTCGGTATCCTGAACGGACCGGAATACCAGATAATAATGCTCGACACCCCGGGGCTGCATAAGGCCAGAAGCCCGCTGAATCTTGAAATGGTCCGGATTGCCCTGGAAACCCTTACCGAAGTTGACGCGATTGTCTTTATCGTCGATGTCACTTCTCCCTTGCCCAAAGGAAAAAATACGCCGACAAAATATCTGCAAAAGGCAGCAAAGCCAACAATTCTGCTCTTGAACAAGATTGATCTTGTGGATAAAAGCAAACTGCTGCCTATCCTTAAAACATATGAAGAACTATACCCATTCAGCGCTCTGCTGCCGGTTTCCGCCCTGCACCGGGACGGCACCGATCTGCTCATTGCCGAGCTTCTCGAATTGCTTCCCGAAGGACCCCGGCTCTATCCGGAAGACATCCCCACCGATTCCACCGAACGATTCATCGTTGCGGAAATCGTCCGGGAAAAGATCTTTCTGCTCACCAAGGAGGAAATCCCCTATTCAACCGCGGTGATTGTGGAAAGCTTCAAGGAAGATCCGGCAAAAAACCTGGTCACTATCCACGCCATCATCTATGTTGAGAAGTCTTCCCAGAAAGGAATTATCATTGGTAAAAACGGTGTAATGCTCAAGAAAATAGGCCAGACCGCCCGGGAGGAAATCGAAAAACTCCTGGACCAGAAAGTGAACCTCAAACTCTGGATCAAGATTAAGAAGAACTGGACAAAAAACCCGCGTTTCCTGAAAGAGCTGGGTTTCTAAGCAGGTAGTAATGTTGAAGCCAAGCACTTATTTAAAATCCAAAGGGCAGGGCAAAATCTCCTACCAAGTCGCATCCAAAGAGGTAACAAGGCGGCAAGGAGGAGGCCCCGGAGGAGTATATGAAATACGCCGAGGAAGCCGACGACGCAGCCAACAAAGTTAGAATTTGAATGCGACTTGGTATCACACTTCCTTGCCCTCCCTCTTGTTCAGCCAAGAGAGAAAATCGCTTAGTTTTTCATAGATAATGGAAAATCCTTGTTCCACATGGGCAATTGCCTTGTTAACAAGGCTTTGTTTATTTTCTTCGATGGGTACGGTTTCGCCTGCCAACTGGTGTTCCAGTCTTTTTGCCCTCTGCCCCGGAGCAGGATGGCTTGCCAGAAAAGAATGGTTGTCTCCCAGGGTGGCAAGCTTCTTCAGCGCGGAAACCGCGCCCTTTTGATCGTAGCCATTGCTACTGAGAAATGAAAGGCCATAATCGTCCGCCTCTTTCTCCTCCAATTGTGAAAACTGGGCATTCATGAGCAATTCGGCAAAACCGCCCAACTGGGAACGGGCGACATCACCCACCGTGTTGTTCTGGGAGGAGATGCCCTTGCGCACCGCACTGGCAGCGTAAGCGAGTTGCATTTTTTTACGGATGTGATCTTTTGCTACATGCCCCATCTCATGACCAATGACAAAAAGCAACTCCCCGTCATCAAGCATGTCCATAAGGCCGCTGTATATCCTGATGGTGCCATCCGCCATGGCAAAGGCATTTACCTGTTCACTTAGATAAACCTTAAAATTAAAGCGAAGGTCGCCTTCCAGCAAATGGGGCCCGACTAGGCTCTGCAGCCGTTGTCCATATCTGTCTCCGACTCCGGCAATTTTGTTTTTGCCGTCTGAAAATTCCACCGCCTGCTTCGCCAGTTTCTGAACAGCCTCATCAGATAAAGTGAGGGCCTTGACAGCATCAATACCTGCTCCGGTTACCATCATCACATCAGTATCTTCACAACCTGCCAGGCAGAGCAGGTAGACAAGGCAGATTATGTTCACGTATTTTCGCCCTAAATAGTATATATCAGCCATCTTCCCCATTATTTCTCCATAAGGGTATGTATCATTAATAACAAAAGAATAAAAATCCAATGATGTTGTTCAGAGTAAAACGAATTATATGGCGGTAAAGAACTGCATACTTTGAGGAGAACATAAAATCCCAACCCTCCGGGCCCGGCCGATTCCATCGCGTCGCTTTAGTATTGCCTATTCCTTGCATGGTAGGATTTTACCAGACGATGCTATTGACAGATTATCCTAGGCAATAGCATTTTGGTTCCATATGACGTATATTTTTCAGGTGTATGATAATCACCAGATGTTCCAGATGCAACTGCAACAATAGTGAGCCTGACCACATATGAATACAAACACACTGGCAGCAATCAATGTTTCCAAATCATACACCATTGACAGCAGAGAAATAGAGGTACTGAAAAACATCTCACTTTCAGTACAATCCGGTGAGTTTCTGGTCATTGCCGGGAAAAGCGGCAGCGGCAAGTCCACTTTGCTGAGCCTATTATCTGGGCTTGACAAACCTGATTCCGGCAAAATCATCTTAGATTCGGTTGATATTACCAACCTGACCGAAGACGAACTTGCCCCTTTCCGCAATCAAAAAACAGGCTTTGTCTTCCAGGCCTTTCATCTGGTGCCGTCGCTCACCGCCCTTGAAAATATCATGTTCCCGGCCGAATTGAATAACGATCCTGAGGCCGCCGGCAAGGCCGGGGATTTAATGGCCAGAGTTGATCTTGCCGCAAGAATGAAAAACCTGCCACACCAGTTATCAGGAGGAGAACAACAGCGGGTTGCTCTTTGCCGTGCTTTAATCAACAATCCCAGAATTGTCTTTGCCGATGAACCGACCGGCAATCTTGATTCCGTAAACGGAGAAATAATTCTCGATCTCCTGACAATACTGCATAAAGAACAGCAGACAACGCTGGTCCTGGCCACTCACAGTGAAGAGATCGCCCGCACCGCCGACCGGGTGATCACCCTGCGCGATGGAAAGATCGATTCAGATAACCTAATCTCGGCAGATTTTTAGTTGATGGTACTGGATACCTTTATTTTCACCACAGAGAACACAGAGACCACAGAGTTAGGTCTTATTTTTTAAATATTTATCTCTGTGAACTCTGTGTTCTCTGTGGTTAATCAATACTTTTTTGAAATCATTCGAACTTTAGGCACTTCAAAACAAAACAATGGCAAAGCTGCATTACAATTTCATTTACCGGCAGATAATCAACTCCAGGAAACAGGTTGCGGTTTTTATCCTCTGCGTCGCCTTGTCTCTCCTGACCCTTGTTTCTTTGGGAGGCTTCAGCCACTCGGTGCGGCAATCCACCCTCAAAGATGCACGGACCCTCCACGCCGCCGACATTATCATTCATTCCCATTATCCATTTTCCACGCCACTGGCGGATGTGGTAAATAAGTATACTGAAACCGGTATGGTTCAGAGCGCTCTGGTACATGAATTGTTTAGTATGGTTCAAGAGCCGAGCACCACACGCTCTTTGTTAACCAATTTGAAAGTTGTCGAAAAAGGGTACCCTTTTTATGGGCAGGTCGAACTTGCTTCGCAACGCAATTTTACGGAAGAGCTCAAAAGCGGCGCTGTAATCGTGGAGCAGGCAGTATTGGACCGGCTGCAGGTTGGGATAGGCGACACCCTGAATATAGGCAATGGCGCCTTCATCATAAAAGATATCGTGGTGCGCGAGCCCGATCGTCCGGTGACCTTTTTTTCATTCGGCCCAAGAATTTTCATATCCGCAGAAGACCTCATAGCTCTAGCGCTGATAAAAAAAGGCAGCAGAATTCATTATAATTACCTCCTAAAAGTCAATGATCCGGAAAAAATCGACAAGCTGGCGGATGCATTATCCGCCAAGGCCCTCAAAGGTCAGGAGCGCGTCGAAACCTATAGAACCAGCCAATCCGGCATCAAACGGTTTCTCGACAATTTTCTTTTTTTCCTGAACCTCATTGGCATCTTAACGCTTGTCCTGGCAGGGGCCGGCATTCAAAGCGCGCTCACCACGTTACTGCGCCAAAATGAAATCACCGTTGCCATCATGAAAACCGTGGGCGCCACCAGCAGATTCATAACAGTGCATTTTATCGCCATGGTTATGGTGCTCGGCGCCATCGGCACAGCCCTCGGCCTGGTTTGCGGCTTTATATTACAGCTCTTTTTCCCAATCCTTTTTGCAGGAATCCTGCCGGCAAACATAACCATAACAATTTCATGGCTGACAGTTGTTGAAGGTATCATCCTGGGCATGATGATTGTCGGTCTATTCGCTTTTCTGCCGCTCCGAAGCTTGCGGGATCTTAAGCCGTCGTTCATTTTTAGAAAAGAATCGGTACCCGCTAAACGCGGAGTATTGCACTATGGCGCAGTGGGAATTATCGTTCTGTTCTTTGTCGGCCTGGTGATATGGCAGCTGGAAGATATGCTTACCGGGTTATACCTTGTCCTGGCGCTGTTTGGTTTAATCGGCATAACTACAGCAATCACAAAAATTCTTCTAAAATTTCTGCGAACCCGATCCACCCGGTCGCTTGCATTGCGTCAGGCTTTCAAAGGATTATTCCGGCCTAAAAATCTGACCGTACCGATAATTATTACGCTCAGTATCGCCCTGGCAGTGATCTTTTCAATCTTTCTCATCGAGGAAAATCTGAATGCAACCTTTGTGCAATCCTACCCGCCGGATCTGCCGAATGTGTACTTTCTCGATATCCAACCGGACCAGAAAAAAGAGTTCGTCAACATCCTTGGGAAGAAGCCGCAGTTTTATCCTGTCATCCGGGCACGTATTACATCCATAAACAACAAACCAATAAATCGTGCGCAAGAACTGCAGAGGAAAAGAGATAACCTGGCCCGGGAGTTTAATCTCACTTACAGAGACTATTTGCTGGAAGATGAACGTTTTTCTAACGGCAAAAAACTTTTTGGCGACCACTGGAAGGATTTGGACATGCACGATGAAGTGCCTGTATCGGTTCTGGACACGGTTGCCGAAATCGGCGATATCAGCATGGGCGATCTGATTATTTTCAATGTGCAGGGCATCCCAATAAAGGCCAGGGTGACGAGCATCAGGACAAGGAGTGAATCAAAGGTGCGTCCCTATTTTTATTTTGTTTTCCCTGAAGAGATCCTGCAGGATGCGCCACAGACCATTTTCACCGCAGTACGATTCTCTGCCGCAGAACTAGGCGCCTTGCAGAATAAGATCGTCAGCCGGATGCCTAATATAAGTGTAATTGACATCAGCCAGACCATTAAGATACTCGCCAGGATCATACATAAATTGTCCTCGATTATTCAGTTTTTTGCCCTGTTCTCAATAATTGCCGGGTTGCTGATTACCATCAGCTCAGTCTTTGCCACCCAGTTTGCCAGAATTCAGGAAGCAGTTTATTTTAAAATCCTGGGCGCCAGGGCATCCTTTATCCTGCGGGCATTTACTTATGAAAACCTTATAGTGGCAATGATCTGTGCAGGTCTTGCCGGCTTGGTTTCCCATATCGGCAGTTGGATTGTCTGCAAGTGGATTTTTTCCATACCCTATGGCTTTTTCGTTGGAGAAACTATAATAATGATGTCCATCACGGTTGTGTTGATCATCGCCATAGGTATGGCTTCTTCGATTACCGTATTGAAAAGCAAGCCTGTTGTGTTTCTGCGGGAGCACGGTCAGGAGTAGTAAGGAAATATACAAGTTCGAGGATGATCAGGAAAAAACAAACGCAAAGCATCATGGCAATCTGCCTTTTATTAATGCTGGTTCTGTCCGGTTGTGAGAAGCCGGCAAAGAAAAGCGTTGCTGAAACTACTGTGCCCCTAGAAACCCAAGGCACCATAATCGCCCTGGGCAACAGTTTGACGGCAGGATACGGGGTGCCTGAGGAAAAGGTGTATCCCGCCCTGCTCGAAAAAAAGCTTCGCCGGGACGGCTATCACTACCGGGTGATTAACGCAGGCATCAGCGGTGAAACCAGCAGCGGCACTCTTTCCAGGATTCAGTGGATATTGGCGCAGAAACCGGACATCGTCATTCTGGAAACCGGAGCCAACGACGGCTTGCGCGGCATTTCCACGGAATTGATCAAAGAAAACATCTCAAAGACCATACAGCTATTACAAGAGAAAGATGTCGAAGTGGTCCTTGCCGGTATGCAGATTGTGCAGAACCTCGGAGCCAGGTATACCGAATCTTTTGCCGCCATCTACCCCGCGGTTGCTAAAGATCAAAAGATCATCCTCATTCCGTTTTTCCTGAAAGGAGTGGCCGGTGAACCCGATCTGAATCAGGCTGATACCATTCACCCGACTGCCCAAGGCTACGAAATTATCCTGCAAACAATATACCCTCATGTTCTGCAGGCCATAGAATCAAGCCGCAAGAGAAGCACAGAGAAGTGAAGCAGGAGAAATTTAACCAGAGGGATACGTACTGACCAATATTCGGCGTGAGGGGTTCAAATTTTCTCCTGTTTCTCACTTAACATTAGATCCTTTCAAGATATTCTGGTATTGAGACAGCCTTATCCGAGAAGTTTGTTAACACCTTATTATCCATAGTAACAAACGGCACATTGAGATCTTCTGCCAGACTGACAAACTCACAATCATAAGCGGAACAGCCGCTGATCTGGGATAGACTCAAAACTCTCAGCGAGTTTATTTCATATTCATTATTTTGCATGAGCCGTTCAGCAGCTTCAAAAATTTCAACAGCATCTGTGAGAAGGATGATTTCTTTTCTGAGGTACAGAGACAGCACATTTCTAAACTCACTTCGCCAAAGAATAGGTGCTGACCAGTTTGGCTCTTTCTGAAAAAGCTGTTCGCTTAGTTCTGAATATTCTGATGCCAAGTAGAAGTAGCTGATAATGTTTGTATCAACGACAATCATAATGATCCCCTTAAAAGTCGGGAAAACTGTTAACGTGCCATGTAATTTCAACTAGTTACAACGTGACACATCGATAAAATCGTAATCTTTACGATTTTATCAATCATGGTCTTCCTTCATCCTTGGCTTGTGAGATTTCATGGTCTGAAACAACATGTTCTATTGTCTTCTCCCGTAATCTCCGGGCTTGGAGCAGATATTCCTTGATGTCCATTTTATGACTGGCTGTCGCCATTTCGATCAAATGGATAATCTCACTATTGAGACTTCGATGATGCTCTGCGGCAAGCTTTTTGAGCGCATTGTATGCCTGTTCCGGAATATTTTTTAACGTTATGGTGGCCATTCTAAATAATCCCCCTCTACACTAATGGTTCCATTATGGTTCTATAATGGTTTCTCAAAAGGGATTTGTCAACAAATTTCAGCGTAACACAAAGGATAAGGGAATTAATTGTTTGAGAACAAAAATGCCGACAAAAAAAAATTTGTCTGGTAGATTGCCTCGCCAATACCTAATCAGTCAAATTCCCATAATTTGATGGCCTGGTAAAAAGTCGGGAATGTTAAGTTTGATGAAATCGTAAAAAGTCCTTTTATACCACAGAGGACACAGCGCGGCAGAGCCGCAACCAAATTTTGCTTAATAAAAATTAAAGAATTTACACATTAGTAGTGCAGAGTGCACAGAGTAAAAACTTATTATTTCAGTCAGTTACCTCTGTGAACTCTGTGTCCTCTGTGGTGAATTTATAGTTTTTGCGAGTCTGTTAAATTTCGCATAATGCCATTAAATTTATAACAGGAGAAGATCATGAAAAGAATTGTTGCTAGCGCCATAACCATGCTATGTATAACTCTGTCAGCCGGATCTTTGTCTGCAAATCAAGGCGACTTAGGGCTTGGCCTCATTGTCGGCGAACCGACAGGGTTGAGCATGAAAATATGGACTTCTGATGAGCACGCTATCGACTTGGCTGCTGCCTGGTCTTTTTCCGATAACGACTCATTCCAATTACATGGTGATTATCTTGTACACAGATACAATGTTTTCAAAGACGAGAAGATAAAAGGAAAACTCCCTCTTTATTACGGCATAGGCGCCAGACTGAAACTGGAAGATGACGATAGGGGCCGCGACGATGATGATACATTCGGTATTCGGGTGCCCATCGGCATTACCTATCTGTTCGATCAGGAGCCCATTGATGTGTTTGCGGAAATTGCACCGGTTTTGGACCTGGTGCCCGATACCGAGTTGGATATAAACGTCGCCATTGGCGCACGTTTTTATTTCAGATAAGGGTCTACTGCTAGAATCCTTTGAATACCTGATTTTTTGCCTTTGCTCTTTTTACGCTGAAGCTGAATAAGAACAGGACGCTCTTTTAATGGCTAATACGGAATAAACAGGATCACAATTGGCCATATAATCTGTAAGTGTTTTCTCTCACGTGTTCAAGAAGAGTGTCGCGGGGTATTTTTTTGATCTCACAAATTGTATCAATGGCCAAAGTGATATTTGCCGGTTCGTTTCTTTGTTCCGGGTCCGGGCCAAGCACCGGGCTGTCGCTTTCGAGGAGAAGGCAGGAGAGGGGAAGGTTTTTCACCAGTTTCTGTTTCTGCCTGGATCGCACTATGGATGGAGGAATGGAAAAGAAAAAGCCGCATTCTATCGCCGGCATTGCTGCTGAATATTTGCCGTCAAAAGCGTGAAGCTGGACACGTTTGGCGCCGCGCTCCATAAGTAAAGCAATGGCCTGCCTGCCGGCGGAGCGGGAATGGACATTTAACGGCAGATCAAGTTCAAGAGACAAATCTATGAACCTGCTGAATATGGCTTTTTGAATGTTTCTTTCCGATTCTTCCTTGGCAATCCAGAAATCCAGACCGACCTCCCCTATTGCAACAAGCCGGTCACAGTGGTCTCGGATAAACCCTTCCATCACTGCCGCCTGGTCAGGATCAAGGATGGAAGGATAAAGCCCGGCCGCCGGAAGAATTGCGGGATACTGGTCAGCCAATTGCAGATTTTTTCGCGCATCGGCCAAAGTTTCTCCCACCACAATGATTGCCGAAATATTCCGCCTTGCGGCATTGTTGATTACTTCCGCCAGGTCGTGGTCAAATTCCTCGCTGCAAAGGTGCGCGTGCGTGTCAGTGAGCATATTCGAAAGAAGTGTCTAAAGTGCCTAAAGTGCGAAGTGCCTAAAGTTGATGATGACTAATAAATATTTTTTACCACAGAGAACACAGAGGGCACAGAGTAACATCTAATTTTTTAACATTTATCTCTGTGAACTCTGTGTTCTCTTTAGGCACTTTAGCTCACTTTAGGCACTTTAGGCACTTCATTTGGAAATAATATTTCTTGTTTTCCTGTGACTGGTTATTCTAATTTATTGATATAGAAGAATCCCACGAAAAAAATATTTCTCAGTGAAACCAAAAAAAACGCACTAATAAGGGGGACTAAGCCATGAAAGATAAAACCGGTTTCCGCTTTTTTCCACTGCTGGCAATTGTTTCAGCATTGATAACTCTTGGTCTCTTTTTTATCTCTTGTGGTAGTGATGATGATGCTCCGGTAGCACCGGCCAATCGGGTTATCACCGCGGATGTGTCCGCGACCACCGGCGGAACGTTTTCCGACAACCCAACCCAGCCGACCATCACAATAACCATCCCTGCCGGGGGTATGATCACTGACGCCCAGCTGGTCGTTGATCGGGTGCAATCACCCCCCGCTGTCGGCGCCAATCAAACCGCGGCCAGTGAAGCCTTTGCAATCAGCCTCACCACCAGCACCGGCGGACCCCCCAGGATGTTTGCAGACATTATCATTGAAATACCCGCAAATCCCGCCCCGGTCCACCCGCAAATAGGAGAAATCGCCGAACTCAACGGCGCCGGCACGGAATGGGAGCGTTTGGATGCCAATTTTTTCAGACCTTCTGATTCCACTATGGTAACTACAACCCGGATGACGGCCGGCACCTTCCGGGTGGTCCACCGCAGCCTGCAGCTCGCCGGCAACGGTGATGCTATCGCAGCGGGATTAAATGTCTTTTTGAACGAAACATTCGGCAATGAAAACTTTTTCGGTGATGTCTTGGGACTGCATACCCTTCTCAACGGGAGGTCACCCAATGCCCTTGTGCCGCTCGGCGTGCAAATAGATAGTACCAAATTGCCCGCCGGTTTCGCGGCTGTGCTGGAGGGAACCGATAATGCGGCCAAGGATGCCGCCCTGGCCGATCCCGTCACCACCCAGCAATTGATCAAGGCAGGCGCCGTCGTCGGGGTAAAAGGATTTTACGCCACCACAGATCCCGCTGATATTGTCATGACCCGGGCCGGTATTACCTGCGCCCTCTGTCATCTCAATGTGACCCTCACCATGTATCAACTCTCTGCCGGTCCCGCCACGCTGCCCATCGGGCCGCCGGAAATCGACGGTGCTCCCAATACCCAAATGGATGCCGGCGCAATCCTGGCCCTGACGCCTTTCGGTCAGGACCCGTTAAATGCTGCGATTGCCGCCGACTTGAACAGTTGGGGCCCCGGGGCTTTTGATGTCAGGGCTCTGCCGGACAACCCCCTAGACGATGGAGTAAACAATCCCACCTCAAATCCGCCACTGTGGAACTTCATCGACCTCCAGGAACAAGGATATCTCTTAGGCTGGGACGGTCTTTTCAAAGACGACGGCACCAACAATAACGCCCTGGCCAGCCAGGCCGAGGCGGTCTACGACCTGGTCATGCACGCCAACGGCGCCTTTGGCACAGCCAGCGGCAATCTGCCGCCCGAGTTACGCATCACTCCCCCGCAAGCCCTGCTGAACTCATTAGGTAACGCTGAGACGGCGGAGGCGGGAAATGTTATTATCACTCAGAGTCTTCTGGACCTGCAGACCTGGATGCGCAGTCTGGCCAGTCCTGCTCCGGGGACCTTTGACGAAGCAACCGCTGAGCAGGGCTTCCTGCTTTTCTATGGCAAGGCCGGCTGTGTGGTGTGCCATCGTAATCCGGACATTTTCAGCCCGGACCTGTTTCCCGATATCACTGATCCTCTCCCGACAGGAGAACTCGCCGGCGGCATCAAGGTGCCGAGCCTCAGGGGTGTCTCACACACCGCTCCCTATTTCCACAACCACAGCGCCGCCAACCTGGAACAAGTGGTTGCCCGTTTTGTAGCCAACGGCAGGGCCCCCATTCTGAGCGCTTCCGAACAGGCCGCGATTGTGGAGTATTTGCGAAGTTTATAATGTCCAGAATTTAACGGAATTGTAAAAACTTTCACCACAGAGGACACAGAGTTCACAGAGTAAAATGTAGCTTTTTTAAAGAATTACCTCTGTGTTCTCTGTGTCCTCTGTGGTGAAAAAAATACTTTAGGCACTTTCCACT
>CALZHT010000093.1 GCA_945787445.1 uncultured Desulfobulbaceae bacterium
CCCCTCGAGGTTCTTCGCCTGGCAATGATGACGACGGCCCTCACGGTTCGCGTCGATGAAACGGAAGGAGTGATCCACGTCAGCGACTGAGAACAACGACGGAAAACACGAGCAATGATTCGCGCAGCGCCGCTCATCATCCTGCTGGTCCTGTCGGTCGCATCGGCCGACGACGGGCAGGCTGTGCCCTATACCGGCCGCACGGTCGCGAATGTCATCGACGGGTTTCGCGAACAGGGACATCCCTTCGCCTACAGTACCCACCTGGTAACGGCCGAATTGCGGGTCATGAGCGAACCGGAGCCGGGCACTCCGGTGGAGATCGTGCGGCAGATCCTGGAGCCTTATGGCCTGACCGTGCAATCGGAATCCAACGTGCACCTGGTGGTTCGGGCGGACCCGCAGAAAGTGCAGGGATCGGCCCCTTCGGCGAGCGCATCGACGGCGGCGCAACCGGATATCGAAACCGTCGTCGTGGCGGCTAGCCGGTACGAGATTTCCCGGGACATTTCGGCATCGAAATTTGCGCTCGATCGGCGCACGATTCAGAGCATGCCGGACATCGGCGAAGATCCGATTCGCGTTACGCAGCGACTGCCGGGTACGGCGGCCAGTGGTGCATCGGCCGTCGCACATTTTCGCGGCGGCGACGCGGATGAAATCGGCATCATGCTGAACGGCCAATGGCTGTTCGATCCGTTCCATATTCGCGACTACCAGAACATATTCAGCGCGATCGATGCGCGCGCGATCGAAGGTGTCGAGGTCTATACCGGCGGCTTCCCGGTTCGCTACGGCGATCGCATGAGCGGGCTCGTCCTGATGGATTCGCTGGATTCGGAGAAATCGAGGCACACCGAAATCGGACTGAGCGTTTTCAATACGTCACTGCTTGCAGCCGGTACGAACGACGAGCGGAACTGGTTGTTCTCCGCACGTCGCGGCAATCTCGATCTGGTCATCGACCCGAAGTTCGGTCAACCTGCCTATTTCGATGTGTTCGGTGAGTACACCGTCGCGATTACCCCGGACATGCGGCTTTCCGCGAATGCGTTGTTTGCCGACGACCAGATTGCGCTGGTCCTGGAAACGGACCCTGCGGAACGGGAGTATGTCGTCAGCGACACGAGCAATGCCCAGTTGTGGCTCCGCCTGGACAGTAACTGGTCGTCGACGCTCAGCAGCAGCACCGTCCTGTCGATGGTGGATTACCGTAACAGCCGTGACGGCTTTGCCAACGACCCCGAGAAAATGTTTGCCACCGTGCTGGACGTCCGTGACGTCAGCCAGTTCGCATTGCGCCAGGACTGGGTGTGGAGCCCCTCGAAACGTCACAGGGCGCAATGGGGCATTCACGTGGCGTACAGCGAAGCCGACTACTCGTACGCGGGGCTGGCGCGCTATTTCGGTCTGCCCGCGCTGTATCCGGGCCAGGTGACCGAACTCTCTCGCAATCTGCTCGCAAATCCGAAGGGCGGCAGCTACGCAATGTACATTTCAGATCGCTGGCGCGTGTCCGAACGTGCCATGCTCGAATGGGGGCTGCGCTGGGACGACCAGACCTACACCAATGTCAGTTCGGACTCGCAATTGAGCCCGCGGCTGAACGTCATGTACCGGCCCTGGCCGAACACGGAACTGCGGCTCAGCGCCGGCCGCTACCATCAATCCCAGCCCGTTCAGTCCCTGCAAATCGAGGATGGCATCACCGACTTCTGGCCCGCGCAACGGGCAGACCATCTCGTCGTCGGGCTCAAGCAACTCGCCGGCAACGATACGTCTATACGCGTGGAGGCCTTTCGCAAACGGATTGGCCAGGTGCGCCCGCGCTTCGAAAACCTGTACGACCCACTGGGCCTGATGCCGGAATTGCAGGCCGACCGTGTGCGCCTCGATCCGGCCAAGGCGGATGCGCACGGCGTGGAAGTTTCCGCGGATCGGGTGTCGGGAGACTGGAACTGGTGGGCGTCGTACACGTGGTCGGAAGTGACGGATCGCATTGAAGGGCGAGACGTTCCGCGTAGCTGGGACCAGCGTCACGCGCTGCAGGCGGGCTTCGGCTGGAGCGGCGAACGCTGGAATTTTTCTGCCGCCGGCAGTGTGCATACCGGCTGGCCGAAGACCGCGCTCGCGCTAATGGAGGACGGCGTCGACGTAAACGGCGAACCGGTCTACGTGGCAGTGCCGGGTACGCGAAACGCTTCGCGACACTCGACTTTTTCCAGCGTAGACGTCCGCCTGAGTCGTCGCTTCGATGTGCGTCGCGGTTCGCTGCTCGCGTTCGTCGAAGTATCCAACTTGCTCAACCGACGCAACGCCTGTTGTCTCGATTGGGACCTCGCGGAGGACGCCCAGGGCAACCCCGCGCTCGATTACAGCCTCGACTACTGGATGCCGTTGCTGCCGGCGATCGGCGTGCTGTGGGAATTCTGAAATCACGACGACACCGCGGACGAGCGCCAGGCCTCGATAGCATGCCGGTAAATACGCAGGTGTTTTGCGGCATCGGCATCCGACTCGTAAACAATGCCCGACGCGCGCCTGTAAACCGCCTGGGTCAGCGGATTATTGCCGCGTGACTGGCCGCGGTGAGTGAGCACAAAGGGTATGGACCGCGTCAGCGACAACAGCAACCCGGACTGTCCTTCGGACGGGTCGTGAATATGAACGACGTCGAGAGCGGGCATCAGGCAATAGGCCATGACGGCGGACCTGACGGTCGGCCCTACTGTGACGTCGTCGATCTCGTCGAGCCGCTTGGCGAGCGCGACGTTCCTGACCAGTACATGCTGCTTTATGCCGCGTTTTTGCAGGGCCTCGACAAGCTCGATGAAATGTTCCCCGGCGCCGTTGACGGACTTCGCGAGATTGATGTGACCGACGTGCACACCTGTCTCCGGTAGATTCGACTACCTCATAAGACGGGCTCGAGCCGTCAAACCGGTCGCTTTACGAGCCGGCTGACCGCCGCATCAGCCCGCGTTCTTTTCGAACACGGGCAGGTCGTCGCCGATCTGCATCCAGGGCTGTTTGTCTTCGGTCCAGATATGTGCGCGCAATACCGGCGCCGCCGGGTCGTCGAGGCAATTCACAGAGATGTCGATTTCCCCGGGGCGCTGCTCGTTTTCGTAGCTGATGCATGATCCGCATTGCCTGCAGTTGCCGCGCGTGACGCCGGGTGAGGACTTGTGCCAGTGGATCTCCCCGCTGACTATCCTGAACCTGTCGCGGGCCCTGAATGTGTCGCGGGCGTAGGTCGCCCAGGCGACCACGGGTGCGCCTGCCGCACGCTGGCAACTCTCGCAATAACAAAAGCAGGCATAGGTCTCCGGGCCCGTGACCTCGAACCGGATTGCGCGGCAAAAACACCGTCCGGTAAGCGGCGCTTGATTCACGATTGCTCATTCTCGAAAAATTCGACGGTGCCCGTTTCGATGGAGTATTCACCGCCGACAACACTTAGTTGGCCGGCCTCGACGAGCTGCTCGAGGATCAGCGACCCGTGCGACAGTTTCGCGACCGACGCGCGTATGTTGGCGCGCACTGCGGCGTTTACGAGGTCCACTTCGTCATTGTGTTCGGGCAGGCCCAGGAGCATGATATGCTCAAGCCCATGGTCGAGGGGACAAGGGAGAATTTCAAGGTGCTTGGCGATGGCGATGTTTACAAGGATGCCAAACTGACGGCGGACAGCGGGTTTCATTCGGAAGACAATATGAAGATGCTTGCCGAAAACGAAATCGATGGCTATGTGGCGGATACGCTTTTTCGAAAACGCGATCCCCGGTTTGCCGATTACGACCGGTTCAAGGTGAGACATCGCAGGGAACGGGCGCGTATTGAGGGTAGATCAGGATTATTCTCCACCGATGATTTCAATTTCCCGGAGGATCTTTCCCACTGTACGGGGCCAACGCTAACACCAAAGGTTTTTTATCAGTACGGTTCCAGGGGCCGAAGTCGGCCTGCGTTCCCTGCAAGCTCCGTGCAAAATGTTTGCGAAAACCCCACAAGACGCAGTGCCGCCAGGTGGCTTATTTTTACGGTCGCACGGAAAAAAAGAAAAACAGTTTTACTGCCAAGATGAAACGGAAGATTGATTCGGCTATGGGGCGGATGATCTATGCCATGCGCCTTGCCATCGGCGAGCCGCCCTTTGCCCATATCAAATCGGCCATCGGCCTTGACCGTTTCACCCTGCGCGGCAAGAAGAAGGTCGATATCCAGTGGAAACTCTTCTGTATCGTGCACAACCTGAATAAAATCCAGCGGTACGGCCCGAGTTTCGTATGATCGCGGAAAGTGTTGATCATGGGGCTGATCGAATCAAAAAGTCGTGGCCGGATATGAACGGATTGACCGGAAAAGCCTCTGGCCGGGTTACAAACAGGAAGAAAGGAGGAAAAGGACTACCGTGTAAAACTAACTGATTCCTTTCGGATTGCCGATTTTCTTCTGGCCAAAATTATCCCGCCCTGCTAAAACTCCAGTAGCAGGTTGGGACAAGTTGCCCAGTCAACCTGAAATTAAGTTTTTCTACATACTCGTTGGGCCGACCCAGAGGGCGAATAGCATAACTCGAGCCGTTTTTGAATTGCTTGGCTGCACAGGGTAGTCTACATTGAGACATCGCATGCATGAACATTCCATAACCGTATTCCTCTGTAGCACCTACCGTGATCTTTCGGACGAACGCACAGCGGTCTTGTCCGCCATCAACACTCTCAAGCTTAAGCACGAGTCGATGGAGTACTTTGGCGCGCGACCCGACAGGCCGATCGAGACTTGCCTGGACGAAGTAAGTCGTAGTGACGTGCTCGTAGTATTGATAGGGCATCTCTACGGAACGCTTGTACCTGAGAGGAATATTTCATTCACAGAGGCCGAGTACGCCGAAGCTTACAGGCTCGGCAAGAAATGCCTAGTGTATTTTCGCGACGAGAACGTTCCGGTGTTGCCCAAGCACGTCGAACGTGATTCTGAGAAGCTACGACTCCTTGCCCAATTCCGTCAGACACTTGGTAGTCGCCACACAGTCGACACATTTCGCGATGCCGCTGATCTCGCAGGAAAAGTCAAAGATGCGCTTGCTGTAAATCTTGAAACTCTTTCACGACAAGCAAATACACGAGCGCAGTACCTTGCGTTGATCAAGGAGGGAGGGGACGCCTGGAACAATTGGCGACATGGATTGCGAGAAGGACGGGAATCTAAAGCGAACGGTGATCAGGAACACCCCATCGATTTAAGCCGAGCTGATCTTAGGGCTGCGGACCTCCGCGGTTTTGATCTAAGTGAGGTGATGTTAAATCGTACGGACTTTGGGGATGCGGATTTAAGTAACGCCAATCTGAAGCGTGCCGATCTGAGCGGTGCCCGACTTGCGGGAGCGAATCTAAGAGGTACTCTCCTAGAAGAAGCTAATCTCGCTGAAGCTAATCTTACCCGTGCCAATCTTGCGGAAGCGGACCTTAGTGGCGCAAATCTATCCTTTGCACGACTTGTCGAAACTAATTTTGAGCGAGCGCGACTGCAGAATTGTTTCGTTTATGGCGTATCCGCATGGAGTGTCAGAGCAAGCGAGGCAATCCAGTCCGGCCTAATAATTTCGCCTGCACATGAGGCCAAGTTGACCGTGGACGATATCGAGGTTGCACAACTGAATTACCTAATGCTCCACAGTGGTCGTATCAGAGATGTCATCGGAGGGATTCAAGGGAAGAGTGTTCTCGTATTGGGCCGTTTCTCTGTAGACCGAGTCGAAATCATTGAAACCATAAGAGCTAAACTCCGAGATTTCAATTTCTTACCAATCGTATTTGACTTCGAAAGGCCAACTCAGAGAGACTTCACTGAAACGGTCATGACGCTTGCAGGGATGAGTCGATTTATCATCATCGACATCACAAATCCACGGGCGACACCGTTGGAGCTACAAGCTGTTGTGCCAAACTACAGGATCCCAGTGGTACCAATTATTCAAAGTGGCGAAAAGCCGTTTTCGATGTTCAGTGATCTCATGGCCAGATATCCCTGGATCTTGCCGGTTCTGGAGTATAACTCAGCCACTGACCTCGCAGCAGCATTTGAGCGGGCGGTAGTCCAGCCCGCCTTGGCTCAGCACGAAAAGGACTCTAAGGTCATCTTGAAGAAATGAGAAGCAGCCCAACACAACAAAAAGGGGTCAGATCTTTGCTTGGCTCATCTTGCGAGGAAAGAGTTTTCTGAATTTCGCTGAACTGAGAGGGTGTAGTGTGAAAACAGATTCGATTACTGAACTGAGAGGGTGTAGTGTGAAAACAGATTCGATTACAAATCTTTTGAAAATGAATAACGTTGATCTATCTGCAGTATCTGCAGTAAAAGCGAACAAGATTCTGGTGTCTTTTGGTCTGCTTATTGAGAAAGAGCGGTCGAGTTCAAAATACGCCGGAATTCCGGAATTCTGGGGACACCTTGCTTAATTATAGGGTTAAAGATTATAAAGGTCAGCGATTTTGCCTGAAAACCATACTAATATCATGTTATCAGTGCAAATTTCCTTGATAATTAATGATTCGGCGGTAAATAGAAATGAAAGAAGAAAAGAATGTCCCTATTGCCAGGAGAGTTATATGTCCAAATTTAATTTGATTAGTTTTCTGATTATTTTGTTGTTACCTCAGTTTGTTCTTGCTCAAAAGATGGAAAACACTTCCAAACTTTCCTACAACGCAGAGCTGAGTAGTTATAAATATGATTTTGAGGTAAACTTTTTCTCCGTTAAATCCCAACGCCAAGTATTGCGAATGGCCTACATCTATCTTAAGGGTGACCCTGACAAACCGATTGTCACCTTGATGCATGGGAAAAATTTTAACGCCGACTATTGGACGCCCACGGCGCTCTATCTACATAAAAAAGGCTATGGGGTGTTAATTCCTGACCAAATTGGTTTTGGCAAGTCATCCAAGCCAACTCACTATCAATATTCTTTTTCGGCTTTGGCACATCATACCCAAAGCTTGATGGCGTCCCTTGAAATCAAAAAGTCCATTGTGATAGGGCATTCAATGGGGGGGATGCTGGCTAGTCGTTTTGCCCTTATGTATCCGCAATCTACACAACAGCTGATCCTGGTTAATCCTATTGGGTTAGAAAATTACTTGCGGTACGTAAATTACAAGGACACAAACTTCTTTTATAAAAACGAGTTGGCCAAGACCCCAGAGGCAATCAGGCGTTATCAACAAAAAAATTATTATGATGGCCAATGGAATGACCAATATGAGGCGCTTACTCATTTTATGATTGGACAGCTGCAAGGGCCGGATAAAGAACAAATTGCCTGGGTCAATGCACAGACTTACGATATGATTTTTACTCAACCGGTTATTACAGAGTTTAAGAATTTATCTGTTCCTGTCAGCCTGATTATTGGTACGCGAGATCGTACCGGACCAGGCCGCAACTGGAAAAAACCAGGTTTAGATTATGAGCTGGGGCGTTACGATCGGTTGGGCAAAACGGCAGTCAAGCTGATCCCTGATGCCGTACTACATGAATTGACAGGGTTGGGACATTTACCTCAGATTGAAAATTTTGAGCATTTTAAGGATACTCTGGACAAGGCCTTGGAAACTTCGGAGAAATAAATTCTGATCATTGTAACGGTAGAATACCAAGAAACGAAGGCCTGCCCTTATGCGAGAATCAGAAAAATGCGCTTTTGAAGGTGTGAAGGAAGGGACGTTGTTTCTAGATGATGGAAGGGCTCAAGTCTCCCTTTGACTTTTGTTCTGGGTGATGGTGATGAAAGGCATGTCTTTGATTCTTTATGTGCGGGTAGATGCTAAGATGACGTCTACCCGCCATAGTTTTTTTATCGTTTCCTGAAATGAACGTTCTTTCCTTCTTCATGAAACAGATCACTAATCTGCTCTGTTTTGGAGTTAATCATAGTATCTTGATATCTGAACAGTGGAAATCATAGGTTCGCAACGATTGTCCAAACTTCTTTAGTAAGCCATACAGGCGCAAGCGAGCAATTATAATAGAATTGGGGGCAGTATACCAGGCTTCACAATTGGGTGATTTAGTGAAAAGTCAAAGACATTGTGAGGCAAATTTGTCATAATAAATTTAAAGTTATTGAAAATAATAGTAAGCAAATTAGATAGTATTAGTTCTGAGAAAGTAAAACTCAATATGGATTGGAAGGGCATATTTGAAATTTTATTTTACCAGTGGATTACATATTGAATTAGCCATGGAATGAGAAAAATTTTTTTAAGAACATAAAAACAACTTGAAGGATGAATAAGTTAATCACACGTAATGGAGGGTGAATCCAAATTGCAAGTGCACCTGTCAGGTTTTATGAAAACCGCAGCCATGCTGCTATTGTTAAATTTGATGTTATCATTACAGTCGGCAGTGTATGCAGAAGAAGAGGTTGATTTGCAGGTCGAGGCCGAATTTTCAGGGGTGGCATACCAAAACGGTCAGTTGAAAGTATCGGTGTGGAGGGAAAATTTTGCAGCAGTATTGGAGGAGATCGCCCAAAAGGTAGATATTGCCATAACGACAAAATATCCTGCCAATGAACGAATTACCAAAACCTTTGATTATCAGCCGCTGGAAAAGGGATTAAAGAATTTTCTTGAAGGCAAAAATTATATATTTCTCTACAGGTCGGAAGAGAATGAACAGCCTCCCAAATTGATACGGATCGTGGTGCTTTCAGAGTCCAGGAAAAGAACCAAGACAACAATCGCTGCCAAGGAACCGGGAAGTATTCCTGATCCTGCGCTAGAGACTATCAAGCAAGGTTTGTCTGAGACATTTGCCGTGAACAAAGAAAGCCTCACCCAGGAGATAGGCAAGGTGATGAAATCATCTCTGGACCAGGAAGGCACTGGTGATGCAACGCTGAGTGAAAATGAATTGTCAAGTGAAGAGATTTCCGAGATCGTCGAAAAGGCATTCGACGGAATACAGAATGAGATGGCAAAGAAAATTATAGAAAAGAATTCACAAAATCTCCCAAAAGCGTCTGTTCAAGAATAACAACAGGCAAAGCGCCGGATTGCCGGGATTTTGCTCCCGAAATTATAGAGTCTTTTTGCTTTATTTGAATCAACGCATACTGGCATCGGAAAATATCTTCCTTCAGCGGTGATCCTCCTATTTTTGCGCCCCAACCAATTTACTCCTGGTTTCCCTCGTTCTGATCTTCATCCTCCTCCTCGTCATCACCAGCATCGAAAAATCCCCATGAGCCTGGGTCCAATGTGGGTTTCTTTTCTAGAGCTTCTTCCTGTTGAGGAGTGGTTCCTTTTGATTCCAGTTCTTCCCGGCAGGTTAGGCCTCGTTCAAAACCAGGGATAATGGCAAGGCCTTCTTCTAGATATTTTTCCGCTTCTACAAAGTTTTTCTGTTTGATATAGAGACAACCCAACTCTATCATGGCAGGAGCAAATTCAGCGTCTTTCTCAAGCGCCTCATGTAATTTTTCGATGGCAGAATCAACCTTTTTACGCTGGACCAGATTGCGAGCATAATTGTAATCTATTTTTGCACGGCGTTGTGCTGTTGTCCTTACAATAACTTCCGGATGAAGTTTCGCTTCCACCTCTTCCCTGGTTTTTTCGTTGAGCATGACCTGAATTTCGCCGGAGATGACCTCTATGAGAGTTCGGCTGTAGCCCAGCCCTTCGAAAATAATACCGGCACTATTGATAATCAGGACGGATGGCATGACAAAGACTCCCAATTTTTTGATAGCATCACTGTTGGGATCCGTATAGACTGGAAAATCAATATTGGTCTGCGCCATCACCTCCTCGATCTCATCAGGGCTATCAAACTGGGTGTTGATCGCGGCCAGGGTAATATTGCGGTCATCGAAAAAAGAGCGGGACGCTTGAATATTTTTAAGCACTTCAATGGAACGTTTCTTTTTCTCCGGGACATCAGCGCCCCAAAAAACAAAGAGCATTGGCCGGTTCGTTGATTTCTCGAATGTTACCGGATTGTCAGTCTTGAATTCATTAAAAGTAAGGGCAGGGAGTGGATCGTCTTTGCTAACGTACATGAAAGAAAAAGCGGGTGTTGGTCGTGGCACCGCGATAACAGTTAGGAGTAAAGTAAGAGTGAGCAGAGGGAGGGAATACATTCTGTGTCGCACGAGTTTCTCCTCTTTTGAAATGGATGGGTTTCTGGTACATTTCTATTTTAATAAAGATTCTTAATAAAGGTAAGAGATGTTTTGAACACGATCAGCGAACGTATTCCCCGCAGCTTCCTGCGGGATTAGCGAGCGCATGTAAAATAATAAAAAAGTACCTTGCGTACGGAGATTCCCCGCGGCTTGATGCGGGGAGCTTCAATCATGTCTCGCAAGAAAGCTGGATTAGTTCCCATCCACAGAGTCGCGAATCAAGAAGATGGTGGAGCAAATTGTTTTCATCCTGAAATCTGGTTGGCAAATACTACCCAGGCTATATAGAAAATCACTACTGTCCTGGCAAGTGCTATCTTGCCGGCTGTGACAAAAGGAAGAGGTGCCTATGTCAAAGGAAAATGTTGCGTTTTTTGAAGCGTACCCGTTTGAGGTGGGCCAGAAGATACACATTAAGGGTGGTCCCCGCAGCGGCGATTGGGAGGTGATTGGTCTCAGCGACCGTAAGGTCAAATTACGCTGTCCGGTTTCCGGTCGGGAGGTTGAATGGAGCCGGTTCTGTTATTTAGTGGCAGAAAAACAGGGTGTCGAGTGGCCTGCTCTCCATGAAAGCTGATCGGGATTACAGGTTTCCCTCCTAGATTTTTAGTTTTTTTCAGCCTAAATCGATACGGTCGGCTGAAAGTTCTTGCACAGACCGTCCAGAATAGGTAAATGAGGACGTGATCGCAAATAGGTATCATTGATAATTCAAAATGGAAATACCTATATAAGATGTTCCCGGAAATGAAATGTTCGACGTTTTGTTTCTAGCAAAATGAATAAGGCGCATTATTATGGAAATCCATCATCTGAAAGTATTCCTGGCTGTTTATAAAAACCGCAGTTTCACCAAGGCATCACAGCAACTCAATATAAGTCAACCAACGATTAGCGAGCATATAAAAAACCTTGAAGCGGAACTGAAGGTCAGGCTGTTTGATCGTATGGGGCGCTCTATTCTGCCTACGAGGGAGGCCGATGTGCTCTATCCCAGGGCTTTGCAACTTATTGAAGATCATGGCAAAATTCAGGAAGAGTTAGCAGCCGAACGGAATATCCTGCGAGGGCAGCTGGTGCTTGGCGCAAGCACTATCCCCGGCACTTACATTCTTCCTGCCATGGCCATGGCGTTTAAAAAGAAAAATCCCGACATCTCATTCGAGATATTGATCGAAGACTCACGAAAAATTACCGACAAGGTATTGGGACAGGAATTGTATTTCGGGATTGTCGGTGCCATAATGGATCCGGAAAAGCTTAATTATCAGCCCCTTGTTCAAGATGAACTGGTGGTGGCCGCAACCGGAAGCCTGCTCAACAAAAAGGTCATTGAACTTGGGGAGTTATTTGATCTTCCCTTTATTTTAAGGGAGATAGGCTCCGGAACCAGAAAGACCATGGAAAACATACTTGAAGGAAAGAGCATGAGCCCTAATCTTCTGAACGTGGTTGCCACCCTGGGTTCGACCGCGTCGGTCAAAGAAGCTTTGAAAGCGGGCCTGGGTATTTCCATCCTTTCAAGGTTGGCGATAAAGGATGAGGTTGCCAACGGCGCTCTTAACGAAATCCGCATCAAAGGAATACAATTGCAACGCGATTTTTATATGGTTTCTCACTTCAAAAGAACAATGCCGCAACTTTACCAAAAATTCTATCAATTTCTTGAACAACAGGTTTCTTCAAAAATTTGACGAATTTTTTCGTTGTTTATGGGATTAGGTTTTCTTGGGATTTTTGGGGAAGAAAGGACAGTTTGGTATGGATGAAATTGAAAGGAACGCACTTTTTAAAAAATGTTCATGCTGCGGATTTGAATGGGGCACTCGTAAGAATTTTCTTTCGGACCCATCCATTGATGTCATCGGCTATCAAGTACATTTTGAAAATTTACGTGAAGGGACTTTTTTATTCATGCATCACACCTGTAAATCGACTTTGGCAAACCATGCGGGTGATTTTCAGGATCTATATGATGGCCCTATCTTTGCGGAGAATGCTTTGGGAAAAGAGGAATGTCCTAATTATTGTCTTGTGCATGATGAATTGCGACCTTGTCCGGTCAGGTGTGAATGTGCATATGTCAGAGAAGTGATTCAGATTGTCAAGAATTGGCCAAAACAGTGACCTGAGCAGTCCGTTCCTGCTGTACCCAACAGGAAAGTGTCAATGGTAGGAGCATTGATTTGTTTTGGACAAAATGATCCGTAACGAAATCGCGGGATATTTTTGGAATACGGTTAAGGTGAATCAGCCAGCAACTGCTGCCATGGGTTGATACACAAATTGTTCTTTTGGCTCTTCGCAGAAATAGAGGCCTCCGAATTCATTGCTGCAGTCAGGGCAGCCATGCAAAAATATTATGTGATGGCGGTAATCGTTCTTGGCATATTTTCTAAGCAACCATCTGCTGTTGTTGCATTCAAAACAATAAATGAGGGTCCATTCATCCTGGGTCAGTGCCTGTGAACATTCAAGGCATATGGGGATGACAAGATCCCTAACTGATACTTCCGTTACTGCGTTTTCCTGATAACCAAATGGAATGACTATATAATTGGAAGCTGGGTAGTCCTCCCGGCGGGTGTCAGGTCCATGATTTAATCCGCAATATTCAGTAGTTAAATCAATCAACATGTGCAGTTTGTCGTAGGTATTCATCGTTGTTTCTCTCCTTTTTTTGTAATTGAACCTACATTGCATTTTGTTCTCTTTTTCTGAATAACCATTCATTCATTTTTTATATTACTTGCAATTCTATAAGGTATGATTTCAATGTTAATTTTATTATTTCAATTTTCATGAATAGTATCTCATTCATTTGCTTTTGTTATATATGTTTATATATATATTAAGTATAGTATAGCAATACATCAATAGGAAATGAAGTAATTATTTTTGTGAAATAGTACATAAAAGCATAATTTAAGAATGAAACTAGATGATGGTGGTATATGAATTTGTATATAAAATTATGATAAGCAATGCTGGATACAGTTGTTTCGGCTGTTGGTAGGGCGTTGCATGCAAAATGATACGCAGGTGGTAATGCAGAGACATTGGATCCGCAACCAATAGATGGGAAGGCAGCAAAAAAGATTATTATGTTTGGACACGATCGCTGAGTGTGTATAGGTATTTTTATACTGGGTATCATACCTATCTTGTCGGAACAAAACGTAATTTCCTTAAATGCTGGGCTGCGGCCGGCCAAAGAGAGTAGGGGAGAGCAAACCAATAGAAAAAAAATACCTCCATGCAGGGGAATATTTACAGTCTGAAATAGCGAAAAGGCAGGGCGCTTCAATTCCACTTCGGATGAAGCTTTACAGTAGGTCTTGAATTATGAGGACTTATACTGAGAGAAAGGGGCGAGGGGCTTGATTTGGAGAAAATGCATAGCCTGATTTACATTCACGATTTTGTATGAAAGCTCTACACAGCGACATAAGCACGATGCATCCCATCATGCTTCGTCATCTGCTGCGGTGCCTGCTTATTCTTATCCTCCTTAGGCGGAATCCGCCGGCTTCTCGCGCGTTCATTATGCCGGCAGGGTGCTCGCCTGGCTGGGCGCCTCGGAACTTATGTCACTTTGTAAAGTTGGTGACTCTATTGACCGCAGACGCTCATCACCTGTTTGAAATCAGTATGGCCACGAAAGACGGCATTGATACCTTCCTGTAGGAGTGTTGTCATCCCCTCATTAATGGACTCTTCCTTGATCTCTTTGACCGTGGCCCGGTTGATGACAAGCTTTTTTATGGTATCTGTCCCGACTAGCAGCTCAAACAAGCCCAACCTTCCCTTGTATCCTGTATTGCTGCATTCAGAACATCCTTTAGCCTTATATAATTTCAAGCTTTTCGAATAGGGGATTTTCAATTTTTTATCAAATAATGGACCATATACTTTCCTAATATGAGTATACTCTCCTTCTTTAGGATGGTAGGCGGTTTTGCATTTATTGCAGAGAGTGCGGACCAGGCGTTGGGCAAGGATACCAAGCAGGGCATCTGCAAAGTTAAAGGGGTCCATACCCATATCAACCAGGCGTATTATGGTTTCCGGGGCAGAATTGGTATGAAGAGTGCTGAACACCAGATGCCCTGTAAGGGAGGCTTCAATGCCCATGCTCACCGTCTCACTGTCGCGCATCTCGCCAACCATGATGACATCCGGGTCGGCACGCAGAAAGGCCCGCATTGCTGAAGCAAAGGTAAGGCCGATTTTGGGGAGAACCTGTAATTGCCTGAGCCGGAATTGCGTGATTTCAACCGGATCCTCGGCGGTCCAGATTTTCTTATCCGGTGTGTTGATATAGCCAAGAGCCGAGTGCAAGGTGGTTGTCTTGCCGGATCCGGTCGGCCCCACGACCAGAACGATGCCGTATGGTTTCTGGATTATTTCAACAAAGCGTTTGCAGATGGACTCCGGCATGATCTTTTTCAAGGGAAGGGGTTCGCTGTCTGCCAGAATACGCAAGACAACGTCCTCATTGCCGTCAGCTGTGGGAATAGTGGAAACACGAAGCTCAATCTCTTTGCCCCTCGAGGTCCTGAATTTGATCTTGCCGTCCTGAGGCTTCCTTCGTTCGGAAATATCCAAGTGCGAAAGGATTTTGAAACGAGAAACCACGGCCTTAATATGGTTTTTGGGAATAGTGAGGACCTTGGTGCAGCGACCGTCAATCCGGAACCTTACTTCAGCGTCTTGCTTCATGCCGTAGGGCTCGATATGAATATCCGAGGCATTTTCTTTATAGGCGTCTTCGATTATTTTACGGACCAGAAGAACAATTGATTTTTCATCAACAGATTCAGCGCCGATTTCTTCAACTGAGACTTCAGCGGGAATCTCCTGTTCTTTCATTTCGTCAAGAATATCATTGAGGGACTTTTCGGGAACGTGGTTTACCTTGATTTTTTTAGAAGCCTTGAACTGTTTAATATACTCTTCTATGTCCTCTGTTAGAGCTACCCGAAAATCAAGTTGCGTAGTACGTAAAACCTGTATGATCTCCTGGATTTTAACTTGATCATGCGGGTCATCGATTGCCAGGAGAATTCTGCCATCTTTTTTGGCGAGCGGGAAACAATGTGATTTTCTGAAGTACTCTATATTTATCCCTCTGACCAGTTCGCTGGGATCATATTGAGCAGATCGGAAATCTTCAAAACCGACATTGTAAAATCGGGCAAGGGCATTTCCTAGATCGTTTTTGGAAACTTTGAAATCTTTTAACAGTACGTTTTCCACATCCCTTTTCTGCTGGCGGGCAATGGTTTGGGCATTGGCAATCTCTTTTTCTGAAATGATGCCTTTTTTAATGAGTTGATCGAATTTAGTAGGAGTTTTTTTACTGAGCTTATGGAGGTTATTAAAGGCAATACCCAGAGTTTCTGTAAGATCAAAGAGATACTTCTGATCTTCAACTGTAAACTTTCTGCCGTGTTTCTTATTTATGAGCTGGATGACTCCGAGCAGGGCATTTCTGAAAAGGATCGGCACGGCAAGGACTTGTTTTGTCTTGATCCCGCTTTTTTTGTCCCAGGAAGAGTCAAAGGCCAGGTCTGGATCAATGTTCATTAATTCCATTTCATCATAGACATTTTTTATGTTGACGATTTTGCCTGTCTGGGCCACATAGCCTGCACAACTTTTGCTGTTGATGGGAATGCGTATTTCGCGGACGCTGGACTGGGTGCCAGGGAGCACAGTCCAGGAATAAATTTCGCTGTTTGATGGATCAACAAGATAGATAGTGCCCATTTCCGCTTCATAAAGATTGAGGATCTGCTCCCGCAGGCCTATGAGGACGGTGTTAAAGTTAGGGGCTGAATGGATTGCATTGGCGAGTTTTTTAAAACGGAGTTCATATGATAATTTTTCTGAGACGTTTTCAATACGTTTTTGGGAAATTTTCATGCAAACCACCTGTTAAGGATATAAAAGTGAACCCTTTAGAAAATGCATACTAAAGATTTAATAGTGTAATTTAAAAAATACCTAATGTTCGGGTAAATTACTAATAATCAAAAGGTGAATTTTTGGCAAAATAGAATTTGTTCTGCTAAATTAAAAAGTTACATTTCTGTCCGTGATCCTGGGAGTTCTGCCATTTGGTCTGCGGTGACCGGTTGCGCATACAATTGAAGCTCCCCCAGCTACCTGCGGGCAGCTTCAATATGAATAATTGTTTGCCAGGTTTTGGTTTGCTGCGCCATTTATTTCCTGACAAACAGGTAAACAGCGAGACCGATCAGGATAAGCGCAAATATTCTTTTGAAATTTTGGGTTGAAATATGATCAACCAGGCGCGCTCCTATCTGGGCACCGATAATGCCGCCAAGGCCAAGAAGGATGCCATACTTGAAGTCTACATGGGCAAGCTTGTTATGGGCGACCAGGGCGGAGACCGAGATTATGAGGATACCGAGAAAGGAGGTGCCCACCGCCTTTTGGGCCGTGAATCCGAGGAAGAGCAGAAGAGGAATCATTAAAAATCCTCCACCGAGGCCGGTAAAAGAAGCGCCTATCCCCACAACTATGCCACTTACAACCATTGCCACTAATTTGATGTCCATATGTGAATCACTTATGTTTGATAAAGGTGCCGTTGCGGTATTCCTCAAAGGCGATTTTCAGTTCTTCCTGGGTGTTCATGACAATTGGGCCATACCAGGCCACAGGTTCTCTGAGAGGCTTCCCTGATATCAACAGAAACCGCACTGACTGTTCTGCGGTCGAGATTGTAACCTCATTGCCGTCTTCATATATCACAAGGCTTTCCGGCCTGATCAGACAATCCTGTTCATAGTCAAAATAATTGGCGCCTTCCACATCATAGGAAAAAGCGTCACGACGTTGATCAAAATAGCCTTCCCCATCAATGGTATAGGCAAAGACCGTGTGACCTTTTTTGGTAAAATGCGTGAAGGTTGAGTTTTCCGGTACAAAAACATCCAGGTACTCCGGATCTATGATAATATCCGTAACCGGCCCCTGGATATCATTGATCGTGCCGCAGATTATTTTTACTGTAGTGCCGTTTTCAAGGGTAACTGCAGGTATATCCTGCTGTTTTACATCTCTATATCGCGGCGCCATCATTTTTTCGGAGGCAGGAAGATTGGCCCAAAGCTGGAATCCCCAGAGAAGTCCATTCTCTTGGCCCTTGGGCATTTCCTGGTGGATGATTCCGCTGCCGGCCGTCATCCATTGCACATCTCCGGACGAAATTACTCCTTTATTACCCATGCTGTCGCCATGATCAACTTCTCCATGGAGAACATAGGTAATTGTTTCAATGCCACGGTGTGGATGCCAGGGAAAGCCCTTGATATAATAGGCCGGGTTGTCGGAATGAAAATCATCGAGCAATAAAAACGGGTCCAGAAGAGGGACCTGGTCATTACCGAATGCCCGTTTCAGATGCACTCCCGCACCTTCTATGGTCGGCTTGCTTCTCAATATTTTTTTGATTTTTCGCCTAGGGCTCATGGAAATCTTCCACATCTATTTCTTTTTATAATTGAAATCAGGATACAGTTTTTTCGCACATTCCGGACAGATGCCATGGCTGAATTCCGCATCGGAATGTTTACTGATATATTGTTCAATCTGATTCCAATACCCTTTGTCGTCCCGGATTTTCTTGCAGGATGAACAGATAGGCAGAAATCCGCTGAGGACCTTAACTTTTTCAAGGGCGCTCTGGAGTTCCCTGATCAGCTTTTCCTTTTCCTCTTCAGCGGTTTTGCGTTGGGTAATGTTATAATTGCTTGCTCTTCTGCCCAGATATTCTCCATTCTCGTTATATACCGGCTGACAAATGTGGTTGATCCATCGTATTTCCCCGCTTTTGGTAACAATGCGGTAGTTTTTTTTACAGACATGTTCACTTTTCAATTCATCACTGATGTGATCCTGAAATGTTGTTATATCTTCAGGATATATTATCGATTGTAGAAATTGAGGATCATTAAGGAATTGTTCCGGCCCATAACCTGAAATGCGTAAACACGAAGGCGAAACATATCGCAGGCTGCCGTCCGGATTTATCCAATATTCCCAAGCGTAGGAGAAGTCGGAGACTGTTTTGAATTCTTCTTCGCTTTCGCGCAGCTTGGCTTCCATCCGGTCCCTTTCTTCAATATCCGCCAATATTCTATTTCTTGTCCACAGTATCCCGATTATTCCTGAGGCCAAGAGCAAGCCAAATCCGATAAGCATAATCTGTTTATGGGTATCGAGGTGGCTTAACAGTCTGGTCATCGGCAAGGAAATGGAAATGCCTCCATATAAATCACCGACTTTATAACCTTGGATTCCATGACATTGCAAACATTCTGTGGTTAATATTTTGGGCCGCATCAACCTGACGTAAGGTGTGTTGTCAATATCAACGAACGCAATTTTTTCATGAACTCCCTGGGTAAAATCAATAAGAGCGGACTCTTCCCATTGGTCCGGCGTATTTTCAGGATTCATTGGATCAATGCTGGTAATATGGGTTATCGTGCCATTTTTATCGGAAAAATCTTCGGTCAGTTGCCGCACTATGTAAGTGGGATTCATGAGAGTCAAGATTACTCCCGAAGGTGTCTGAACTTCCCGTTCCGGGATAAAACCGAGAAAAGGGTTTGGAGGGGTATGGCTGGTCTTTGGAGCGTATACGCCGCCATGGGAAGCGGCCCATAAACGCAGCGCTTCATCCCAGCTGAGGAATGCTTTTGCTTCTGCGATTGCTATGTTTTTTATTTCCTGTTTATGGTGAAATATTGTCCATGAAAAGGATGCGGCAACGAGCACGAACCAGATCAATGTTATGGTGAAACTATAAAAATTAAGTCTGCTTTTTAATTTGTTTTTTGCCATCGCATCAGTCTCCGAAGCCGCTTAAAACTTCGAAACCATAATTTTGCATGCCACCCAGAAAGTCGGGAATTCGGTTCATGGGCTTTCTGGTTTGAAGTGGGTATAG
>CALZHT010000094.1 GCA_945787445.1 uncultured Desulfobulbaceae bacterium
TCCGCCATTTCAGTACCTCCCGATACATAAATTATTTCTCACAGAGCTCCCAGAGATCACAGAGTGTAACTTTATTATTTTAAATGGTTCCCATCCAGAAAGTCGCAGACCTAGTGGATAATGGAAAAAGTTGTTTCCCACTCGGAAACTAAAAACTTTACTCTGTGTACTCTGTGAGAGCTTCAAAATATATATGGCAATCAACCACTCTCTTTCCTATATAGTATCCCCATACTGAAATCGTCTTCAAGGACATGCGCGATGCATTGCGCGCGATCGGACGGATCATGATCATCCGGCAGCGGATGGACGTTTTTTTTGAGATTCTCCCAGGTTTTAAACTGTTTGTCGAAAGTAACGCAGGTAGAATAAATATGAAAAAAAGAAAAGCCCGGGTGTCTGATTCCTTCCACAAGGGCCTCGGTTATTGATTCCGGGTCGCCTGCAAACAGACGCGCCACGAATGTTGCGCCATAGGAGAGCGCCAGTAGCGTAGCATTCAGAGGCTGTTCCGTGCTGCCGGCCGGCGATGCCTTGGTTGTGAAACCACGGGGAGAACTGGGAGATGGCTGTCCTTTGGTGAGGCCGTAAATAGAATTATCAAAAAGCAGGTAATTGACGTTAATGTCCCGGCGCGCAATATGAGGCAGATGACCACCGCCTATCGCCAACCCGTCGCCATCACCACCCACAGCGAAGACCGTGAGCTCCGGATTACCAAGCTTGACTCCGGTGGAAACCGGCAAAGTTCTGCCATGGACGGTATGGAGGCCATAGGTGTTGGCAAAAAAGGGATATCTTCCAGCACATCCTATCCCCGACACAGTGACTACCTGATGAAGCGGCAGTTCCAGCCGCTGGATCGCGTTATTAAGCCCCTGGTGTATCCCGAAATAGCCGCACCCCGGACACCAGATCGGCAGATTCTCGGAGCGAATGGAGAATACCCCCGAATCTTTGATCCTGTCGACCTGCGAAGCAAGAACTCTGCCCGATGTTTTCACAAATCCCTCCTGAAACGCTGATCTTGCCGAATCTGCTTTGTCATCAGCCATCTCGCATAGCTTACTATAGCGGGATGACTTCTTTCGCACATCTTCAGCAACCTCGCCAATTCATAGTGTTCAGCCGATCTCCATGATTTTTTCATATATTTCCCTGGGATATATAGGCAGTCCCGTGGTCTGGTTCATCCTGATCACATCTTTAGCGTGCAGGTGTCCGATAAGATTTGCCAACTGGCCTTCATAATTTAATTCAGGGATGAGGATTTCCTTGCATTTTCCCATGAATGCCCGAATAGGGTCTTCATGAAACGGATAGATGGCCGTGATTTTCAGGGCCCCTGCCTTCTTCCCCTTGTTTCTGGCCTTATGCACCGCTTCGAGGGCTGCGCCGAAGGTCGAACCCCAAGCTATCACTCCCACATCAAGCCCTCCTTCTTCAGCCTCGAACTCCTGTGGTTCCGGCAGATCGGTCATGGCACTGTCGATTTTCCGGTGGCGCTTGGCATTCATGGCATTGTGATTCTCAGGTGTATAATTTGGTGCGCCTTTTTCCGAGTGTTCAAGTCCGGTGGTGGTGAAAATAAATCCCTCCATGCCGGGAATCGCCCGGGGTGAAATACCCGATTCCGTTACTGCAAATCGGTGATAACTCTCTTTGGACCCTGCAGCCGGATAGATATTGCCGTCGCGTTTCTCTTCTTCCGAAGCATGCGGCATAGCCATGGTCTCAACCCGGTTATTCAAAAAAAAGTCGGTGAGTACAATCACCGGTGTCTGGTATTTTTCCGCGAGCTGAAAGCTCTTCATTGTATACGCATAGCATTCCTTGACGCTTGTCGGAGCAAGTACAATGCGGGCCGAGTCGCCCGGGCCGCCGAAGACGGCGGCCTGCAAATCGGATTGTTCGGTTTTTGTCGGCAATCCCGTGGCCGGTCCCCCTCTCTGGGCATTGATGATCACCGCTGGAATTTCCGCCATGACTCCGTGGGTAATCAATTCGGTCATCAGGGCAAAGCCGGGACCGGCAGTTGCGGTCATGGCCCTGGTGCCCGCAAAAAAACTGCCCAGTACCGCACCGATTGAAGAAATTTCGTCTTCCATCTGTACAACCCGGCCGCCTTTTTCAGGCAATGCCTTGGCAAGATATTCCATGATCGGCGTCGCCGGCGTAATGGGATAGCCGAAATAGAGTTTGACGTCTGCATCAAGAGCGGCATGGGCGATGGCCACATTGCCCGACTGCAGAATGCGGCCGGGATCTTCCATATTTTCCATATGCGCCAGAGTATCAGTGACCCGTTGCCTATAGTTTTCCAGGGTGTACTCATAGCCGGCATCGAAGCTGCGCAGATTGCCTTCCAGAACCGCCTCCCCCTTGGCTTTGAATTTTTTTCTGATAACCTCGCGAAAGTAGTCAGGAGGCAGACTGAAAATTGCCGCCACCCCGCCCAGCGCCACAATGTTTCGTCCCCGCTTTGTGGAGGCAGCCTGCGCGGCAAGATCGCCGAAGGGAATGCCGATCAGGCTTATACCGGGCTCAACATGCGCGGCAAGCGAACGGCCTTCACTGACCATAGAGGGAGGTCGATTGTCGAATAGGACCATGGCGTCGTCGGCAAGAAATGGGATTCTCGAAAAGGATTGCTCATCATCAAGGGAAACCAGGACATGGGTCTTATCATGCAGGGCAAGCATCTCCTCATCCCCGATGCGGGCCCTGGTAACGCAGCGCCCGAAGCCTCTGATTTCAGCGGGATATGAATCAAAGGCCATAACCGAGAGGCCGGCCCTTGCCATGGCGGCATTCAACAGCCCGCCCGCCGCGATCGTGCCGTCACCGGACATGCCGCATATTTCTATGGTCAAATCTACTTTGGGCATATCAGAACTCCGTCCACCAGGAGGTGTTTACATTTATTCCCTGCACTTCAAAAATACTTTGCGGTTTCACTTCCAGCTGTTTATCGCCATGGACGAGATTCAAAGCGGCAACATGGCCCAGCGTCCTTGCGTTTTCATGCCCCAATGAGATCCAGTAATCGCTTATCTCCGGATGGTAAATCTGCGCGCAGTCGCCGGTGGCGTATATGCCTTCCACCCCGGTGCACAAGTATTCATCGACCAGCACGCCCCGGTCAATCCGTAAGCCGCTGCGGGCCAGGAAACGGATTTCCGGCACCAGGCCGAAAAAAGCCCCTACCATGCCGACCGTAATGTACTGGTTGTCAACCTGAACCTGAATTTCGCCGCCGGCTAGACGCTGCAGGCTTTTCACATTTCTGCCGACAAGGACATCAACTCCTCTCTCGGCAAGCCGGGTTGCCACTGCGGCAAACAGTTCTTCATTGCTACGCAGGGGCCAAAAAGCATCTTCATTGAGGATGAAATATACCTTTTTGTTGAGGGAGATAAGCGTTTTTGTAACAGCAAGAGAGGTGAGATCTCCGCCGATCATCATGACCGATTCCACTTTCTTCAGCCGGTCAATCCAAAAATTGGCGTCCTCCAAGGTTTTGAGAGTAAACATTACGTCTTGAAAAACCTGCAGGCGCTCGGGAATGCGAGGCATGCCACCCACAGCTATGATCAGCCCATCAAAAGGAACAATTTCCTTATGCGCCAGAATAAGTTCTTTTGCCTGGATGTTAAGGTCCACCACCTCTTGACTGCACCTCAGTTTGATGCCGCTGGCTTTATAGGAACCAACCTGACAAACCAGGAGACCCTGTTCGTCTATTTTCCCGGCGATAAAATCAGGCAGAAGACTGGGAACACAACTGCTTTCCCGGCCTTTACTGATCACGGTGATACGGGCCTCCGGCGCATTTTCCCGCAAAGTGAAGGCGGCCTGATTGCCCGCCGGCCCGCTACCGATCACGACAAAATGTTTTTCAGCCATGACTCGCCTCCGTCGGCTCCATTCTCTCTATCAGCTCAACTCTAGTCACTGAGATGCAGTCAACCGGGCAGACCCGCATACATTCACCGCAGCGAATACAGCGGGAATTATCAATGACAACCGCGTTGACCTCACTCCAATTGTTTGTCTCCACAAAACCGGTAATTGCGCCGGTTTCATTGGTTATTATTTCATCCACCAGTTTGATGCAGTCACGGGGAGCAACATCAATGCAATAGCGGCAATAAATACAGCGGTCGATATCAATCTCGTAGTGGAGAAAACACAGGTAACAGCGCTTGGTCTCCTCTATAGCAATTTCAGGATTGTATCCTTTTTCAATTTCAAGGGAAACGTTGCGCAAACGAGTCATCACCGGCTTTACCGTAGGCATGGCCTGTCTTTCAATAAAATCCCAGGCGCGTTCACGGTCGGTTGTTTGGGTGTTTTCCATGCGCACAACCCATTGGCGGAAACATTTGCCGCTTAAATCTTCTGCAATCTTTTCCGCCGCCCGTCTCCCCATGGCAATGGCTTCGATCACCGTAGAAGGACCGCTCAGGTAATCTCCTGCGATATAGAGGCCTGGAGTGGATGTTTGGAGTGATCGATTGTCTGCGGCAGGCAAACCTCTGTCGTTTTGCTCAGCAGGGGTCTTCATGGGAACCGGCTTCTGGCCGGTGGCCACGATGACCGAGTCGGCAGGCAGTACAAACTCACTCCCTTTTAGTGTGGTTATTTCCCTTTTTCCGTCAGGACGCAAAGGACCGGGATGGGTGCGGACAAACTCCACTCCTTGCACCTTGCCGTTGCCGATAATTTTTTGGGCAATCATGAGGGATTCAATCTTGATTCCTTCAACTTTTGATTCAAGAATTTCATCTTTGGTAACGACCAAGTCACCCTCTGTGCGGCGCAGACAGATCCGCACCTCCTGAGATCCCAGACGCAGGGCTGAACGTGCACAGTCAAAAGCGGTAAACCCCGCCCCAATCACCAGCACCCGATTCCCCAAGGCAGCGGGGCGACCCTGGCAGACATCGATCATGAACTCCAAACCCGAATGCACGCCCGGCAGTTCCTCACCGGAGATATTTAATCTATTGGATTGATAACAACCAGCTGCCAGCAGGACGGCATCATGCTCTGCAAGAAGGGTTTCCATGGCCTCATCATCCCCCACCCGCACCCCGGTCTTGAGATGGATACCAAGTTCCATTATACGGTCGATTTCAGCTTTGATAATGGAACGCGGCAGTCTGAATTCGGGTATTCCATACTGCAGCATACCGCCCGGCTTTGCAAAGGCTTCATATATGGTCACGTCCGCACCGATGGTTGCCAAGTCATGGGCTGCGGCAAGCCCGGCAGGCCCGGATCCGATAATCGCCACTTTTTTATCACGGATTAACAATTCTTTTTGTATGGGACCGGGAGTTTCACCTAAAAAATCGGCGGCGGCCCGTTTTATGTGACAGATGTTCACCGGTTGCCCCAGCTCGGACTCCCCATGCCTGCATGTATCTTCGCAGGGGCGCGAGCATATCCGGCCGAGTACGCCGGGAAGGATGTTTACCATGCGGTTAATCTCGTAGGAGCGGACATATTGCTTTTCATATAGGGCGCGGATATAGGCCGGGATATTGGTAAAAGCGGGACAGGCTCCCTGGCAGGGCACATTTACATCCATATAGTAAAAATCTTCCGGCTCGGTGGAAAAGACAATTGTTTTGTCATTCGCGTTATCAGATTTCATTAGTAGATACCTTTATGTCTTAAAAATAGACTTGAAAACTTTTCCCAATCATTTCATGCAATAATTTCAGTGTCAATATGGGAAAGATCCGGACAGCCGGTCATTACCATGGCCCGTTTCAAGGTCTGCTGTAGCCTTTCCATGTGCATCTTCACTCCCAGTGAACCGCCACCCACTGCTGCACGAATAATATCCCTGCCAACGAGCACGCCATCCGCCCCCAGGGCTAGTAATTTCAGGGCATCGAATCCGGTGCGGATGCCGCCGTCCGCGGTGATAACTACCTTGCCGCCCAGTCGTTCCACGATTTGCGGCAGCACTTCGGCCACCCCGGGAGTGGAATCGAGCACTCTGCCGCCATGATTTGAAACCGCAACCACCTGGACGCCAGCTTCAACGCACGCTTCACCATCCTCAGGGGTCATGATCCCCTTGGCAATAAAAGGCAGTGAGGTGAACTTTACAAGTTCTCGCAATTCCCGGACGGATTTCCGATACACCTGTTGCCCGTGCCTGGTCATAATAGTTGAACCGCAGCCATCCAGGTCCACGCCCACTGCCGGACAGTTCGCTTTTTCAGCCCGCTCAATGAGGCTCTTCAAGATATCCTGGCTGCGGGGCTTGAATATAGGGATGCCGAAACCTCCTTCCTTCTCCAGGGCATCGAGGGAGGGGAAGCTGTTTTGGGTATAAAACCAGGTGTCCCCTCGCCAGGTAAGGGTACCCGTTTCACGGCAGCCGCGAATGGTGGCGCGGCAGAAATCATATTCGGTGATAGAGTCGTTAAAGCGGCCAACACCTGACGGCGAGGCACCCATTATGGGCATGGACAATTCTATTCCGCAGAAGGAGAAGCTTGTATCCGGCTCAAAATGATCATCGATAAGCCGTGTCTTGAGACGCAAGCCCGCTAAGGCGGTAATGTTCGCCCTGAAGCTGGATCCGGATCCAACCCCGCCTATACCGATGGGCTTGCCATAGGCCTCCCGCTGGCAGATCCTTTCACTCCGGCCGTCACAATGCGGGTATACGGCACAGATGCCTTTCAACCGGTTTCTGGCAAGATCACGGACTTCTTCAAGGGTTTGCGGCCTTACTGTACTTTGCGAAGATTTGGGATCAACCTGTTCCGCGCCCGATTGCAGGAGAGATTTACGGTCGGCATCACACTGGGGACAGGAAGCAGGCGGCGAAAATGTTTCCTCCTCATGATAACAAATAGTACAGAACCACTTTTCCGGCATTACCCTCCTCCAGCTGGGTTCAGAGTATAAAGTTTAACGCATGATGAAGTCATAAAAAGTCCTTTTTATCACAGAAGCACAGAGCAAAATTTTTTATTTCAAACAGTTATCTCTGTGAACTCTGTGCCCTCTGTGGTGTATTCATAGTTGTTGCCAGTTCGTCAAAGTTTGGGGTGTTTTTTTCATATTTATTGCGGATTCTCCTTAAGAGTTTTCTGTATCTCACGCTTGATAGTGTTGATGGATTTCGTCACCGGGATTTCCTTTGGACAGACGCGGGTGCATTCAAAAAGGTTTCGGCATCCCCAGACGCCGTCCGGTGTATTAATCTGGGTTAATCTTTCCAGTTGCTGATCATCACGGGAATCAAAAATATAGCGAAAGGCCCAGACAAAAGACGCAGGCCCCAGGTACTGTTGATTTTCTGCAGTTACCGGGCACGCCGCTGTGCAGCAGGCGCAGAGAATGCAACGGATGACCGCATCGACCTTCGACCTTTCATCCTGATCCTGAAGCCGCTCTTTTGGAGGCGGCAATTCGGCGTTTATAAGGTAGGGACGCATCAACTTCACCCGGTCAAAAAAAGTTTCCATGTCCACGATCAGGTCTTTCAGGACCGTGAAGGTGGGCAGCGGCTCCAGGACAATTTCCTCTCCAGCAAAGTCCTTAACCAGCTTCTGACAGGCCAGCCCGCAACGGCCATTGATTTTCATGGCGTCGGAGCCGCATACCCCATGACCGCAGGACATACGATAGGCAAGCGTCCCGTCCTGTTCCCATTTGATCCGGTTGAGGCAGTCGAGTATTCGCTCGCTCGGCTCCGCCTTAACAGTATATGTTTTGTAACGAGGCTCGGTGTCTGTTTCCGGATCAAAGCGGAGTATTTTGAGTTGCGCTTCCATGTCAGTACGACCTGGGTTTGGCTGCAAACCGGGTAATTGTAACCGGTTTATAGAAAAGGCGGGGACCGGCAGTGGTCATTTTCACCAGGCTGTGTTTGAGCCAGTTTGCATCGTCACGCTCCGGATAATCTTCCCGGAAATGAGCGCCACGGCTTTCCTGACGGGCCAAGGCCGAGCAGATAATGGCTTCCGCCAGATGAAGGAGCGATTCCAATTCAAGGGCTTCCAAAAGATCAGTGTTGAACAGACGACCGTGATTATCTATGACAATATCATCATACCGACGAATAAGGGCGTTGATTTCCGACCGTGCCTTTTCAAGCCCTTCATTGCTGCGGAACACGGCACAGAAACGGTTCATGGTCTCCTGCATCGCCATACGCAGGATAACCGCTTTTTCCCCTTGCTTGTTCTTTAGCAACCGCCCGATCCTGGCTTGGACCTTTTTTTCCGGTTCCAAGGGCAGCGTTGGCCAGGGCAAAGTCTGAACATCCTGTTCCATTTTCCGGCCGGCCCGGCGTCCGAAGACCAGGAGATCCATAAGGGAATTGCACCCCAGCCTGTTGGCGCCATGCACTGATACGCACGCACATTCTCCGACAGCGTAAAGTCCCTTGACGACCTGTTGGTTTTCATCGACAACCTGGCCGTCAAGGTTGGTTGGAATGCCGCCCATCATATAGTGGCAGGTCGGCTGCACCGGGATAGGTTCGGTTTCCGGCTCCACCCCTTGATAGATTCTCGCAAACGATGAAATTTCCGAGAGTTTTTCATCGAGACGCTCCTTGCCGAGATGGGTGAGATCAAGATGGACATAATCCTTGCCGTCGATTCCTTTTCCGGCGCGGATTTCTTCGGAAATGGCGCGGGACACCATATCCCGCGGCGCCAGATCCATGAGAGTTGGAGCATACTTTTCCATGAAACGTTCACCATGCCGGTTGCGAAGGATGCCTCCTTCACCACGCGCCGCTTCACTGATGAGTACGCCAAGGCCATAGATCCCAGTTGGGTGAAACTGAACAAACTCCATGTCCTGCAGGGGCACTCCGGCGCGGTAAGCGTAATATACGCCATCACCGGTATTGGCAAAGCAGTTGGAAGTGGTTTTGTAAACCTTGCCGAACCCACCGGTGGCCAGCAGGACCAGCCGGCTGTGAAAGACATGCACCTCTCCCGAAGACAATTCATAGGCTATAATCCCAGCGACCTGATTCTCTTCGACAAGCAGGTCGAGCAGTTGAAACTCTTCATAAATTTTCACCCCTTTCCGCAGTGCCTCACCATACAGGGTATCCAGGATGACCCTTCCGGTGCGGTCGGCGGCATAACAGGCTCTTTTGACCGGTGCCTCTCCCAGATTGCTGGTGTGCCCGCCGAAAGCCCTTTGCGCTATGGTGCCTTCCTTTGTTCTGTTAAAAGGAACCCCCATATGCTCAAGTTCATAAATCACCCGCGGTCCATCTTTCGCCAGCACTTCGGCAGCATCCTGGTCAGAAAGAAAATCACCGCCTTTGACCGTATCATACATATGCCATTCCCAGGAATCAGGTTCTTCATTCCCGAGAGCGGCAGCTATTCCTCCCTGGGCTGCTCCGGAATGAGACCGGGTTGTATACACCTTGCTGATCAGCGCCACATCCGCTTCTCCGGATATCTCAACAGCAGCACGCAGACCGGAAAGTCCGGCCCCGACGATCACCGCATCATGCTTGAATGTCATTATCGTTCTTCCTGGTAACTGCCGGCGGCAGATGTCACCACCGGCCTGTTCTGAGAAACAATCATAACTTGTTTGTACATAGAGCTTTTTGGAATTGTCAAGGGTAACAAGAAGTGCCTAAAGTGCGAAGTGCCTAAAGTGCCTAAAGTTAGGAGTCTTTTCTCATGGTTATAGAAATTCCTAATCCATCTTGGCGGGACTGCATTTTTCGAGGAATATTTTGACTTCGGCCCCGTAAAGAAAAATTGCCTCGGCAGTTACTGCAAACAAGTATTCTGTATCATCGGCTTCACTTGTATAATTCAAGAGCTCTGAAGAATTTTCTGTTATTTATAACTTTAGGCACTTTAGCTCACTTTAGGCACTTCACACTTCAGATACTTTAGGCACTTTCCCCGACATACTGCCTTGGATCTACCGCTTTAATTATGGCACTGACATTCTTTTTATTGAATCCCTTGTAGCCTTCGCGACGCTGAATGTTTTCAATGTGACTTCCCACAGCGCCCTGGTTCAGGAATTTCTCCGCCTGTCGGCTATCAATTGCTTTTTCGTCCAGAAGTTTCTGGATCTGGGCCTGATCAGGCTTCCATTGCTCGGCGATGCTGAACGCCTGTTTGAGATAGGAAAAGTTGCTGAACGGAGACATAAAATTGACGCCGTACTGGGCGATATCTTCAGTAATCCGGTCAAATTCGAACTGGGCCGCCAGGTGATGCATGCCCGCCTGCAGGATGGAATCACCATGTAATGCGCACCAGAGACCGACGGTACCGAGTTTTTCTTTTTCTGGTAAAGTTTGGGTGGTAAAATCAACCTCCACTTCCTCACTATCCAGATCTACATCAAGAAAAAGGACACAACCGGCCGTAGTATTTTCCATGACCTGAGCGCCCCATCCCGCCTCTTTTCCCGCATAAAAACGTTCTCTTTTCTCAAAGCCCAGCAGGGAGAAAAGATGAATGAGCTTGGCAAAATTCCGCCGTGAACTGCGAAAGGTATGATGGTCGTGGTTGGCCCAGCCGAGTCCCAGGGTGTCCTGCCGGGCTTTTTGCACCCGTGCCGCATAATTGCGGGACATCCAGTAATCGCGTTCGCACAGGCAGACAACGTGTGCAGCCAGGGATTGGCCAAGGGAGTCCGCCAGCTCGGCCGCTATTTGCAGCGCAGCCGTCAAACCTCTATCTTCATCGTCTCCGGAACGCGGCCGACCCTTCCACGTTTCCACTGCCGAGAAATACTCCTGCAGATACCCGGCCGGCAATTGGACGGGCTCATAGTCCCTGCTTCCACGCCGTTCCACTACAAAGATGGAAACGTCATTTTCCGTGGAAATACAGGCCCGCCTGTAAGGACTGTAAGGGCTGCCTTCAATTTTTGCATGCATGGTATGCACCTGCAGGAAATCCGCGATATTCTCAACCCGAAGAGCAACCCCAGGCCTTACACCTGGCCCGCTACCGGCCAGAACAACCCGTGGCAACATTACCCCTGGATTGTTGTAAGCCTGCACCTCCACAGCAGGTTGCCTGATGAATCCCAAGGTATTGAGCCGCTCCAAGACCTGATCCGTATCAGGCAAGATGAGATGGTCGACCCAGTCAAGCAGCCTTGTGCTTGTCCGACTGAGAAGTTTCTTTTCAAATGCGGCAAGTGCACCATTGGACTGCTTGAAAGCGTCAATAGCGCTGAGAAACATCTCTTCCACTGCAATGAAGCGTTGCCAGTAAAAACCTTTTTCATCAGCCATGGCCAGGTCTCCTCGGAGAGAATTGTGAATTGGGAATTCGGAATTCAGAATGCTGAATGTAGCAGGTCGTCCTGCATATTATCGGTGATGGATTTGTCACTGAATATGACTCCGGGGTTCAAGACTCCTTCCGGATCAAAAATGGATTTCACCTCTTTCATATAGCTGTAAAGGCTTGCACCCCATTCCCTTTGCAGATAAGCGGCTTTTAATCTTCCCACCCCATGTTCCCCGGAAATAGTGCCCCCATAATGGAGGACCGCATCGTACACATCATCGGCCAGCCGCTGCACCCGCAATTTCAGATCAGGTTTGGAGAGATCGAATAGCGGTCGCAGATGGAGGTTGCCGTTCCCAGCATGGCCATAGATAAGGGTTTCAATGTCATGCTTTTTAAATACAGCCTCAAGATCATGGATTAAACCCGCCAGATACAAGGGATCTACACCGATGTCATTTACCACGGCCAACGCCTTTGACGGAGGCTTCAGCCCCCAGATATACGGCAGGATTTGCTTGCGAAGTTCCCACAGTTTCTCGATATCCTCCTCTGCTATTGCTGTTGCCGGATTTCTGGCGAGACGGTATCCTGCCGTTTCTATCAGCCGGGAAATTTCCTCAATCTGCGCGAAGCGCTCTCCACCGGTGCATTCAACAAGCAGCATATGGGCATTATCCGGGAAGTCTCCCCTGCGACCGGATCGTGCGCCGACAAGCTGTACTGTTTTCTTGTTCATGATCTCCATGGCTGCGGCGCCGACATCCCGGATGGCTACAACAGCCCGGCCGACTTCTGCCAACTCATCGAAATATAAGAGCATTACAGCACGGGACGAATTAAATGCTTCGCCTCTCAGGGTCGCCCTGGTGAGAAAACCAAGAGTGCCATTGCTGCCTGCAAGCAGTTGGGTGAGCAAGCTGCCTATACCGTACTCCTTAATAAATGCGAACAGATTATAGCCACTTGTTGTTTTCATATCCTGCCGGGATGTTAGAAAATTCCATGCTTCGGCATCGCTCTTTATCTTGTTGGCCAGCTTTGTTATTTCCCTGTTGATCCACACCGGAATGGTCTTATCATCAGCGGTGTTGACCAATTCACCGCGGGCGGTAACAAATTCTATGGATTCAAGAAACCTGTCAATTGCTCCATATTTAAGGGCATGCGGGCCGCTTGCCTTGGTGGAGATGTTCCCGCCTATTTGACTGAATTTTGCACTCGAGACATCAGCGGGCAGGAAGAAGCCTCTGTTTCTGAGGAACTCTTGCAATTCATTATGATATACACCCGCACCCACGGTAATGCGGGGAATGTTGTCCTGCACGGAAAATCCCGATATCCGCCCCCAAAATTGGTTGCGCGGCAAGGCAATGACAATCCCCTCACCCAACGCGCCGCCCGCCGTACCGGACCCTCCTCCCCTTGGAGTGACATGCATTTCTGCTTCTGCAGCGAATGCAGGAACGCAACAGCCAAAGGCTGTATTTCATAGATGCTTTGGTCCCTGGAGAATTTCTTCAGGGCTTTGTCGTCCGACAAGACACCGCCTCGCACCAGTTCCTGCAACTTTTTCACGACTGATACTTTTTTCTTACGCGTTGTCATAGAGTTACTCAGTCAAAAGTGCGAAGTGCCTAAAGGTATGAAAAACAAAAAATTCTAGGGACTACGAAGAATTTGGTACTATCTAGGCTGGATCAGCACTTTTCACCTCTATTAGAAAAGGCTCCTAATTTTAGGCACTTTAGCTCACTTTAGGCACTTTAGGCACTTTAGGCACTTTAGGCACTTCTCAAAATCCTTTTTTTACAACTCTGCGGATAATATCAATACCATGCCGAATCTCATCTGCCGTAACTATTAAATGGGGACGGAAGCGGATGGTTTTTTCCCCACAGCCTACCATCAGCACCTTCTTTTGCAAAAGAGACCTTATCAGCCGATCCCGGGTCTCAGTATCCGGCACATCAAAGGCGCACATCAGACCCTTTCCCCTCGGATTGGAAACAAATTGGGGAAAATCATTTGCCAGACTTTGCAGCTCTGACAACAACAGATCTCCCTGTATCCTGGCGTTCTCAACCAATTTTTCTTCTTCAATGATTCGCAGGATATGAGTACATCGCACCATATCGATAAGGTTGCCGCCAAAGGTAGAACTTATGCGGCTCCGCTCTTTAAAGACATTGCCTTCAACCTCATCCACCCGCTTTGAGGCCAGAATGCCGCATACCTGCATCTTTTTGCCGAAACTGATGATATCAGGGCGAACATCAAAATGTTCATGGGCCCAGAATTTTCCCGTCAAGCCAACACCGGACTGAACTTCATCCATGATAAAGATGATTTCATGCTTGTCACATATCTGACGCAATTCCTGCAGGAATTCTTTGCGGAAGTGATTGTCCCCGCCCTCTCCCTGGATGGGTTCGATAATGAGCGCGGCTATATCGTTTGCATCTATGGCAATTACGTCATTGATTTGCCGCAGGGCTTCTTTTTCCAGCGCCTGCACCTGAGCCAGGTTTTCGTCGCTCAGGGGGAAGGTGATTTTGGGATTGACTATGCGGGGCCAGTCGAACTTGGGAAAATATTTCGTTTTGCGGGGATCAAAGGTGTTGGTAAGGGATAACGTGTAACCGCTGCGGCCGTGGAATGCCTGCTTGAAATGGATAACCTTGCTGCCGGTTTCCCGTTTTATGCCATGAGCAAAGTTTTTTCGCACCTTCCAGTCGAATGCGGTTTTCAGGCTGTTTTCCACGGCCAGGGCGCCGCCTGTAATAAAAAAGGCATGGGGAAGATAATCCGGTATCCCGATTTTGGAAAATGTATCGACAAATTCGGCCATGGCCGTGGAATAGACATCCGAATTCGCCGGTTTCTGAACTGCCATGTCAGCCAGTTCATCCCTGACAGCCAGCAGCTTCAGATGATTAAAGCCGATTGCCATGGAAGCGAACATTGAAAAAAAATCCAGGTACCGGTCACCGTTTCTCTGGTCAACGAGCCAGGAGCCCTTAGATTTCTTCAGATCTAGGATGATGTCATAACCCTCGGTCAGGACATGTTCGGCTAATATCTTTTTGACGTTGTTTGGTTCGATCATATTCTCCTCAATAATAAGTGCCTAAAGTTTAATAGAATCCCATAAATTTTGAATTTACCACAGAGGGCACAGAGAGCACAGAGTAAGACCTTATACTTTTAAATAATTATCTCTGTGAACTCTGTGTCCTCTGTGGTAAAAAAACACTCCGCCGCCCGTCTCTTTTTCTCCTCCAAACGCCCCGCCGATTTCAGCCCCGGATGTGCCGATATTGACATTGGCAATACCGCAATCCGACCCGGCCTGGGAGAGAAACTCCTCGGCTTCCAGCACATCAGTAGTAAAAATTGCCGATGACAGCCCTTGTTTCACGTCATTCTGGATGGCAATCGCATTGGCAACCGGACCTGCATATTTGATGAGATATAATATCGGGCCGAAGGTTTCAGCCTGAACAATGGGATAGGTATTCTCAGCCTCAACAATGGCGGGAACCACGTAACAGTTCGATTCATATCCTTTCCCTGAAAGCACGTCTCCGCCAAAGACAACTTTGCCGCCCTGATCCTGGGCCGCTTGCAGACCGTTTTTGAATACGGTTACTGCTGCCTCGTCAATCAGCGGCCCCACATGGTTTTTCTCATCAAGAGGACTTCCTATGCGTAAGCTGGCATATGCTTTTACCAGACCGTCTTTCACCCGATCACACAGCCCCTCATGGACAATAAGTCTGCGGGTTGTGGTGCAGCGTTGCCCGGCAGTACCAACGGCCCCGAAGACCACCGCCGGCAGGGCTATTTTCAAATCAGCATACTCGGAAATTATAATGGCATTGTTTCCGCTCAATTCAAGAATCGTTCTCCCCAGTCGCTTGGCCACCAGTTCGGCGGCATGGCGGCCGGTGGGCACGGAACCGGTAAAGGAGATCAACGGGATGCGCCTGTCGGCGAGCAGCGTATCGCCGATGGTGGAACCTTTACCTATCATCAGGGAGAAAATACCTTCGGGAAGATTGTTCTCAGCAAGGACCATTGCGATGATTTTTTGAGTAGCAATTGCGGTAAGCGGCACCTGGGAGGAGGGCTTCCAGATGCAGACATTACCGCATATTGCCGCTATCATGGCGTTCCAGGACCATACCGCCACCGGGAAATTGAATGCTGTAACAATCCCCACGATTCCCAGGGGATGGTATTGTTCATACATCCTGTGCTGCACCCTTTCGGAGTGCATGGTGAATCCGTGCAGCATGCGGGACTGGCCCACGGCAAAGTCACAGAGATCGATCATCTCCTGGACCTCCCCCAACCCTTCCTGGAGGGATTTGCCCATCTCATAAGAAACAAGGGAACCCAGCGGATCCTTGAACTCGCGAACTTTAAGTCCTATTTGCCGGATAATCTCACCACGCTTGGGCGCCGGAATCTGCCGCCACTTGAGAAAGGCTTCCTGCGCTGTGTTGACCAATTTGCCATAATCCTCGGCCGTTGTTTGAAAGACCGACCCAATGACAGTTCCGTTCACTGGCGAAACAACCGTCAGTTTTTCACCGGAAGTTTCACTGCTCCACGTAACGCCTGTGGATGTACCGTAGTTCTCCTTCTCAATACCCAAGGTCATAAGAAAATCCATTTCGGCCTCCGTTTTTTTCTCGAAGCTTTCGCGATCAGCAACTTTTTTCTTTTCTTATATCAGCATGGTACAAAGTTTACCCCATG
>CALZHT010000095.1 GCA_945787445.1 uncultured Desulfobulbaceae bacterium
ATGGCCAAGCCTGATAACCGGGAGGTTTTTTTTGTCATTTGAGGTGCTGCAGGCAACGATCGAAAAAAGCAGACAGATTAGGATACAATTCATTGATTTTATTTGCATTGAAACATCCAATTCTCATGAAAACAGAGAATTATGGACCTCCAAAATGGTCGTTGCATTACATTATCGGACTTTTATACTTTGAGAGATTATATCATATTATAATTAATAGGAAAAATACAAAATTATCCTGCGACCACAAGAGATGGCCTTGCATTGATATTAGTTGTTCTGTCAGAATTAAACGACAGGTCATTGGGATAAAATGAAGGTGTAAACTAGAAACAAAAACACTCATCATAATCAAAATCTTTATATGAAGTGATCAATGTTTATGTGAATTGCGTGAATTATTGCAAGATAACCATCTGCATTTTGAAGGTCATTCAATCAATGGTTTCATTTAGGCTTTTTTCAGAGCATTAAATGAAATAAGCCGGCACTTATTCCAGACAAGTTGGGGCAGTTAATTACTGCCAATGACAGCCATCATTTTTCATTCCAAAAGAAGCGTAAAAAGTAATAAAAAGATGTTATTTTTACATTTTTTTCTTGTTTATTATATATAGTTATCCTATGCTTTAATGTAATGCATTAAATTTTAATTGGTATTCATTCCTCCTAAATACACTTAATGTTTTCTCTAGCATTCACGACGCAAAAATATTGCAATTCCATTAACAATGTCCGTTTTCTAAAGAATAATTCGGGTAGTTCATGTCAGTGCGTGAAGATTATTATTCACTTTATTTTTTGTGACATTTTTTAATCAGGGCAATTCTCGACGTCAAAATAATTCAATGAGAGGGTCACAGATGAAAAGAAATGGTTTCAATCCCATGAGCTATTGGCGTTTAGCCATATTTGTTTTACTCTTTGCGATTGTTACAGGATATTCGCCAATGTTTGCGGCCGCTCAAACTGACACTGGTATTGAAAAAGAAAACATTCAAATTACCAGTGACTTCCTCAAAACAATAAATGATGACTTTATCAAGGTCACCTCTATAGAAGATTATGAGCGCTTTATTGAAAAACATAAGCCACATGAGCTGGCTTTCGTTGCCGTCCAGAGGCTGGCCAAACCGTACTTGAAGATTCGCGACTGGAACGGCGCCATAGCAGTTTTTGATAAATACAAATCATATTTTCCTACAATGTCAGCACGGTTCAATAAAATCATTACAATAATAGAGGCTTCAGAAGAAGGCTTGCCAGTGCGAAATCTGGGGCCGCAGATAAACACTATCCATGGTGAATACCATCCCATTATTTCTGCAGATGGGAAAAAACTTTATTTAGCAAGAGATCAAGGCGCAGCGGGCGGCGAAGATGTTTTTCTTTCAAAGTGGGATGGTGAAAAATGGTCAGAGTCGGTCCGAGTGGAAAAACCAATCTCCACCAGAAGGCACGAAGTGCCGTTAAGTGTGTCTGCCGATAACAATACCCTGGTTCTCTTTGGAAATTACCCAGGATCTTTGGGCCGAGGTGATATTTTCTATTGTGAAAAGGGAGGCGCGTGCTGGAACGAAGTACAGCATTACCCGCCACCAATCAATTCAGAATATTTTGAAACCGATGCCATGCTTCCTGCTGATGGCAAAACCATCTTGTTTGTTTCTGAAAGACCGGGTGGAATTGGAGGTTTTCACAAGAGGGAGGAATTTTATCACGGCAGTTACAATGGTAATACTGACATTTATGTTTATGTGAAAACATCCAGCGGCGCATACGAAGTAATTAATCTAGGATCAACAATAAATACCCCTTACAGTGAACATTCACCCTACTTGCATCCAGATGGTAAAACTTTATATTTCAGCTCCGATGGCCATTATGGCTTGGGCGGTCTGGATGTTTTCAAATCGACACGCTTAAGCGAGACATCATGGACTGAATGGAGCGAACCGGAAAATCTCGGCAAAGAGATAAACAGTCCTGACAATGACTGGGGGTATCAAGTGTCAACAACCGGAGAGCTTGCCTATTTTTCAACCGCCGCAAGAGCTGACGGATTAGGCGGAAGCGACATTTTCTCAATTGGCATGCCGGAAAAAGCGAAACCATTAGCGGTTACAACAATTTCCGGTAAAGTAACGGACCCTGAGGGCAAGCCTCTTTCTGCAGAATTGAAATGGAATGATCTTACAGTAAACAAGGAGGCCGGCGAGGCTTCAAGTGATCCCTATAGTGGAGAGTACTTTATTGTCCTGCCGGCAGAACATATGTACGGCTATTATGCAGTTAAAGAAGGCTACATCGGCGAGTCCCAGAATGTTGATTTGCGTGATAAGGAAGGGTATAAGGAATATACTGTCGATATCGTCCTGTATCCTCTTGAAAGACTTGTTCAGGAAACACCTCAGGAAACACCTCAGGAAACTCCTCCGGAAACTACTGAAACTTCTACCATTGAAGAAGTACCTGTTGTGGAGCCGGAAGAAAGGCCATCCCTGCGGGTTAATAATATTTTCTTTGATTTTAATAAATCGGAACTCAAAGAAGCATCTTTTATGGAACTCGACCGTTGGGTGGAATTGTTCAAGGAATATCCGGGATTGACTGCGGAGGTTCATGGTCATGCTGACAGTACTGGACCAGAGGAATATAATCAAAAACTATCTGAAAGAAGGGCGCAGTCCGTTGTAAATTACCTCATTCAGAATGATATTGAGGGCCAACGCCTTGTTGCAAAAGGATTTGGAGAAGGAAGTCCTGCAGCTTCAAACGAAACGGTTGAAGGCAGAAGTCAAAACAGAAGGGTTGAGATTGTATTCGATGGAACGCTTGAACAATAATATGTAAAAAAATTAGAGTAAAAGGAAAAGGCACTGTTACGGAAGATTTTGTTGGCGGATAGCCTCAAACAGGATAATGCCCGTGCACATTGCCAAGTTCAAGCTTCTGATATTGGCTGCATTGCTCATGGGGATTGCACAACATCTGTCTTTATATGTCTCGAGGATATGTTCCGGAAGTCCTTTTGTTTCCTTTCCGAAGATGAAAAAATCTCCTGGATTGAACCGGAAGGCTGTATAAGGGACTAAAACCTTTTTGCTCAAAAAAACAAGAGAATCCCTCTCCTTTCCCTTGAGAAATTCATCCAAATTTTCCCAATAAACAATTTCCACAAACTTCCAATAATCAAGCCCGGCCCTTCTGAGATGCTTGTCATCGGTTTTGAAACCAAGCGGTTTTATGAGGTGGAGTACTGTATTGGTGGCCCCACATAACCTGGCGATGCTGCCGGTATTGGGAGGAATTTCAGGCTCGACCAGGACAATGTTGAATGGTTTCATAAGAGTTCATATAAATTGGGAAGATGGAAGTGACGGTGAGCACAATCAGCAGGAGTTTATGCTTGTTTACAAGTGCATTCCCAATAGCGTGTAGTGTCGAAACGGAGATATCTTACCACAATGAAGTTAAAGCAGTGAGATTGGAATGTTTTTGGGGGAAAGAAGGATATTCTTCATTGCTATGATATTGTTATTTTCTGAAGAATGTATCATGGCTGTCACGTCATCTGCAGTTTCAAGAAGCTTAGCAAGTTCAGCGCCTTGAAGGATGGATTTCGGCCTATATTTCATGGAAAAAGGGTTAATAAAAACACCATGATGTTGAACCCGATAATCCAGATGCGGTCCGGTTGCCAGACCAGTTGCGCCAATATAGCCGATGACTTCCTTTTTCTTGACTTGTCTGCCTTTTCGTAAGCCTTTTTTGAATCTGGAAAGATGACCATAGTGGGTCTGGTAGTCGCCGCCATGGGAAAGTACTATCTGTTTGCCGAATCCTCCGTTTGTACCGATAAATTTTACTTTTCCATCCGCTGCGGCCATAACAGGCGTGCCGTGCGGCGCAGCAAAGTCAACGCCGAGATGGGGGACAATTCGCCCGGAAATCGGATGTTTGCGCCGAAAAGTAAACCTGGAAGAAATTCGGCCTAGTGGGACTGGTGAACGGACAAAGGATGCTCCCAACTCTTTTCCTTCCCGGTCAAAGTATGCGCCCGATGATGTATCCGAAGAAAAATAAATTGCTTCTTGCGTGCTGTTCTGTTTGCTTTGGCTGTAACTGGCGTAGAGGATATTGCCATAGCCGATGAATTCATCGTTTTTAAAATATTTTTCAAAAACAACTTCAAAGGAATCTCCGACCTGCGCTTCCGTATTAAAATCGATTCTCGAGGCAAATATATCGGCAAAAGCATAGATGAGTTTAGAATCTTCATGGTGATCATAAAAGGCAGCAAAGAGAGAAGTTGATATTGTTCCTGACAACTTCATAGTTTTTCGCACTACAGGTATATCATTCTGACGAGCTTGAAAGCCCTGGTCAGTTCTTTGGAGTGAATACACATCAAGGGGCCCGGCTTCGTAAATACATTGTACGAGTTTCCCATCTGCATCAAGTGAAATGATATAGTGATCTCCTGGGCGCAACCGTTTGAAGTCCAAGATGGTTTTAAATGATTGGATTATTTGTTCACGAACATCATCGTTAATGGCGCAGCGCCTGAGAGAAGTGCTCATTGTATCCCCGGACTTAATTCGACCGGTGATTTCAATCAAGGAAATGGGAGGAGGGGAGGGGAGATTGTTGATCGGTTCTTTTATTATACCGGGTGCGGTAACAAGATAGTGCGGACTACTGATTTCAAGTATCGTATTTTCTGCCAAAGAGGCTATGGCAGTACCATCTGAAAAGGTTTCTCTATCTGTTACATTTCCGATAATAAATGTTATGATGATAATAAAAATAATTACCGTAATACAGTGAAAAGTTTTTAAAAAATGTTTCAAGGCTTTCATAATGTAAGGGGAATACTATATTGTTAACGAAATCTTAATGTATTTGAAGGTGACATTTATTCGTATTTTTCGTTAATTGCAAGGAAAAATACGTAAATACCCCGCAAATCTACCACCTTAAACTGTTAGAAATTTCCATGCCAGCTCACAGGATGGTTCTGTTTAGCTTATAATTTTTTTTTTGCTGATAGCAACTAATGCCTGATCGACTGCCGTGATAGAATGGGATATAAATTCATCATGATATTCTGCGATACTGTGCCGAAGTTTTCCTATTGTACGGAGCAGTTGTAGATGCTCTTTGTGGGATATCCTAAGTTTCACCGGTATTCCTGCTTCAAAAAAAATGCGGATCGTGTTACATATGCATCCTTAAAATTTTTGTTGTCCTATACCTCATATTGACAATGACGGCATAAAGATTTTTTTGATTTACAGAGAACTTTTTATTGATAAATGATATAGGAGTGAAAGCCTCGATGGCGCTTATTGTACAAAAATTTGGCGGCACATCGGTTGCCAATCCCGAAAAAATAAAAAATGTAGCGCAAAAGGTTTTACAGTGCTGCGCAAAAGGCAATCAAATGGTGGTGGTTTTGTCGGCGATGGCTGGTGAGACCAACCGTTTTGTGGATTTGGCCCAGCAAATGCAGGCAATACCTGATCCCCGGGAAATGGATGTCATTCTTTCAAGTGGTGAACAGGCCACCATTGCCCTTTTTGCCATGGCTATTAAAGAAGCAGGTAATGATGCGATCTCCCTTCTTGGCGATCAGGTGAAGATCAGGACAGACAAAATGCACACCAGAGCTCGGATTCAGTCCGTTGATACGGACCTGATTCGAAAACATCTGGACGATGGAAAAATAATAACAGTTGCCGGCTTCCAAGGGGTTACCGAAGATGATGACATCACCACTCTGGGGCGTGGCGGTTCCGACACAACAGCCGTGGCTCTTGCCGCAGCCCTTCAAGCTGATTTGTGTGAGATATATACTGATGTTGAAGGCGTGTATACCACTGATCCGAATATTTGCTCAGAAGCACGCAAGATAAACAGAATTTCATATGACGAAATGCTGGAACTTGCCAGCCTGGGAGCAAAAGTCCTTGACATCAGATCTGTTGGTTTTGCAAAACGATATAAAGTACCACTCCATGTTCGTTCCACTTTTATTGATAATGAAGGGACATGGGTTGTTGAGGAGGATAAGAAAATGGAGTCAAAACCCGTTTCAGGTATAGCCTATAATAAAAGCGAGGCCCGGATAACCATATCAAAGGTACAGGATAAGCCAGGCATAGCATCAAAGATATTTACTCCCATCTCTGAAAAAGGGATAGTGGTGGATATGATCATTCAGAATACCAGGGCCGGCGACCTTACTGACATGACATTCACAGTGCCGCGGACTGATTATGAGCAGGCCCTGCAAATAGTTGAACAAGTGGCTAATGACATTGGTGCCGCGGGCGTTTCTGGATCTAAAAACATTGCCAAAGTTTCCATTGTCGGATTAGGTATGCGGAACCATGCCGGAATCGCCACTACCATGTTCAAGGTGCTGGCTGAAGAAGGAATAAACATTCAAATGATAAGTACCTCGGAAATTAAAATATCTTGTGTTATTGATAAAAAATACACCGAACTCGCGGTGCGTACATTGCATGAAGCCTTTGGCCTGGATAAAGAGCATCCGGCTATAACTAGTTGAAATTACATGGCACGGTAACCTCTTTCCCGACTTTTTACGGGATCATCACATTGGGTGAATTATGACTCAGAAACTTGTCATATACGATACAACATTACGGGATGGCACCCAGGCAGAAAACTTCAATCTTTCCGTTGATGATAAGGTACGGATCAGCCTTAAACTCGATGAATTCGGTATTGATTTCATCGAGGGAGGCTGGCCGGCGGCAAATCCCAGCGCTGCTGAATTTTTTAAGGAGATGCGGAATTACGAGTTGAAACATACAATGCTTGCCGCGTTCGGCAGTACGCGGAATTTTCATAATCCTGCTGACCAGGATGCAAATCTCCTTTCATTGGTTGAAGCAAAAACCCCTGCAATCACAATTTTCGGCAAAACATGGGACATCCATGTGCGGGATGCCTTGCGTATTTCTCTGGATGACAATCTGTTGATCATTGTCGAGTCATTACAGTTTCTGCGCCCACATGCCAAACATCTATTTTACGATGCTGAACATTTCTTCGATGGTTTCAAGCACAACCAAGAGTATGCCTTGACCACCCTTGACAAAGCGGTGGAAGGTGGAGCGGAATGCCTTGTGCTGTGCGACACAAATGGCGGCACCCAGCCCACGGAAATTCCACAGATAGTCGAAACCGTCAAGGCCCATTTGCATTCGCGAGGCCATAAAGTGGATATTGGTATCCACGCCCATAATGATACGGAAACAGCAGTTGCTAATTCATTGTTGGCCATTTCTCTCGGTGCAAACCATGTCCAGGGCACCATCAACGGATATGGGGAGCGTTGCGGCAATGCCAACCTGACCTCCATCATCCCAGCCTTGTCCCTCAAATTGGGATATGAATTCACGGCCGCCGAAAGACTGGATAAACTGAGTGAGGTTTCCCGCTTTGTCAACGAGTTGGCCAACCTGCCGCACAATAAGTATCAACCCTTTGTGGGATCTGCCGCCTTTGCCCATAAGGGTGGCATCCATGTCAGCGCCGTGCAGCGCAATCCACTGACCTATGAACATATTGAACCTGAAAAAGTCGGTAATATAAGACGCATCCTGATTTCCGATCAATCCGGCAAAAGCAATGTCCTGCATAAGGCAAAAAAATTCGGTTTGAACCTGGAAAGCAAGGACCCTGTTGTAACCTCAATCTTAAAAGAGCTGAAGGACCTTGAAAACCGTGGATTCCAATATGAAGGAGCGGAGGCTTCCTTTGAACTCTTGATGCGCCGTGCACTGGGCACCCATCGCCGCTATTTTGATTTAAAAGGATTCAGGGTAATCACCCAGAAGACCGATATGAATGAGCCGCCCCAAGACGAAGCCACCATAATGCTTGAAGTTGGTGGCGAAGTGGTGCATACCGCTGCATTGGGAGATGGGCCGGTCAATGCGCTTGATAAAGCCTTGCGAAAAGCGCTTACCAGGTTTTACCCCAAGCTGACTGATATGTATCTCAATGATTATAAAGTTCGGGTACTGGCCAGTGAACACGGTACCGGTGCCAAAGTCAGAGTGCTCATCGAGTCAAGTGACCATGACAGCTCATGGGGAACTGTCGGGGTATCTCACGATATCATTGAGGCAAGCTGGCAGGCACTGGTGGACAGCATCACCTATAAGCTTATGAAGGATGAACAGAAGAAAAAGGCGGAACAATAGCCGGACAGGCCATGAGGTTTTAGCATTGCTTGTCCTGGGGCTTTTGCTATGCGCTCCAGCCCTGCCTGGCTATTCCTCTCGTTGTTCTTTACAATCAAAAAGTTTCGCACCTTCTGTTTTCCAAGATTATCAGGTTGTGTGGCTTTCAGGGAATCAGCTAAAGGATGGGCCGTATGCCATCCCTTCTTCATTTGCCCTTAAAAATGTCTATGAGGCCCTTGGAGCAGATAAAGTTTCAAGGCCATTGTCTGATACATTTCCGTTCGGTCCTCAAACATCCATCCTCATCAACCATGATAAGGTTGCTGTTTATTCCTGTTCACCAAACCTTGCGCCGTATCTCTTTCATCCATTGCCAATCAATCTGGCGGATAAAAATTCCATTTCCCTTATCCATGGCATTGGTCCGAAATTGGCAAATCGGATTATTGCTGAAAGAGATAAGCAGGGAGGCTTTCATTCCCCGGATAATTTATTAGGAGTTAAGGGGATTGGTCCTAAAAAGATGTCTGAACTGAAAAAACACCTTTCCTTTGTAACGTCCTGTGAAGTTCCTGCGCGCTAAAAATTCCTTACCATTTTTTTAAACCATAATATGGTGTTGACTTTTCCATTATGGGTAATCCCATCACTTCGGGCAACCACACCAGTTGGAATTGGACGAGTACCCCGCATAACACCAGGCCTGATCCGATCCGGAAAACCATGAACACTACCGGAGTCCGTACCATCATTATCTGAGTCTGTAAAAATGGATTTCAGCTTAACCATATCCATCTGACCACACCAGTGGGTCAGTCACAGATGTGATACCTTTAGACGCCAACATTGTCTCACCGCAATGTGCTAATAGAGAAAACCTATACCTTCTAGAAAAAGCGGTTTAACTCGTGCTATTGCCGTCTTTTTTTGTTATTTGTAAAACAATGATTATCTTTTAATAAGGAAAACGACTTATTTAACTTTAAAGATAGAAAAAGAAAATGAGTACATATTCTAAACAAATTCGTATCCTTGCCGTGGATGATGAGCCGCTCATCCTTGAATCGTATCAAAACATACTTGCACCGGAGGATGAAATTGAAACATTTGACGAGTTTGAGGACGGTGAGGACGATGAGGACATAATATTTGAGGAATCCACCGAAGATATCGTTCCCCCACATTTTGACCTGGTAACCTGTTCACAAGGGGATGAGGCTGTTGAACAGGTCAAGAAATCCCTGGAAGAAAACAACCCTTTTGCCGTTGCCTTTATTGACATCAGAATGCCGCCCGGGCTGGATGGGATAAGTGCGGCTGCCCAAATCAGAGCTTTAGACCCTTATGTTCATATCGTTATTGTAACCGCCTATTCTGATATACCGCCCCAGAAGATCGCAGATCGGATCAAATCATCTGCCCAGTTGTTTTACATACAAAAACCTTTTCATTGGCACGAAATATATCATTTTGCCGAGTCTCTCAGCGAGAATTGGCAACTTATGAAAAACTTTGCAAAGGTTCAGAGTAATTTGGAAAGACAGATTGCAGCCAAAAATGACTTTGTCCAGAACGTCAACATAAAAATGAATGATGCACTGAACGACAGGGTAGAGCTTGAAGAACAGTTGCAGATAAAAATCAAGAATATCGATGAAGTTAATACTGCCCTGAAGATTTTACTTGAAGAAAGGGAAAAGGATAAGGTCAGAATTGAAGAAAATATTTTCTCTAACCTTAAGAACAATGTGTTTCCGTACCTTGAATCTTTAAAAAACTCCGGGCTTCCTGAAAGACAAAATTCTCTCGTCGATGTTGTTATTGCCAGTATTAATGGTATTACTTCATCCTTCACCAGGAGATTAACAACGGAATTTGAAGATTTCACCCCCATGGAGATTCAGGTAGCCAACCTTATAAAACATGGGAGTTCCACAAAGGAAATCGCGGATTTGTTGAATATCTCGCCAAGGACTGTCGAATCCCATAGAAAAAACATTCGAAAAAAACTTGGGCTGACCAATAAAAGCATGAATCTCAGGATCCAACTCCTTAAAGAAAATTAATAGTTTCCATTAACTGGAAGGAAGCGATTTTTTTTGAGGAAGAAAATGGGTATTTTTCATCCCCATTTTCACCGCAATAAAACCCCTTTTTCTTCTTTTGACTCCGTTTATTTTAGCGATTAGCATGAGAATTAAATAAAGAGAAGTAAATTATGCATCACTGCTATCGGCAGGCTTCCCAACTGAGCCGATAACATCTCCTCCCTGGGATGCCCGAAAACCCCTTCGGGCATCCCAATTTTTATGAGAGACCGGAAAAACTCATGTGCTGATACCAAGTTGCATTCAAAGAGATAACAAGGCCGCTAAGGAGGAGACTCCGGAGGCGTATATGAAATACGTCGAGGAAGCTGACGACGCAGCCAATTCAGTTCAATCCCCCCTTGAGGGGGACAAAGTTAGCATTTGAATGCGACTTGGAATGAATGGCTGCCTGCATCACTTTACCATGATGCTATGCCAGAGAGTTGGCATTGTAATAACGCCATATTGGACTTCTTTTAAAACATCTAAATGGAGTCTTGCTCTTTGATTGACTGCTCTTTTGTTGACAATTATTTGGAGCTAAATATATCGAAACAAAAGTGTACAAGAAAGCTCAAAATCTGCCCAACCAATAGAAAAAAAAATAGTATTAATAGTAATTTTTCTTATATACTTTTCCTTTAATATCAAATTCTTATAAAGAAATTACGTAGTTTACCTCCCCATTTTTTCCCTATTAATCCCTGGTTGTTTTGTCGTGAAAAACTAGTAATTTTAGTAGGTACTAATAAACCACACAGGCCTATTGTTATTAAAAGGGGTATATGAAATGGAAAAGTGTAACTGTAAAACAACTCTCAATCATTGTTGGCATTTTGGATCAGTCATCTTCTTACTGTTCTTTGCATTATGTTTTCTTCTCCAACTTTCATCACCCTCAACCGCTCATGCCCGGGCGGTGGAATGTGCGGCTTGTCATAGTTCAGGCCTTGGAACCTCTCCCCATACTGTCCAACATAATAATTCAATAGTCCCTGAATCAGTATGCGGCCAATGCCATGATGCCAATGTCCGCATTGAACACACCGACAACCGGGCAATTGATTGTGAACTCTGTCATACCCCTGACGGCCCCCTGTTCAATGCCCGTTATGACGCTGCCATTACCTTAGGCATGGGACCCGGCGGCACCAACGTTGATTGTTGGCAATGCCACGATTTTTTCAACCATCTTCCCCAACATAACAATGCTTCTACCCCTGCCCAATGTTCTGCCTGCCATACTTCAAATATAACCGATACCCATAACAACAATTGTGCCCTTTGCCATGAAAGCACCAACACCATCGTTTCCGGAACTATTGCCAACGGCAGAAGCGATGGCGGCAATCAGGCTGTAACCTGTGGAGAGTGTCATACCGCCGGTGGAGCTATAAGCCACGGTACCACCTGTGACACAGCCGGCACGGCCCATGACGCCCTGACCCCGTCTGTTAACTGCTCAAGCTGCCACAGCACTGCCGATTTTGCGGCTCTTTGCACCACCCACCGAAACGATTGTACAGTGTGCCATTTAAGCACTGACCAGCGCGTGGTAGACACAATTACCGCAGGCAGGGTAGGCACCACGGTTTCTTGTGAGAACTGTCATGATATGCACAACGGTTCAGCGGACCATAATATGCTGTCCACCTCGGTCAACTGCTCAACTTGTCATGCAACGGTTGATTTCAATGCTGTTCTCGGAACCCACAGGTCGGATTGCACATTGTGCCATACCAGCACCCGTCAAGGGGTAATCGATGCCATCGATGCAGGCAGGGCAGGCACCCCGGTTAATTGCGAAAATTGCCATACTGCCCACGACGGCCCGACCGCGCATAATAACCTCTCCACAACAGTGAACTGTTCAACCTGCCATACCACCGGCGACTTTAATGCGATCCTCACTACCCATCAGGCCGATTGTACCGTATGTCATTCCAGCACCCGTCAGGCGGTGATCGATACGATCAACACCGGTAAAGGCGCATCAGGCACCCCGGTTAATTGCGAGAATTGCCATACTGCCCATCGGCCTGCACCAAGCTGACTGTACACTCTGCCATACCAGTATACGTCAGGCAGTCATCGATACCATTGATGCCGGCAGGGCGGGCACTGCGGTAAATTGTGAGAACTGCCATGTTGGTCATTCTGATCCGGCAGGTGATCATAATAATCTGTCCACTGCGGCGAACTGTTCAACCTGTCATACCACCGGTGACTTTAATGCAATCCTGACCACCCACCAGTCCGATTGTGCATTGTGCCACAGCAGTTCCAGACCGGCGGTCATTGATACTATTAATACAGGTCAGGGCACTGGCGGCGTGCCGGTAAACTGTGAAAACTGCCACACCGCCCATGACGGCACAACCGACCACGATATGCTGTCCACCTCACCGAACTGCTCGACCTGCCACACCACAGTCGACTTCAATGCAATCCTGACCACCCACCAGTCCGATTGTACAGTATGCCATACCAGTACACGCCAAGCGGTCATCGATACAATCAATGACGGTAAGGCCAGTATCCCTGTGAATTGTGAGAACTGTCATGCTCCACATGATGGTCCGGCGATCCATGAGAATCTGAGCACATCTACCAACTGCTCGAGCTGTCATTTCACCAATACGTTTGATATGATACTCGGCACCCATATGTCGGATTGTACTCTGTGTCATAGCAGCACCAGGCCGGAAGTTGTTCAAACGATTAGCGCAGGCAGGACCGGCACCGCAGTGGACTGCGAAAGCTGCCATCTCGGTCATGCTGCCGACCATGACAACTTGTCTGCCTCGGCAAATTGTTCTACCTGTCATACCAGTGCTTCATTTGACGACATTTATACGGTGCACCGGACTGAC
>CALZHT010000096.1 GCA_945787445.1 uncultured Desulfobulbaceae bacterium
GATCGAATAATTGCATGACTTTATTTGGCCATTTGCCGGAAGATTACAGGGCATGATAGAAGAACATCCATGCAGAAGTAAAGAAATTAATAAAATATTTTTTTTACTTGGAGAAAGGTGGCCTCATTGCTATATTGGTGGTCCATGAATCAAACAAACCAGAAGCCAAAGACGAAGTTCATTTTCATCACTGGTGGCGTCTTATCTTCTCTGGGTAAAGGACTTGCCGCTGCAGCCATCGGCGCCCTCCTCGAAAGCCGTGGCCTTACAATAACCATCCAAAAACTTGATCCTTACATCAACGTGGATCCCGGCACCATGAACCCGTTCCAGCACGGCGAGGTGTATGTGACCGACGACGGGGCGGAAACGGATCTGGATCTTGGCCATTATGAGCGGTATACCAACGCGGTAATGGCCCAGAAGAACAATTATACCTCAGGCCGTATTTACCACTCGGTTATCTCCAAAGAACGCCGTGGCGAATACCTGGGCGGCACGGTCCAGGTCATCCCGCATATTACCGATGAAATCAAGAATGCCATTATGCAGCTCAACGGGGACGCTGATGTGGCGATCATTGAAATCGGCGGCACCATCGGCGACATCGAGAGCCTCCCTTTTCTCGAAGCCATCAGACAGTTCCGCTTTGATGTCGGCAGACAAAACGCCATCTTTATACATGTTACTTTGGTGCCCTTTATCAAAACGGCCGGCGAGGTCAAAACAAAACCTACCCAGCACAGTGTCAAGGAATTGCGGGCCATAGGCATCCAGCCTGACATCCTGCTCTGCCGTACTGAAAAACCGCTGGCCAAAGACCTGAAAGCCAAAATATCTCTGTTCTGCAATGTTACTGAAGATGAAGTCATCACTGCCCAGGATGTGAAGAACATATATGAGGTTCCTTTACGTTTTCATGACGAAGGTCTTGACGATAAAATTCTCGAGATTCTCAATATCTGGACCGGCGCACCGCGCATCGAACCCTGGGAAGAGCTGGTCCACAAGATCAAGAACCCCTCCTACAAGGTCCTCATCGGAATCATCGGCAAATATGTGGAGCTCAAGGAATCCTATAAAAGCCTGCACGAAGCGCTGGTGCACGGCGGTATCGGTAATGATGCCAAGGTGGAGCTGCGCTATGTCAGTGCTGAAGATCTTGAGCGCAAAAAGCCCGAGGAACTGCTGGAGGGGTGCCACGGCATCCTGGTGCCGGGAGGCTTTGGCAAACGTGGCGTGCAGGGAAAGATTAATGCCATTACCTATGCCCGGGAAGAAAAAATCCCCTACTTTGGAATCTGTCTGGGCATGCAGCTTGCCGTGGTCGAATTCTCCAGAAATGTAGCAGGCCTGAAAGACGCGAACAGTATTGAATTTGATCCGCAGACCAGCAATCCCGTCATCTACCTAATGAAAGAATGGTTCGATTACCGCACCAACCAGGTGCAGGTGCGGGACGAGCTCTCCGATATGGGCGGCACCCTGCGGTTGGGTAGCTATCCATGCGTTATAACCCAGGCCACCTTTGCCGATAAGGCATATGGCGCCAAGGAAATTCGTGAACGGCACCGGCACCGTTATGAATTCAATCCCGAGTTCCGTGAAGTATTGAGCCAGAACGGCATGGTTGTCAGCGGCACCTCCCCTGACAACAATCTTGTTGAAATTGTTGAACTGGAAGATCACCCCTGGTTTCTCGGCTGCCAGTTCCACCCTGAATTCAAATCAAGGCCCATGAAGCCGCACCCGCTGTTCCACGATTTCATTCAGGCAGCCTTGAAGTATTCGGGCAATAAATAAAACCTAAATTAAGCGTTTTAAATTTTGAAATGGACGTTGTCGCTGTAACCAACTTTTTCGAGGTCGGCCCGGGCCGACCTTTTTTATTGATCGCCGGCCCCTGTGTGCTTGAATCGGAGGATTTAGCCCGCCATGTTGCCTCCACCTTGAAATCTGTAGCCGGCAACCTTGGAATCTCCTTTGTTTTTAAGTCCTCCTTTGACAAGGCCAACAGGACATCCCTGGACTCTTTCCGGGGTCCGGGCCTGGAAAAGGGCCTTGAAATACTTGGCAGCCTCCGGGCCGAGCTCGGGGTCCCGGTTATTTCTGATATACACGAACCAGCCCAGGCAGAAATTGCCGGCAAATTTCTTGATCTTATCCAGATTCCGGCATTCCTCTGCCGCCAGACAGATCTCCTTGTAGCGGCCGGCAGAACGGGTAAGGTGATAAGCCTCAAAAAGGGGCAGTTCCTGTCGCCGTGGGATATGGAGCATGCGGTCAACAAAATCAGGGCCACCGGCAACCGGAAGATACTTCTCACCGAAAGGGGGACCTGCCTGGGGTACAACAATCTCGTTGTTGATATGCGGTCTTTCCCGGTGATGCACTCTTTGGGTTGTCCGGTAATCTATGATGCTACCCATAGCGTGCAGTTGCCTGGCGGCGCCGGAGGAAAATCAGGCGGGCAGCGCGAGTTCATCCCACCCCTTGCCCGCGCCGCTGTTGCTGCCGGCGTGGACGGCCTGTTCATGGAAGTGCACCCTGAACCGGAAAAAGCCTTGTGCGACGGGCCGAATTCACTACCTCTCGATCAGGTAGAGCCCTTGCTGGAACAACTTCTGCAGATCCATAAGATTACCAACCATACAGCCGGTGATGCAGGAAGGTGATATGACCAAGGATAATGATTCAAATACCCCGCCAGCCGCTTCCTATCCATCTGATTGTGAAATACTTGAGGGCCTGCTGCAAAGGGCAGCGGCAAAAAAGCAATCGAATGAACGTGGCTATGTGTGGAAATCCTGTCTGCCTCGAGCCCAACGGATCAAACTGCTCCTGCTCGATGTTGACGGGGTCCTGACTGATGGTACAATCATTTATACCCACGGCGGCGATGAAATCAAATCTTTCCATACCCGCGATGGATTGGGCCTGCGCCTTGTCCAGGAAGCAGGCGTAGAAGTGGGCATCATCACGGCCCGCAGTTCTGGTGCGGTTGAACGCCGCGCCCAGGATCTTGCCCTTACCCATGTCTACCAGGGCATTAAGGACAAAATCAGGGCATTTGAGGAGATTCTCCAAAAACTTGCAATCCAGCCTGAGGAAGTAGCCTATATGGGCGACGATTGGCTTGACCTGCCGGTCATGATCCGGGTGGGATTTGCAGCCACCGTTGCCGATGCTACCCCGGAAATGAAGGAAATCGCCCACTATGTTGCCAAAAAGCCGGGGGGAAGGGGGGCAGTCCGTGAGGTATGCGACCTGATCATTGAAGCAAAGGGAAAGCATAAAACCTTGCTTGAAAAATACATGAAACGATAAAGAAGGCATGACCGGAACCCGCAATCTCATATGGCTTTTGCCATTGATCCTCCTGATTTCCAGCCCTCTCTGGTGGTCACCCCTGGCTGCCTTTCTGCAGCCGCGAGGAGACTTCACCACCCCGGCAAACAATAACCGTCAACGTTTCAAGGCCTTTACCATGCAGGGTGTCAGCCTCATCCAAAACAAAGGAGGAAAAAGGGAACTGGTCCTTGAGGCCCTGGAAGTATCAAGCTCTCCATCCAAAGAGAACAACCTGGAAATGATGGAAATAGACGCGATTCTCTTTGATGATCAAAACCGGCAGATCAGTATTACCAGTGGTGAAGCCGACTATGACACCAAAAAGCAAATACTGACCCTTCTCGATAATGTTATCCTGACATCTCCTGACGGCTATGAGTTAAAAACAGAAGTGCTGCGCTTTCTCACCAAATACCGCAAGATAAAAACCGCTGCAGCGGTATCGCTTACCGGCAAGAATCTCGACCTTAAAGGAAAAACCATGTTCCTGGATCTTGACTCCAACAATTTCCGTATAGGGGGACGGGTTTTTTTCAACACCTGGTAAGATCGGTTTTGAAGAAGTGCTAAAGTTAAAGGTTTTTTTACCCCTCATAGGGGGCACTGAAAATAGTCTGATTAGACAAGTACCATAACTTTAGGCGCTTCTAATTTTAGGCACTTTATCTGCAGAGAGGGAGCCACGGCAATTCCGTTGTTAAAAAAAGGCCTGACCGGCGACCGAATGAATAATGGAGAGCAAGCCCAGCCTGCCATTCATTGTATCTCGGGGAAACATTCAAACCAAGGAATCCGCCAAACTCGAAATATCGGCCGATTCTTCGCAGCACTTGGCCTTTAAGGTCCAAGGCCACACCGGACTTCGTCTCACCCTGATATGAACCGGATAATAAATCGGTACGGGCAGCAGAATTCAGGGACGCGGCATCATTATCTGCAAGGTGATATTTTGCCGCGTCTTCGGTTTCGAAATACATGTATCCCAGGGAGCCCTGCAGATCAAGCCAAAAAGATGCACACTCTTTGGTTGTAAACCGCGCAAAGGGACCAAAGATGAAAAAGATATCCGGGGAGAAATAGCCGCCATGTCCAAAGGTGAAAAAATCATTGTTTCTCTCGAAATGCTCGGTGGCAAGGTATATTCCCAAGGACAAATCTCCGTCATAGACCAATTCTTTGCGCATGGTTCTGCCCAAGGCGAAATTTGCCGCACCCTGCCAATTGTCAATTACGTTTCTACCCCAGTAATAATCATAACCCATTGAAATCGACAGCCAATCTGATTTGGAGAAAGGATAGGTCGCACCAGCGAATATGCCGCTCTTCAGAACCCTGCCCCAGACCGTATCGCTGTATGGGTCCTCCTGACCAACCTGGCTTAGCAGGGAATCCTCCACCGAACATTGATGGACATCCACGTGCCATTTCTCTTGATCATGAAACCGGGCCGTGAAGGCAAACATGCCAGGAACCGGTCCCCCCAGAGGTGTTGAACCAAGCCGCATGGTAAATGCTGGGTGCCCTTCCTTCGTGAATGTCAACTCCGGATCCGCAGCCCAGAGCGATCCGCCCAAGGCGTTTTCTTCTGCGCCGCCGTTCAATAATAGATAGTGCTTACCGGCCAGAGGCTGCGCCGGCGCAACACCGGCATCCAGTCGCCAGACCCTGAACCCCACACTCAATTCGCGTCCCTCCGGCAGGGGCAAATGCATGCGGGCCATTGGGAATAGCAACTGGTCATATTGGGAAAAACCAGGGTCACCGTTTTTATGACGAAATACCGTATAGGCCTCAAGCCAGGGGATGTCCAAACCTTGATAACAAGCATCAGAACCCTGATAGGTCTGGGCGGCTGACAGCGGAAAACCGTTGTTATAAAGATGGTCAGCAACAATCTTCCGCAACTGCGGATCATTCTCCTCTCTGAGAAAGGCGAGAAAACCGGCCTTCTCGCCTCGCATGTCCAACCTTTCATAAATCTGCAGGATGACTGATACAGTTTCGGTGGATTTGGTCTGTTTGAAATCTTTGATAAAAAGAGGGAGGGCGGCATCAGGATCCCCTGCTTTATAATACGACCACGCTTGGAGATTATCGATCTCCTGGTTGTCAGGATTCAGCTCGCGCATTCTTTCGAAGGCTTCTATGGCCTCCTGATAGCTTCCCCTCTCATAAGCGTTGTTGCCCACATCCCAGAGGAGCTGGTTCTGCAAGGATTTGATCTCGGGGCTTGGGGAAGGATTTGGCCAATCATCAAGTTGTTTGAGAGCCTCTTTGCTTTTCCCCAGTTCCCGGTAAACATAACAGAGCCCGAGAAGATATTTTTCATTCTCCGGATCATGTTTCCGCAGCCATGTAAAATGATCAACTGCACACTGGTAATCAGCGCCATTATAGCACTGCCAGGCACGTCTACTTCTCTCTCTCCTCTCACTCTGTTTATGCCCGGTCTTCATTTTGGTGGTTTCGGATGTATCCACCGGTCTCCGTTCCGAGGAGCGCTGGCTGGCGATGGACTGGGCTTCCTTAATCTTTTTTTGCAAGGACTCATGAAGTTCTTGAGGAGCGTGAGCCAGATATGTCCGGGCCAATTGAAAATCCTGCCGGATGACCAATAATTCAATGAGTCTGGGAGTTGTTTCTTCAGGGCGGAATGAATTATCAACCAGGTACCGGAAATGCATGACAGCGCTTTCCGGCTTGTCAAGCTTGAGAAAGGTATAGGCCAACCCGAGCTGCGCCTGCAGGTGGATCTCTGCGTCGCGAGAATTGCCGGCCTTTTGGAACTGTTGCAGGGCTAAGGGGAAATTACCACTATCATAATTTCGCCAGGCGGCGGCCAGGGCCTTATTTGCAAGGTTCGCCGTCGGAGAAATCTCGCGCGCCTTTTGTTGCTTCCCAGCCTGTGAATCCTCCGGAGCTCCAAGATCATCAGGCCTGGACTTTTCTACCGCCAGGTCACCCTCCCCTTTCATGCGGACAACGGCAGGCTCTTCGTGCCTCTCGATTTTTTTTACGGCCGTCTGTTCCGATTGTTTGGCTTCCTGGGCGACAAGGGGGGGCACCCCAATACAGCTGCAAACAATAACTGCGTAGAAAAAGAGGATTTTCATTGCAATGGCATGATTTCAGCTAATAGATAGAGTATTTGTGAATAATAGTCTTTGCTCTCCTTTGGGATTTTAGTTTCTGCCGCCGCCTGTAAACGGGCGCCTAATCCGTTCCTATCCAAATCCCTGGCTACCCGGGCCAACACCGCATAAAATCCTGCCGGAGCCTCGCGGAGAGAGGAAGAATTGTCGACCAGATTTATCGAACGCGGCACCATACCACAACGCTCAATGAAATCGAGGTATTTAGATGCACCGGGCAATTTATCCAAACTCCCATCCCAGGAGAGATACAGGAATACTCGAATGGCATCATAACTGAAATGCTCACTTTTCAGGCTGTACACTTCCCGAGAATTTTTGCCGATGAAAAGCCAATCCGGAGGAAGAGCAAGGTCTGAGAAGGTGCTTTCGGCGATAAGATCAAGCCCGTTTTTCTTAACCTGTTGCCAAAACGCACGATCATCGTCCTCTGCAAACAAGGTATACGCTGAGACCACAAGATATGACAGGTTGACAACTATTCCCTCTTCCGAAATAAATCCAAAGTATCCGGGCAAGATTTTGATTTTGCCGCCATCCCTAAGCACCAATTGCTGGCGTATGGACCGGATGATCTCAACAGCATGAGCCTTTAACGTTTGATCGTGCCATTTTTTCGCCCCCAACAGCAAACCAAAGGCAATAAGGGTGTCTCCGTCCGTGGCATTGTTTGTATCGATTACTGCCCATGTGCCCGGCAATCGTTCGCCCCATTTCCAGGCAAACAGATTATCTGTCCTGCTGGCACCGAGATTGTTCTTGGTCCATTCCCAGATCCTGGTAAAGGTTTCCTTATCATCATAAGACACGGCCAGCAGCATGCCATACCCCTGTCCTTCGGAATGGCTGCAGCGCTGCTGTGAAAAGTCGATCACCCTGCCGTCGGGGCTGATAAAGTTCAGTTTGAAGTTGTCCCACTTCTGATTTTCAAACGCAAGCCCATTACCGCATTCGAAGAACAATACAAAAAAGGCAGCGAAAAACCATGCAGCCCGCATCATTTCTGCTCTCCTCCATCTTTTATTCTTCCGGCATGAAAGCGCTTGATCAGAAAGAACAGCACAAAGGATAGTGCCAAAATGCCTACCACAAAAAGAACCATCGCCATCCAGGGATTTGCAAAAACAAACCTGTTCAGGTTGGATTCACCGCGAATCTCGCCCACATAAGAACGCTTCTGGGTGTGCTGACTCCATATCTTAGATTCAGTGCCGTTTGGAGCAATGAGGACCAAGTCATCTTTGCAGCGCGCCTGAACCGCAGGTTCCCATAGGTTCAGAGCACCTTGCAATAGGGTATTGCTGTCAGCTGCCGTCATTAACAGCACCATCATTGATTCCATATATGGTGAACTGAACTCATTTAATACGAATTTCCCAGCAAAGTACCGTGCATCGTGTTGCGCCCAAGTAGTCTTTTCTCTGGGGAAAGATACTTCCTGCCCCGATGCAGTGGTGGAACCTTTTTTGCCCTGCTCAGTACGGCTGAGAATGGCAGGTTTCTGCTGCTCGTTAAAAAAATTCTCAAATGTATACGGGGTCGTTGCTCCCAAAGAAGATTTCAGCATTATTTCTTGTGGTATATCTTCAATCAGTCCGGCAATGATTATGTTCTCATCTCCTCCTTCTTGCAAACTGGTAATAAATTCAATCCCCCAAGGTGGGATGCCGCTCTTCTGGCTTGCCGCTGCAATGACGTTAATAACCGCCGTTGCTGCCTCCATAGTGTTACCGGCTAAATACACCTTTGTTTCACGGAAGTCCGGCCATTTTGCAAAAGGAAATCCATCAAGAAAGAAAAGTTCCATTCTGGGAAGATCGGTCCAGTGATCCATTGCAGGAATGTGTAAGGTAGAATTTTCAAAAATACTCAGACGGAGGTTATCACGCTGGATTTGCGAACATGGGTCAAATACCAATGGCGTAAATACCGGAGCGAATTCCAGGGTATTGATCCCTGTCCTGATCAGATAGGTCGGAAGATTAATAAGATAGCCCTGGTAGCTGGTGCCGTCTGGATTATTAAGCGGTATGGCAAAAACAAACGTATCATTGAGGAGAATCTTCAGTGCGGAGTCCTCGCGCATACCGCTGCCATAGCTGAGGTCAACAGATAAGGCAATATTCTGATTCGGCTTGATGGAGAGATCAGAGGGAAGCCGGAACTGAAGACTTTTGGAGCGCGGCTGAAAATCTTTAAAGGTGTGGGTGGAAAATCCCATATCTAAAAAGCGGTATGTGGCGCCCGGCATGAAAAATCTTTTGCCGGAGTAAGGCACCAATTCCGGCATTTGTATATCATCAATTTTGGTAACTGCTTTGTCGGTTAAGCTCTGGTTGAGGAGGGAGAAAAAAGTCGCGGTGTTGAGGACCTCGCCTTGACTGGCTCCCGTAACCAGAATGAGGGCATGCTCCTTGTCGATCATGGTTTTGATCACTTTGCGGCCTTTTTCCCTTGCTTCGCTTTTCCGGTGAAGAGGAAGGATTTGCAACCATGCCCCCTCAATAGCCGGGGCTTCATCCCCAAGAACGTTTTTCACAAAATCTTTATCACCCACCAGGATATTATCGACGCCTGAAACAAGCTCCGATGCGATGGAAAAATGCACTGGTCGGTATTTCATCCTGAGTGCGACTCCGGATGCCACCGCGGCTGCAGCTTGAAGATGCGCTGCCGACAAATCGGGGACAAGCAGATTGACTCTGAAATCTCCCATGATTTTGGCATCGAAAAGAAAGTCCGAGAGGACCGAAAGCTGCAATGGTACTTCCCGTAATTCGTACTCAAATTCCATGGTAGCCTTGTCCAGTTCTAATGTAGTCCACAGCTCAGGCGCGGTTATGTCTTCACATTTTTCATCCGGCAGATGCTGGGCTACTGTAAAGGTGAGGATGTTATACCCTGGCCGTAATTGGGCAACAGGCAATTTTACCTCAACTTCTCCCAGCGGCGACTTGGGTTGCAAGGCAACTTGGGCCAACGGCCTCTCATTTAAACGAACCACCAGTCTGGATTTCTTGGGATCAACAACGCTGGAGTTCACATAGCTGAATTGAAGATGGGCCTTCCTGATCCGCCATCTCTCGGGAATCGGTAAAGACAACTCATAGGAGGCGCTCATCCCTTTGAGGTCAATGGTCCCCACCGGTGCGATCCGGCTGAGAGGCAGCTCTACATGATATGATTCTTCTGCCATAGTAAGGTGCGGAAAACAAAACAAAGCCACAATGACTAGAAAGGCGAGTGCAAAAGGCGCTCGTGTCGTGTCACGAATGAAGTGTCGCAAGATTGCGAAGTAATTTGCCGTGCCGACAAGGCGCGACTGAGGGAGCATAGCAGCGCTATGCGACTGAAGTCGCAACGCAGTGGGCGCGTCAAAGAACAAGCAAGATGCGTCAGTTGATTCGAGACACGACACTGGACTTTTCAGGCGAATACTTTCTGCATATGCCATTTGATACCGTTCCATAGGTGTATTCCTGATCTTTGGATATAGTAAAGTAAAGTTATTGCAACTCCTTTTAGATTTCGTGCAGTTCCATTTATTCCTTTCTGCAACAGATAGAAAAAACCGGCAATAATGCTGATCCTCTGGGCGCGCCTGTTACTCCAGAATCTTTGCCAACGGCTACTGCTGCCGTAGACAAAATTAATAATGTCCCGCCTTGCTTCCTGATCTTCAAGATCAAATGAGCACCCCCAAAGGATGTCACCCCCCTGTTTGGTTATCCGTAATGTCTCGGCTTGAATTGCCAGGGATTCATTCGTACTGCTTTGCGCCAGGATGGTAAGGTAGTCGCCTTCCTTTATGGCAGCTTCTACAGTAGGAATGAACCGGAATCCGGCGAGAGAAATATCCACAATCCTGCCCTGTATTTCCTGCTGATTTGCCTCAATACGCACTGTTACATCTTCGTTGATGGTAATTCTATGCTGGGTACGAATCTGGCGGCGCTCCCAGGCGATGCCGAGACAGAGCAAAACCAGCACCAAGTTAAAAAACACCCAAAATGAACATATAATGATGGTATCGCGGGAAAGGGGCATATAGTACCAGCGATACACAGCAGCAGGAATCGCTGCAAAATTAATTACCAAAAGCAGATAAAACGGAAAGGCCAGCGGACTAAGAAAATCCTCGTTCAGCCTTTTGCCCTTGGGCGTCACCTTGAACTTTCCTATTTTTGGACGAACTATGGCTCCAATGATTGCTGGAAGCAGGAAAATACTTTGCATGCTTTCATACAATTCTGAAAAGAACGGATGACGGACACGACCAAATAGATAGTCTGTAACGATAACCACCCCGACAAGATGAGGGACTGTATAGGCGAGGATCTGCGGCAAAGAAGCATTATACACCTTAAGTCCGAAGTAAAGGTAGGCGAGAGGCGCCAGAAGGAAGATGAACCGGGCAATGCCGAAGAACCAGAAGACACACGAATTGAAGTAGGAAATTCGTTGATACAGCTTGAGTCCTTTCATGAACAGAGGATTCTTCAGCATAAAAATCTGGATCATGCCTTGCGTCCATCGGCTGCGTTGCCCGATAAAGTCATTGACGGTTTCAGGCGCCATTCCGCAGACCATGGGATGATCAATGTAAACGCTATTGTATCCTTTTGCATGGAGAAGCAAGGAAGTCTCCGCATCCTCTGTTACAGTATCCGCTGCTATCCCTCCTATCTCTTCTAAACATCGCCGTCGTAACAGCGCTGCAGATCCACAAAAAAACGAAGAATTCCAGAAATCCATACCGAGTTGCACAGCCCCGTAAAACATTTCGTTTTCACCGGGATTTTCCGCATGGGTCCCAAGGTTCTTTTCCAGTGGATCAGGATTAATCATAAAATGCGGTGTTTGCACCAGGAAAAGTTTCTCATCCTCCAAAAAATACCCCACTGTATTTTTGAGAAAATCAGTGGTGGGAATATGGTCACAGTCCAGCACCACGATGAGTTCTCCACCAGATGACTTTTGCCCTTGCGCCCCCCCGACTGGTAAGGTTTTATCTGATGATGCCTGCAACGCTGCCGTGGCCTTTAGAGCCGCGGTGATATTCCCTGCCTTGGCATTTTTATTGTTTTTCCGGGTCAGATAGCGGATTCCCAAGCGCTGGGCCGCATCGCCAAGCGCATTTGCTCTGTTTCTGGCCTTTTCAGCCTTGACAGGATCTTTATCGTTTTTCTTTTCCCAAGTACCTCCATCATCAAGAATATGGATTGCAACTTTATCCTTCGGATACTCCATACTCAGACATGCAGTGGCAGTAATTTCAACAAATTTAACCGGTTCATTATAGGTGGGGATAAAGATATCAATTGTCGGCAGGTCGGGCCGGTTGAGGTCTATGGACCGCAATTTTCTTTTGAGAGGCAGAATATTGACAAACATGCCGGTTACATGAATGAGAATGCCATAGCTTTCCGCCAGATAGAGCAGGATCATAGCGGCACAATCGATTATCGCCGTATAATATAGAGTGTCGAATGTCCTGAATACCCAGTATCGCGAGGCAAGAAACAACGAAAAAACCATGAGAAGAATTCTCTGGATGGTCGGGGAGAGCCCCGGCAAATATTTTATACCGAAGAGAATCCCCACCAGAAACCAACCCAGGACCGCCTGGTGCATGATGGAAAGGTCAATATACCCTGCATAAAAAACTATGGCAAGACTCTCTGGGGCAAGACAATTTCATTCATTGGTCAGGTCGAAGGAATTCTTTGAGGATTAATCTGGCAACTATGTGGAAAATAAACTTGGAAAGCTATCAGCAAATCTGGCTTGTTCATTGGAACATTCACTAGAAACGGTCATCATCGTGGCTCGCGTGGTTACGTGGATCTGCTAAAATCTTCCATAAAAACATTCTTCCAGCTTATGCGGCAAGTATCGTTCTTTCGAGGACTTATAAAAGATTTACGACAAAATAGCAATCAATCTCCATTACCCATAATCAAATATGGCAAATCTATTTATATCGACCCCAATAGAGTATTCTAAATATTGCTATTTGCTTGACAATTTTCAATGTACTCTTTGCCCACAAGCTCTGGGTGGAAGCATAATATAAAAAGGCAGGACATCATCGAAAATGTCCTGCCTTGCCATTTCAATTACCCAAGGGCCGAGACAGCCCTTTGCGTCATTTTTTCTCGAAATACAGTGCTTCAAAGTCTGCGGCAAGAGCACGCAACTTTGCAACATGAGCCACATCGGTGGTCTGTTTGCATTTCATGGCGGCAAGCAGCATTTGATGAAGAAGGCTCAGTTTCTCAGGGTATTTCTTCGCATCCGGCTTTATGCGCTGGGTCATAAAATACTGGCAGACAATCTTCTGCACCTTTTTGGCATGATATTCCTTGTTATCGATCCACCTGACAATCTGGTTCTTATTCGCCGGTTTTTCTTTACCCAAGCTGATTATCTGGTTCATGGATTTTTCAATTGTGGTGGCGTGCTCAAGGATCATATTTACGCGGGCCTGATCATCGTATATGCCGCAAGGAATCTCGCAATGTGCATAAACATTGCCGGCAGCAATACACATACTCATACCCCCAAACAGAATCAACCACAGTAGTTTCTTCATTTCCTTCCCTCCTTTTGGATTTTGTTTTTAGCAAATTTTTTTCCCTATAATTCTGTATAGATTTGCAAGGCACTCTTTGTCAAACAGGAAAACACTTTTTTTTCTCTTTCATGTTGTGGTAGAACTGCAGCGACAATTCTGGTAAGCTTGCGATCAACTCAAAAATTTATCCGAAAACCTTTTACCATAATTTTATTGACCCTATCCATGACGAAAAATGATATCCCTTTACGGGAAAGGATAATACTGGCGCTTGATGTGGATCACCCGGCCAAGGCCAGGGAATTGGTAAAAAATACCGAAACCTACCTGGGCTTCTACAAGGTGGGTTTGCAGCTCTTCATGGCCAGCTGGTTTGATGTAGTTGACTGGCTTATTGCACGGGGCCACAAAGTAATGGTGGATCTCAAATTCTTTGATATTCCTGAAACCGTCAGACTGGCCGTGGCCCAACTCAAAAACCGCGGCGTCACCTTTGCCACCGTCCACGGCAATGATGCCATTCTCCGCGCCGCTATCCAGGAAAAAGGCGACATAAAACTGCTGGCTGTCACGGTACTTACCAGCTTTGGCGAAGAAGACCTGCGGGATATGGGAATGACCGGATCGGTGGAAGACCTGGTATATCTTCGCGCCAGACGCGCCCTTGACCTGGGTTGTGACGGCATAGTCTCGTCAGGGCTCGAAGCAGCAAGGATCAGAGAAAAGCTTGGCGAAAAACTCCTGATTGTAACACCGGGTATCAGGCCGGGCGCCAATACCAGCGAAAATCTCGATGACCAGAAACGGATCATGACCGCTCAAGCCGCCATTGCCAACGGCGCCGACTATGTTGTAGTGGGCAGGCCCATAACCAGGGCAACAGACCCTGTTTCTGTCATTGAATCAATGCAGGCCGGAATTAGTAAAGGACTTGAGAAAAGAAATCGTTGACCTACGGGCATAAGTGCTCGAGCCCATTTGACATTGAGACCGGATTTTCATCGTACTTCCATACCACGAGTTAATTCCATCACCCTTGAAAAAATTCAGACAACCTGATCTCAGTAGATTTTTAGTTGATACCTATTTTGGAGAAGTGACTAAAGTTATGGAATTTTTCTGATCAAATAAGTCCTTTAACTTTAGGCACTTTAGGCACTTCGAACTTTAGTCACTTTAGGCACTTAATTTTGTAACTCCTTGAAATTACGTTTCGAGCTCAGGAGTTCTAAAATTATTTCAGCAGGAAACGGTGGATACATTGCAGACACAAAAGACCGTATAGTCCTGCAATCACGTCGTCCATGACAATGCCAATGCCGCCGTTCAGGTGTTTGTCAACCCAGCCAATGGGAAACGGCTTGATTATATCGAAAAACCGAAACAGGGCAAAGCCGAGCAGAAGAGCCGTCATATTTACCGGAGCCCCGACCAAGGTAACGAGCATGCCGACAACCTCATCAATCACTACAATCCCTGGATCTTTGACATCAAGTATTTTCTCCGCTGAACCGGCGGCAAAT
>CALZHT010000097.1 GCA_945787445.1 uncultured Desulfobulbaceae bacterium
CAGGCATCATCCATTCCTTCTGCTTCTTCAGGCAAGTTCCTTCCTTCCGCTTCATCGAGCAAATCCCTTACTATCTGTGCCAATCCCAGTGGAGTGAAAGGTTTTTGGATAAAGTCGAAACCAGATGTAGTGGGTGCAATCTCATCCACATTTATCTGATAGGCGCTCATCAACAAAATAGGAATGTCAGGATCGCTGCTTCTTACCTTTTGAGCCAATGCTTTTCCTCCCAGAACAGGCATAACAAGATCTGTAAGGAGTAAATCGATTTCTCCATCATACTCGCTGAGGATTTGGAGAGCCTCAATACCATTCCCCCCCATAAGGACACGGTATCCGTATTGTTCCAGAACGGACGCCGTCACCATTCGCACATCACTATTATCCTCAACCAGGAGTATGGTTTCGCTGCCTCCTCCTATCTGGAGGGTATCCTGGGCATCATCAACAACGGATTGCTTTTTTGACTTCTTGAAATAGATATAAAAAATAGTTCCATTCCCGGGGCTTGAATCTAAACGAATATGCCCCCTATGCTGGCTCACAGACCCGTAGACGGTAGACAGGCCAAGTCCGGTCCCTTTGCCGACCTCTTTTGTTGTAAAGAATGGGTCGAAAATTAAGTCCTGGGTAATCTCATCCATGCCAATGCCATTGTCAGAGACAGAAAGAACAACAAAGGAACCGTCTATTGGTTTATGAAAAATATCAAATTCAGAACCGTCTCGTGATTCCTCGTTCCACGTCCGAACAATCACATTACCGCCTTCAGGTAGAGCGTCCTGGGCATTGACGATAAGATTGACAATAATCTGTTCTATCTGGGCAATATCGCCGTCAACGGTCCAGAGATCCTTATCCAAATCAATATGAAATTCAATATCGGTACGAATCAAGCGACGAAGCATCTTATAAATATTGTCAATTATCTGGTTGAGAGACAAGACTTCCTCCTTGATAATCTGCTTCCGGCTGAAGGTCAGTATTTGTCTGATAAGACTTGCTGCTTTTTCAGCGCTTTTCTGAATCTCCAGTAAACGTGGGGTTTCGGGATGGTCCGGCCCCTGTCGCATCATGACCAGCTGTGCATTCGCCATTATCGGAGTCAATATATTGTTGAGGTCATGGGCGACTCCCCCGGCCAGTGTCCCTAATGCCTGCATCTTCTCGCTTTGTCGGATTTGCTCTTCCAACCTGGCACGTTCCACTTCCATATTTTTACGTCTGGAGATATCCCGATCAATGCCCCGGAAACCAACAACCCTGCCTCTTTCATCAAAAATCTGGCTGGCACTGGACTCGATAAAGACCTTACTGCCGTCCTTTTTAAGGCAGAGTCTCTCAACACCAAAGTAGCCCTTGAAATCCATCACACAGCTTCGCAGCAATTGCCTTGCTTTCTCAACTTCCTCGGGAGCCAATAGACAATCAATAAAAGAATTCCCTTCAAGCTCCTCGGGCCGGAAACCATATATATACTCGCACACCGGCGAACAGTATAAAAAGACACCGCGGGTATCCATTTCCCAGACCAAGTCACTGGTGTTTTCCACCAGGGTTTGAAGCCTTGTCCGAGATTCCTCAAGCTCCTTTTTTGCTGTCTCTTCCTTCTGTGCCAAATTCCATTTACTGGTTAAGGAAAGTGCCAGTTGCGTAAGTTCATCAGGATCAAATGGTTTACGGAGAAAAAGAAGCTTGTCCGGTGCTCCAACGTTCTGAACGATTTCTTCACGTGAACGGTCAGAATAGGCGGTAACAATTACAATCTCGATTTTGGGATCAATTTGCCGAATACGCGCTGCCGTTTCCATGCCGTCCCATCCTGGCGGCATCCTTATATCGATAAAAGCAACGGCATAAGGACGATCCTCGTCCAGGGCCTTATGCACCAATGCAAATCCTGCCTGCCCTTGCGCGGCATAGTGGAGATCAAAAACCGGCCGCTCCTCCTTTTTACTATCGGTGAGAAGTTCGGCCATTTTCCGGCTTGCAGAATTTTTTAATTCATCAGGAGGGGAAAGAACGATCTCATATGCCTTCCATACATCGAGATCATCGTCTATGATAAGGATTCTTCGGTTTTCCATGCCCAGATTATTCCCCGACACCCTTTTTGCCGATCAAATGCAATACAATTGACGCACCTTAATTTTGTCGTCTTTGTATTGCAACAAGAAACAACGCTCCAACTTCTTATTTTGGTTAGAAAATAGTATATTTGCGCTCCATATCTTCCCCTGCCATAAAAAATCAACTCGTCAATACTATCTTCCATCCCTCCTCTTTACCGGGAGGCGCACAACAAACTCTGCGCCTTTGCCCTTGCCAAGACTAAGACCGGTAAGTGATCCATTGCTTGCTATGAGGTAATTTGCACATGAATGTAGGCCAAAACCAGATCCTCTCTTTTTGGTGGAATATCCAAACTGAAACATCTTTTCCTTTTCGTCTTGAATAAAGCCCACTCCGGTATCTTTAACCGATATTTTCACATACCTGATGGGACTTCCTTCAACAGAAGTTGTTATGGTGAGACGTCTCTCGTCTTGAGGCGTTTCATCCATCGCTTCATAACCGTTTTTGATCAGATTGATCACAATCTGAATGAGTTTGGCTTGTTCAAATCTGACAAGCGGGAGGTTTTCAGAACGCCTTTCCACCACAACCGACCGCTTCTTAATGGCATCTTCCAGCATCCGTACCGAATCATCGACAAGGCGATTTATATCAATATCTTCAACAACACCTAACAAAGAAGCATACCGCAACTGCAGATTGATTATGCCTTCAATATGTTCATGCTTCTCGCGTATGCGTTGTAAACCTTCTTCAAGCGCATCAAACTCTTCCTGCAAACTTTCCGGAAGCAAGGCAAAAATATTGAGCATCCTTGCTCTCTCTTGCTGCGACAAGGCAACTTCTCCCTTCATCTCCTGCACGCCCTGCATGAGGGCATCATGCACATCCTTGTTTATTGGGTTTTGACGAAGTCTTTTGAGCAGCTGGGAGGCACTTACCTTTGCCAGTGTCATGGCATTACCAATATTGTGCAAAATGCCAACCGCCATTTCCGCCATACCTGCATCATGCGCTTGCTGCATTAAAGTAAACTGGGCCTGCCGCAGTTCTTGAGTGCGTTCTTCCACCTTTTCTTCCAGGGATCTGCTGTATTCATCCAGCTGTTGATAGGATTGGCGCAACTTCTCCGTCATTGTATTAAAGGAATCGGTCAACCGTAAAAATTCAGCACATACCATGCCTTGCAGCACAATACCATGTTCCATATCTCCTTTTGAAACCCTGCGGACTCCTTGATCCAAGACCCTGATTGAACGGATAAGAGAGCGGCTGAAAAAGAGTACAACTAGAAATCCGAATGAAAAAAAGATGCCTGTCATGGATAGGAAATATAGTTGAAGCTCCTTCATCTTTTCAGCCCATATTTCTTTTGTCTTCATTATTTGTTCATGGTGGCCCTCCAATGAATATCCACAACGCAAAGCACCCAAAAGAGAAGCGCCGCTATATACCGGCACTACAGCCTCCAAGACCGGCACAGCGCTCCTGTTATCCCCTATGGTGCATTTGCTGTTAAAAAAACGTGCGGTCACAGGAAGTTTTTTACCATTGAGGAGTGGCGCAAACTCTTCTTCAAGCATGTTCGCTATTGTATAATCCAATGGACTGTCGAGCTTACTACCGATCTTTTCAGAAATATTATGGGCAATAATTCGCTGATCTTTATCCATGACCATGAGGTACAGGATCTCCGGATCATTTTCTACAACCTGACTAATCATGGTATTGAGGAAGGTATAGTCATATCCGGCTATTGCCTGACCAGAACTTAATGCCAGGCTGTGTACCAGAGAAGAAGCACGGTTTTCCAGACCCTTCTGCATTTGTAGAATATTCAATTCTAACTGAGCATCCCGGAAATCAGCCTCCCGGGTGAGAAATATAATGCTGACTGAGGGGAACAGCAGACAGAGCAAGAGCACATTCATTAATACCAAATACAAGCGAATGGAGGGCTTCCATCTCCTAACCTTCCTGCCGGTCAGACTGTCTCCTACTCTGAAGGTGGATATAGTCATTTATCAATTATCTCATTTGCCAGGTCCATGGCAACCTGACTCACGGAAAGGCCTATCTTACGTGCGGTTTTCATGTTCAACAGGAGTCTGGTACCAAGGGGAGGCATAACTCCGATATTTTTCGGGCTTTGATGTCTGATAAGGATATTCTTGGCCATGGATGCTGCCTGGGAACCTATATTTGTAACATCGATATCCACTGCCAACAATATCCCACCGGTTGCCACGTTCCTTGATTGGCCGATGCAAATAAGATTCTGTTTCATACATTTCTTTTCAAGCCATGAAATGTTTTCAAGGGTGTACACCACCGGGTCGGCCACAATCCAATATCCATCAATGCGGTCGGCCATCCTTTGAAAAGCATGCCTAAAATCATGGGGCCGGCTAATAGACTTTGCTATCAAATCAATTCCAAGTTTTTCTGCAGATTCCTTCGCTTCTTTGATGACATGAGCAGAATGCTCCTTGCTATAAATCACGCCAATGCGACGGGTCGCTGGAGCGATGATGGCAGTATTGGCAAACTGAACTCCCGGCGCTACCTCATTGGCAATGCCGGCAATATTTTCCTGACCGGGAAAAAGTTCATATTTCTGCCAATTTAAAACCATAGAAAAAATAACAGGAATCTCTGGTAAATCGCTTGTCCATATTTTTGCCACATAGGCGGCCTTTGCCCCCAAAACAAAAATCAAAGCAGGCTTTTGCGAGAGGATTTCGGCCATCATTTCCGGTGCCTTGTGAATATCGCCCTCCAGGTTGTATATCTTCACCGGAGCACCAACCTCCTTGGTAAACGAGTCCAGCGGCGCAGAATATGCCTTTTCCGTATCACTCAATAAAACTGCCACATGGTTTTCTGCACTTGCCGGAGACGGGATGAACACCAAGCAGAGCACAAGTCCTAAAAAGGCATGCAGTATTTTATGAGTCCATTCTCCTCTACCAAGCATGAACATGAAGTATCTCCATGATTTTCCGCCGCAATCCTTTTCCGCCCGGGTCCAAGAAAACATTTTTAAATCTTTCGATGTCTTTACCCTCAGAAATCTTTTCTGAATAGCACAGGACCGGCAAGGGAATATCTCTTGTCTCTATCAGCGCGTTGATATTCTTAACAAGATTTGGATTCAATCTTGTAATAATTTTCAAATTTTCTTTAGAAACAAGTGCCATTTCCACATGTCCCAAGGCCAAGGCAAACAGCGCATCGGTATCCTTAGGAACGACTACAATATTTAATCGCCTCGTATTGATTTCCAATTCTTTGGGCAAAATATCCTGTAATACCTCATGCCCTTCAGGGCCCAAGGTAGTCATTGCCAGAGAATGGTTTTCGAGATTATGCAAATTTATGTCAGACTGTTTGCTTACCAGAAGGATCTTTCTGTAAGTCCCCTCTTTATCCTCAGGAGGTTTGAGGAAAGGACGCAAATGGAGTTCATCACCATGTTTTTTCCAATACCATTGCGGCAAAAGTGCCAGTGCTGGGCGATCCTTCCTAATTTTTCGTTCTAAATCAGATAGGTGTGAAAACGGCTGAAAAGAAATGGATAACTTGGCTTTGGAGAAGAAATTGTCCATTTCTCCTTTCAATCGCCCCAGATTTCCATATGAAGAATCGGGATTGAAGTAGTAGAATTCAAGAGAAGATTTTGAAAAGGTAGTCCCGGCTCCCAATAAACCAACCAGGAAAGCAAAAAGCAGGGGCACGATGCCTTTCTTCACCAAAGAAAATCCTTTCACAACACTACACTGCTTCAGACATAACAGAAAATTTACTCAATAAAGCATAGTAATTTCACGTTTTTTACTACCCAAATTATACTAAAAAAACAAACAAATTAGTATGATCTTTGTCTATAAGAGAGTAAACGCAACAACCAGGATGCATTGCGCATGAAACCCTACTTAACTGCAGTTCAGACAATTCCGGTGAGGACAAGGAATTCCTTTAAGACCTCATAAACCAAGTAAGGTTGACTTTTTTTTGGCATAACTACTTTAAACTTTTCAAAAACCAGCCCATATACTACCATTGATTTTAGGCGCTCTGCGCCTAAAATATAACAAAAATCTTGTCGATGTTGATGTTTGTCTTATTAAATCGGTTTGTTACGGTAGCTACAGGTCTTATTGAAACTTTATAGCGACGAAGTCGCATTTAACACAAAATTGCTGTAGTTCGCAATTTTGTGTAGAGTCTGAAGAGTGAGGATCCCGGAATAATTGGGAACCAGGATTTTGCCGAACTCATTACATGCACGAGAATACTCGTTTTACCAGGTTGCATTCAAAATGATAATAAGGCAGCAAGGAATCATACCATGAAAGATGTTCTGACCACTTGTGCGTATTGTGGTTGCGGCTGTGGCTTATACCTGCATGTAGAAAACGGCAAGGTCACTGGTTCAATGGCCAGCCGCAACCACCCGGTATCGCACCACAACCTCTGTGTCAAGGGCTGGCACATTCATGAATTCATCCATAATTCTTCCAGACTCACCCAGCCTCTGATGCGCAAAAACGGCAAGTTGGTGCCGGTATCCTGGGATGAGGCCCTGGACTTCACCGCTGAAAATCTTCGGCGCATCCGGGACAACACCAACTGCCAGGGCCTGGGTGTACTTGCCTCGGCAAAATGCACCAATGAAGAAAACTACCTGTTACAGAAATTCACCCGCACTGTTCTCAAAACAAATAATATCGACCATTGCGCCCGCCTCTGACATGCGCCCACGGTGACAGGTCTTGCCACCACATTCGGCAGCGGCGCCATGACCAATTCCATAAATGAAATAGAACAGGCCGAGGTGATCATCGTTTCAGGCTCCAATACCACCGAGGCCCATCCGCAAGTAGCGCGCCGTATCTTCGATGCCCTCGATAATGGGGCGAAACTGATAGTTATTGATCCGCGCCGCACCTTGCTGGCCGAGTTCGCCCATATCCATCTTGATATCAAAGGCGGCACTGATATTCCGCTCCTTAACGGGATGATGCGGGTTATCCTGGACGAAAACCTGGTCGACGACTTGTTCATCGAGATGCGGACCGAAAACTATCATGCCTTGCGGGATATGCTTTTCCGGCTTGACCTCAATAAAATTGCCGATATTACCGGCGTGGCCCTTGAAAAGATAAGCGCAGCTGCCCAGTTATACGCGCGAGCCCAAAAGGCGGTGATCTGCTACTGCCTCGGCATAACCCAACATGTCTGCGGGACCGGCAATGTGGAGACCATCGCCAACCTTGCCATGATGGCGGGGCATGTGGAAAAGGAATTCACCGGGGTGGACCCGCTCCGCGGCCAGAACAATGTGCAGGGCGCCTGTGATATGGGAGCGTTACCAGGAGTTTTTCCAAGTTATCAGGCAGTGAACAACCCTGAACACAGAGAAAAGTTTGAACGAGCATGGGGGGTTGAACTTTCACCGGTGCCGGGCCTGACCTTGATGCATATGACCCACGGCGGACCGAAAAGTCCGGTGCGGGGCATGTTCATCATGGGAGAAAATCCTGTCTTGAGCGAACCCAAGGCCAACAAGGTAGACCAAACCCTTAAGGAACTTGAATTCCTAGCCGTGTCTGATATTTTTCTTTCCGAAACAGCCCAACTGGCCCATGTGGTTTTTCCTGCTGCTTCCTTTGCCGAGAAGACCGGCACTTTTACCAATTCCGAACGGCGGGTGCAGATGGTGCGGCAAGCCATTCCACCCATTGGTTCATGCCGGCCGGACTGCGAAATTATCATGTCCATTTCCGAACGATTGGGCTACCCAATGGACTATGAATCCACTGCGGAAATCATGGAAGAAATTGCTCTGCTCGCTCCCACATACGGCGGCATGCACCATGACCGTTTAGAGTCTTCCTGGGGACTGCAATGGCCCTGCTGGGATAGAGAACATCCGGGCACCCCATTTTTGCACAAATATTATTTCAGCCGCGGCCTCGGCCAATTCATACCAACGACACACCAATCTCCCGGTGAGCTGCCTGACGACGACTATCCCCTTGTCCTTAATACCGGCATGGTTTATCACCAATACCGCACCGCCACCATGACGAGAAATAGCGTCACCCTTAACCGAGAGTGCAACGAGGCGGTGCTGGAGGTAAATCCGCAGGACGCTGCTTCCTATAATATTCGAACCGATGATATGGTGAAGCTTTCCTCCAGGCGGGGTTCCATTACCCTCAAAGCCCAGGTCACCGAGCAGGTCGGTGCGGGCTCGGTGTATACCACCTTTCACTTCACCGAAGCGCCGATTAACGAGTTAACGGTTGATACAAAGGACCCCAAATCAAAATGTCCGGAGTTTAAAGTATGCGCAGTAAAGATGGAAAAAATAACAACATGACCGATAAATTTATCTTAAAAAAGGATCATTTGGTCAGCTTTCTGCGCAGACTGAAAAAAGAATACCATCTGGTTGCGCCGGTGAAAAATATACAGGGCGACACCATGTTCACCCTGGTTGATTCGGTTGATGAAGTGGAATTTGACCTGGTCAATCAGGCGGTGACATCGATCAAGCCTTTCCTTTTCCCCCAGCAGGAAACGCTTTTCACGTATGAGACTTCTGCGAACGGGGATTACCGGTTCGATTCAGTTTGTAATTCCCAACCCACCGTTTACTTTGGCGTGCATTCCTGTGACCTGTCAGCGGTCCTTTACATGGATGTGACCTTTTCCCTTACTGCCAGAGACCCTTACTACCTCGAGAAGCGCAAAAACGCCGTGCTCATAAGCGTCGGCTGCAACGAGCCATCTGAAAACTGCTTCTGCAACGCGGCAAAGACCGGTCCTTTTCTGGAATACGGTTTTGATTTGCAACTGACCGATCTCGGCAACCGGTTTTTTGTCGATGTCGGCAGGGCTACCGGGCAGGAGATCGTCAGTAAATGGCAGCATTTCTTCGCGCCGGCCGAAGAGGAAGATGTCAAACTCCAGTACCAGACTTATCTGGAAGCGCGGGGTAAATTTACCAGACAGGTCCATATGGACCAGGCCATTAAACGCCTCAAATCGGGTAAGGTGCCGGAATCCATCTGGTCGGAACTGTCACTACGCTGCCAGGACTGCAGCGGCTGTGCCTATATTTGTCCCACCTGCACCTGTTTTTCCATTTCCGACCGCAAGCTTTCCGAGCATGAAGGAGAACGTTTACGGTCATGGGATGCCTGCACCTTCAGCGGCTTTACCAGAATGGCCGGAGACCATAACCCGGTTGATCACCGAACTCAGGCCATCCGCCAACGCTTCCTGCATAAGATGCTGTATGACGTGCAAAAACATAACCGGCCGAGTTGCATAGGTTGCGGCCGGTGTGTGGGTATATGTTTCGGTGGGGTGGACATTATCCGCTTTATCGACCTTGTTACCAACTGATAACAATTTGCATTCAAAGAGGTAACAAGACGGCAAGGAGGAGGCCCCGGAGGCGTATATGAAATACGTCGAGGAAGCCGACGACGCAGCCAACAAAGTTAGAATTTGAATGCGACTTGGTATGAGACAAAAAGGCGAGACAAAAACATGATTCATACAATCAACCAGAATATCTATCTTCCCAGGCCGGCCATTATCAAAGAATTGATTGTTGAGAACTCCCAGATCAAAACCTTTGACCTTTCCTTTGTTGACGAGGAATACAACAAGACCTTCACGTACGCACCCGGCCAATTCATGATGGTGTCCATTCCCCATTGTGGTGAAGCGCCCATATCCTTTTCCTCAACCCCTTCCAGACCAGGCACCCTATCGTTAAGTGTGCGCAAAGCAGGCACGCTGACCAACGCCATGCATGAACTTACCGAAGGAGCCTTTATTGGCCTGCGCGGACCATACGGCACGCCTTTTTCCATGGATGCGCTCAAAGGCAAAAACCTTCTCTTTGTCGCCGGTGGGATCGGCCTTGCCCCACTCAGGTCGGTAATCAACTACTGTATGGACAATGAAAAAGATTTCAGGGAAATAACCATTCTTTACGGCAGCCGCCTGCCCTCTGACCTTGCTTTTACAGCAGATCTTGACTTATGGCAGAAACGACCGGACACTACCTGTCTTCTAACGGTAGATCAAGCCGAACCAGGCTGGAACGGCCATACCGGTGTGGTTACCACTCTGTTTGACAAGATTACGGTTGATCCCTCCAGCACTGTAGCCCTGGTCTGCGGCCCACCGCTCATGATCCGTTTCGTGCTCGCCGAGTTGAGCAGAATGGGAATACAAGATGAAGATATTATCACCACCCTGGAGCGGCACATGAAATGCGGGGTCGGCATCTGCCGCCACTGCCACATGGACAATAAACTGGTCTGCGTTGACGGGCCGGTGTTCAACCGGGCGGAATTACGAAACTTGGAGGTTGCCGAGCTCCTCACATGAAGGAAAGCCCTTCCCTCCATACCGTTATTTTTCTCCCTTCCGGCAGGACCATCGAAGTCCAGCAAGGCACTTCTCTGCTCAAAACCGCCCACCTGGCAGGGATCCACATAAACGCCTCATGCGGCGGCAGCGGCGTGTGCGGTAAATGCAGAGTTCATCTTGAGCAGGGCGCCCTTAAAGGCGGTAAAAGCGAAAAGTTATCCGAACAGGACTTTGAAGAGGGATACCGGCAGGCCTGCATTTCTTCGGTCAGCGGCGATGTAACGGTCCGTATCCCGGTGGAATCTGAACTGCAAGCCGGGGCGTTGGCCACTGAAGTGCCTCTCAGGCACCGGGCCAGAATGCACATCTTCAATATTGATGCGTTGAAAAAGGAAGGGGTTTTTTCGCCGCCCGTGGAAAAACGGGTCCTTGAACTGCCGCCCGCGTCAGCAACGGACAATATGGCTGATGCCGGCCGCATCATCCAGGGCCTCAGAAACCAATACCATGAACACCGCTTGATCACCACCCTTCCCGTGCTCCGTAAAACGCGCCGGGCATTGCGGGAAAAAGACTTCCTGGTCACTGTCACCCTGGCCAGGCCGGTGAGTGGAAACGGCAAGACCCCCATTGTCAATATCCAGCCGGGAAACTGGTCCAACCGGAACTTCGGCATTGCGGTGGATATCGGCACCACCACAGTATACGGCAATCTGCTTGATCTCAATACCGGCAAAGTCCTGGCCCGCCAAGGGGATTACAATGGCCAGATCAGTTACGGCGAAGACGTCATTTCCCGTATTATTTATGCGGAAAAACCCAAAGGGCTGGAGCTGATGCACGAGCTGGCGGTGAACACCATCAACGGGATCATCCAAAAGATGTTACACCGGGCAGGCATTTCCAGAGACGAAATATCGTCCATCACCATGGCTGGCAACACCACCATGACCCATTTCCTGCTCGGCCTTGAGCCCCATAACATACGACGGGCGCCCTATGTGCCGATTTCGACTTTCTTCCCGCCTTTTCGAGCCTTGGATCTGGACCTCAACCTGGAAAGCCATGCTGTGGCACTGGTCTATCCATCCATCTCCAGTTATGTGGGCGGCGATATCGTTGCCGGCGTCATGGGGTCCGGCATGTACCGCACCGAAAAACTCACCCTGTATGTTGATATCGGCACCAATGCGGAAATCGTCATCGGCAACCGCGAATGGCTGGTGTGCGCGGCCTGCTCCGCCGGTCCTGCCTTTGAAGGCGGCGGCATCAACCACGGCATGCGGGCCGCGGCCGGCGCCATCGAAGACTTCAGCCTCAATCCTGTCACCTATGAGCCGATGAACATCACCATAGGCAATAAAGCACCCATCGGTATCTGCGGATCCGGCCTGTTGATTGCCGTCGCCACCCTCCTCGAGCACGGCGTTATCGATCCCAGCGGCAAATTCAACCGCACCCTTGATACGCCGCGCATCCGCGAAGGGAGGAGCGGTTATGAATATGTCCTGACCTGGAAGGAAGAAGCAGGCTGCGACCATGATATTGTCATCAATGAAGTGGATATTGAAAACTTCATCAGGGCCAAGGCCGCCATCTATGCGGCGCCTTCGGCAGCTATATCGACCTGGACAGCGCCATGAGCGTTGGCCTCCTGCCGGAAGTGGATACGGAGAAAATTCTCTATGTGGGTAACGGCTCCATGCTCGGCGCCTGGATGAGCGAGCTCTCCAACCACATCCGCAAAGATGTGGTGGAGGTGGTGCGGAGGATGACCAGTTTCGAACTCTCGGAAGTAAACAGCTTCAAGGACCAGTACATCGCCTCCCTCTTCCTGCCCCACACGGACATGTCACTGTTTCCCCAGGTCAAAAACCGCGTTTCCCAGGTTGAAGCGTGAAGAAAAGCTAGGGCGTGGTGTTTTCAAATACATTTCAAGCAAGAAAAGAATAACTTCATCAACATCTCTCATTCCCTCATTGATTCCCTAATTCCTCAACCAGCTTCCGCATGATTCTTCCTCATTTTTGTCAACAAAGTCAATAGCGTCACCCTCTTCCCTAAATGAACAAGGAATCCGCCTACAATGAAATGTCATATCTTGAAAAAAGGAAAAAAGATAAACAGTTTGGAAAATTTTGTAAGACTGTGATGATACATAAGAAGAGTCAAAGATAGCACCGTCATCATTGTATAAAAAATAATCCCTCCAGCACCTTTTCTACCCAATGAATTAAACGCTCATCATATGTTCCTTACTGCGGCTCCGGAATTGGTTCGTCGTCGGATGGACCACTATAAATAAAAGAGGACACGGCTACGGTCAGAGGTCTGTTTAGACCTGTGGCAGGTCCTTGAAGTTTTCTTGCAGGTGTCACGGCGTTGCCGTTAGCTCCGGCTGGGAAGACTACGAGGCTGTGTTGACTTAAGTTAGGGACGTAGATTTGATCCGCCCCGTCAACTGCAATGCCAAAGGGCTCGTTTAGGTCAGGACTGAAAATTGTGCGAATCGGAGCTGAACTGTTAGTGGGATTCGCCGGATAGACTGTGATAGCAGGTGGTGTACTGCGATGCGTGACATAGATATTTTCGTCACCATCGAGGGTCACTTGCTGAGGGAAGGCCTGACTCGTTTCAATCACGACTGAAGGCCTGACATCACCGTCAGCGCCTGGATCGAATATCAGCAGTTTGGAAGACAAGGCATCAATTACATACATTCGCTCGGCGCTGTCCACGGCTATTCCTTTTGCCCTATCGAATTCCGTGTTGACAGGCCCCGGACTACAACCTAAGGAAACGCAGGTTCCTGGAATTCTGGCAATCGGAGGGACATCGCCATTCGTTCCCGATGCAAATTTGAGCACCGTACTTTGTTGGGTCGTGCTAGCCCAGTTTGCAACGTACACGTTGCCACTTTGGTCTACCGCTATACCTGTAGGGTGAGAAATCCCTGTTTGTGGGCCTGAGATGTTGCGAAGAGGAGTATTTTGCATAATGGCACCGGCCGCATAGACAAGCACATGATCTCCTACATCACTTGCAACATAGAGGTTGCCCGAGGCATCAAAAGCAACTGCGCTTGGGAATCCAGCCGAGGTAACGAATTCACCTGACGGCGGGACATCACCATCCGCGTTTCCTGGATATCTCGTAATGGTACCCGACGTGTGATTACCCACTACAATTTCTTTCGCAGCTAATCTAGCCCGTCCGGTCTCAGTCGGTTGACGCAGGATTATAAACCTCGCGATGAGAGCCACAATGGCAAGGATTACGGCTGAAATAATGAAGTAGCGATTAGGCATTTGAATTCACCTCCTTGGCAATCCAAGCCATGGAAAGGCACCTGCTCCAAGGCCCACTAGGCCGGTGCATTATTGTTGATGTCCAAGACTCCCCTATAGTCTGGGTTCGCTAGGCCCTACGTTTAACGTCGTCAGCACAGAGAATTTACACCAAATATCTCCGATTTTCCGCGTCCGAGCATTTTCCATATGCGCTTTTGCCCCCGATTGGCTTACCAGAGTGCTGTGGTCTATGCTTGATTTTAGGAAAAAGTGCCATTTATTCGAACTATACTTGTATATATATATCAATCGTAATAAATTTGACTTAGTCAAGAAATAATTAAGGGATTTACTGCTAAAAATTATTAGGCTTTCTCTAGAGGTAATAATATGAAATGTCAGCGTGAATTTCAGACTATTAATATATTTATATCATTAATTCTTATTTTTTTCCCAGTATTATTAATATCTTGTACGCACTACGTGCAAATTAGTGAACATCCTTCCGAGCAATCAGTTAGAAAAGGTGATGAGGCTAGATTTAATATTCATATCACCCGACACGATTACCCTGACCCAGTAACTCTTTCTACAAAACAAATTCCTTCCTTTTATACCGATACCTTTGATCCTAACCCTATCACTGTTAATGATTCAATATTGACCGTTGAGACGTTTAATAATACACCAATAGGGGTTCGTAATATTGAAATTAGAGCATCAGCACCTGTCTATCCATACCCTCCTAATGAAGTTACCTTGATGGTGAGGCCATGTGGATTCAGATGGATTAAGCAGTTTGGCAGTGCAGTTTTTGATACATCATTTGTAATAAAACTTGATGATTCAAAAAATATATATCTACTTACCCAAATAGACTCAAATTATTCAATTAATATGTACAACAATAACGGCACATGGAGATCGTATATTACACAATTGCCTGGATTCGAAACTACAGCCATGGACGTTGACGGTCAAGGCAATATATTTGTTGCTGGTATTATGGAAGAAAGTGCAGGCAAAAAGTACTGGGTTGCTAAATATAATAATAACGGGACGCGTTCATGGGTAACAACATTTGAAAACGCATCTCATATGGGTCACAAAGATAGGATAACTGATCTGGCTATCGATCATTCTGGAAACTTATATATTTCTGGATATACTCATGGATCATTAGGTAGACAAAATCCTGCTTATCCAACTAATACTGACGCATGGCTTGCTAAGTTCGTCGACAACAACACCACCGGAACTATGAGCTGGCTAAAACAGTGGGGGACATTTGCTCATGATGCAAACTATAACGTAGCTGTTGACAATTCTGGCAATATTATTGTTCGAGGAATAAATAATACTTATACCCCTTATGTAGCAAAGTTTGAACCTGGTGGTGGCAGGGTGTGGCCTAATGATATTATCATTGATTCCGAAAGACCATACTTTATGAACGGAGGACTTGCAGTAGATAGTACTGGAAACGTTTATGTTACTGTACATCCCATAAATCAAATTCTTGGATTATTTTTTCCACAACTAGTTAAATACGATAGCAGTGGTGTTGAAGTATGGAGAAGGTCGGATTTGAATAAATATATAAATGTACCTAGCGGGCTAACTGTGGACAATTCAAACAATGTGTATGTTGTTGGTATTCAGGGCACAAATCTTAATCAGAATACAGGGATATTCGGTAATACTTCTGCCAGCATTACAAAATATGATGGAAATAGGATTTTTCGATGGAATAGAACTATAAGTAGTAACTTTAAAGTTTATGCTAATGATATTGTGGTTGATTCGGATGATAACGTATACATTACAGGTTCAACAACCGGGAGCTTGGGAATAGTAAATCGTGGTAGCGAAGATGGCTGGTTAGCTAAATTTGTAAAAATCGAATGCAAAGACAGTGATCGTGACGGCATAATAGACGATGGAGACGAGAGTGGCATAGTTAGTGATAACAGCTGCACAGGAGGCAATAAGCAAAATTGTGATGATAATTGCCAATTTGTCTCTAATCCTGATCAACTGGACAAAGATGGAGACGGAGTGGGAGATGCATGTGACTAATTAAATAATACGCCCTTCTTGCTAAATTAACGCCCTGTGTTATTGCTATATATAACGTTATTTACCTAATTAACTAACTTTTCTCTTGGCTGCTCTGGCAAGTGATAATGAGATTGCAGGAGTGGAGACACCCAACTGTCTGGCCGTTTCAGCAAGGGGCACGCCTAATTCTTCAACCAGTTTTTGCGCTATCCGCAGCCTTGCGGCAGTTACTGGCCGCCGTCGGCTGCCGGATAGGAGTTCCTTAATGTTAACCCTTTCTTCTTTGCAGATTGTAATAATCACTTGCTTGATCTTACTGGGGTAATCCTTAGGTAAAAGACGGGACCGAAGCCTGGCATCAGCTTCTTTAATAATCTGCTCAACAAATTCGCCACTCCCTAATATCCGATCATCGGCAGGATCTCCGATCCCCAACCGTCGCAGAGCCTTCACTTCGGCCCAACCGCCAAGCGAGCGGTTCAAACCGCCGCCGACAAGTTCGGGCCTTTTGCCTTGTTCCACTCCTTCTGAAATATATTGTCGATAGGCATCCAGTGCTGCTTTTTCTTTTTTGCCAAACCGACTCAACACATAATCCCGGGCCTGCCAGTCGTTTGGATAACGGCCCATCAGTATGCTATGGCCACTCCACCGGTACCGATCGAGGCCGGCCATACTTTTTACAAGACCAACCCGTAAGGGATTAAGAAAATACAATAGGGACGTTATTTACACAATAGAAAATACAATAGGAAAATACAATAGGGACGTTATTTACACAATTAACTAACTTTTCTCTTTGCTCATATACAAAAGGGACATCCTGTAAAATTTGGATCAGCTTTCGGGGGGCAGGTCAGTTAACCAATTAAAATAAAATGGATTACATTTCCCTATCACTTTTCCTTCCGTATATCGCTAGGTGATTTCCCATAAAAAGATTTAAAACTTTTGGAGAAACTAGCAAGAGTCTGAAAGCCCACATCATGAAAAATTGCTTTAATCGGAGTATCCGTGCTTTCAAGAATGACAAGAGCTTTTTTCATGCGAACACTGTTTAAGTATTTGTTTGGCGTCAAGCCCGTTAATGCCTTAAACCTTTTAAAAAAAACCGGTCTTGATACACCAAGCTTTCGAATATGTTCATCCCAGTCTATGGGTTTGCTGTACTCTGCCTGAATATGCTGTAAGATTTGAAGGTATTTTAAGGCTTTTAGTTTTCCTTCATATGGCTCCAGTAAAGAGATAAGCAAGGTTTCAGCAATTCTTGCAGCCAACGCCTCATTGGTGCCATCCATCGAGCTTACTTCTGATAGGCAATGACTCAACAGCGTCTGAATCTCACCCATGCCATTTTTCTTCAAATGCATGACCTGAGGAAAGGAGGAAAAAAGTAATAGTGTTGTGTGCCCAGAAGGTTTGATTTGACCGCAAAGAAGTGAGGTATCAATCTTCCTATCTTTTGTGTTTTTTTTGGTCAAATAATCATCAAAACAAAATTGTGAATCATAAATTTCGCTATTGCACTCCGAGTCACTAGTTAAGCGATGGTCACCAGGAGAAAGGATAAAGACTATATCGCCGGCTTCAGCAAGCACCGGTTTGTTTGTGTTGGCTTCACAAATAAAACAACTTCCCTTTTTAACAAAATGAAATCTAACAATCTTCTTTCTCCCCGGAACCAGAACGTTCCATGGCTTCGCTAAGTCAATTGTATAGTAAATTAAACTTTCAAATCTGATAAAATCCATTAAGTGAAGCATCACCAAACCCTATTGTTTACAAATAGGACGTACAAGAGGGACGTTATTTACACAATTAACTAACTTTTCTCTGAGCTGCTCTGTTCAGTGATAATGAGATGGCAGAGGTGGAGACACCCAACTGTCTGGTGGTTTCAGCAAGGGGAAAGAGGAGGGGACAGTTCTGGGGACACCTTACTTAATTATTGACTGAACGGGTAGAGAGATATATCTTTATTGGCATGGCACGAATAGCAAGAGTCGTTGTTCCCGGTATCCCCCATCACATAACACAGCGTGGTAATCGCCGCATGGAGACCTTCTTTTCAGAGGCTGATTACCGCGAGTATCTATACCAGATGGCCGAATGGTGCAACCGCTGCAAGGTTCAGGTATGGGCATATTGCCTCATGCCCAATCATGTCCACTTAATTGCTGTTCCCGAATCAGAAGACGGATTACGACGTGCGATTGGTGAAGCGCACCGTCGCTATACCAGATATATCAATTTTGATAAGGGCTGGAAGGGGCATCTCTGGCAGGGTAGATTTGCTTCCTTCCCCATGGATGAACAGTATCTGATCGCCACAGCCCGTTACATAGAACTGAACCCTGTGAAGTCAGGAATTGTAAAAAGAGCGGAAGATTACAAATGGAGCAGCGCAAAGGCGCATCTCCAGGGGGAAGATGATATTCTGGTAAAGGTCAAATCGATGACTACGATGATTCCCGACTGGCGGGAATTGCTATCAAGCGACTTGTCCGAAGAAGAATACGAAACACTGCGGCGCCATGAACGAAGCGGCCGTCCGCTTGGAAATGCCGGCTTTCTGACCAGGCTTGAAAGGATGACGGCCCGCGTGCTCAGAAGACAAAAGCCCGGCCCGAAAAAGAATAATTAGGTATGGTGTCCCCGGAATTGTTTTCACACCACCCAGTATACAAAGGCCCCCACCAGGCGGTTTAAAAAGTCTATCTGATCCTTTCAAGTAGCTGCTATCCATCCAAGGCACCGATTCTCTCCGAGGCTTTTCCCTTTCCAGAATTAATAATAACTTGCCTAAAGCCAATGGACTTGTTAGATGTTTTTGTATAATTTAAGACTTTTTGCAAAAAAATTTCTTAGAATAACAACTATTATTTTAGGATGTCTATTCCATGTTAAGCTTAATGACTGAGAGTGCTCTGAAAGTAAACTGTGTGGGTAGAAATTTAGATGAGTGATATTTTCATCAGCTACGCTAGCGAAGACATAGATTATGCAAGAAGACTCGCGAAAGCCTTAAAAAAGCTGAAATGGAAAATATGGTGGGATAGAACGATTCCGGCTGGCATGTCTTTTAGCGAAGTTATCGATAAGGAACTGGCTGACACTCGATGCGTGGTAGTAATGTGGTCAAAGGCGTCAGTGAATAAGAATTGGGTATTGGAGGAAGCAGAAGATGCTTTGCAAAAAGGTATTCTTGTTCCAGTTTTTATAGATAAAGTACCGCCGCCTAGAGGATTTCGTCGCATACATGCAGCCTCCCTAATTAACTGGGATGGCAAACCAACAGCTTCGACATTCCAAAAGTTAGTCCTCGACTTAAAACGTATCCTTGGTGATCCTCCAACCTCCATCCAAATATCAAGGACGTCTCCAGATACTAAGACGACTAAAAAGAAAGGAGCTGAAACCAGGCAATCAGCCACTTATAAACCCGGGACCGTTTTCCGTGATACAATGCAAGATGGCTCTAAAGGCCCTGAGATGATAGTAATACAGTCTGGCATTTTTAGGATGGGAGATATTTGGGGTGATGGTGAAAAGAATGAAAAACCAGTTCAAACTGTGCGAATCGCTAAGAATTTTGCTATAGGAAAATATCCAGTAACTTTTGAAGAATACGACAAATTTGCAACCACCATTAGTCGTACACCTCCAGATGATGCAGGGTGGGGGCGAAGAAGACGGCCAGTTATTTACGTAAATTCTTATGAAGCAAAAAATTATGCAGACTGGCTCTCCCAGGAAACGGGCAAGCACTACCGTTTGCCTACAGAGGCGGAATGGGAATACGCGTCTCGAAGTGGAGGTAAAGATGAAAAGTGGGCAGGCACATCAAATGTAGCTTGTTTGGGAGATTACGCCTGGTATAACAAAAATAGTGGTTCGCATACGCATCCTGTGGGTAATAAGAAGACCAACGGGTATGGTCTTTATGATATGAG
>CALZHT010000098.1 GCA_945787445.1 uncultured Desulfobulbaceae bacterium
TTCTGTTTATGGCAAATAATAAAAAAAATATTTTTCCCTTGTTTTTCTTTTTTTTCCATAAATATACTTAACCCTATAAGGCCATGAGCCTAACAACAACCATTAACTATAATGCTTGGAAGGACACATTTTCATGAAAGGCTTTTAGGTTTGAAATACAAATTATAACGCACGCACCCAGATACAGAGGAGGTCTGTTATGAGAAACAGGAAATCAACCCTGGAGCGCTTGGATGGAAGCTTTTCCAGAAGGGACTTTCTCAAGTTTTGCACAGCAACCGCGGTCTATTTGGGACTTCCGGCAAGTTACGGAGTCAAAATAGCCGAAGCTGCAACAAACGCCAAAAAAAGGCCTCCGGTTATCTGGCTTTCAGGGCAGGCGTGTACCGGGTGCGTTGAAACCCTCCTCCGCACCAACCATCCCACTCTTGAAAAACTCATCCTCGAACTCATCGCTCTTGATTACAATGAGACCTTGAATACCGGCGCCGGTCGCCAAGCCGAGGATTATAAACAAAAATCCATCGAGGAAAACGCCGGCAAGTTTATCCTTGTGGTCGATGGCGCCGTACCTACCAAGGATGGCGGCATCTATTGCCAGGTCGACGGCCACAACTTCATCGACATTGTCAAAGAAACAGCAGCCAGGGCCGCGGCGGTAATTGCCATCGGATCCTGCGCCTCATGGGGCGGCATCCCATCGGCAGATCCCAATCCAACCGGGGCCAAGGGGCTTCCTGACGTTCTCAAATCAGCAGTCGTAACTATCCCGGGCTGTCCACCCAACCCCTACAACTTTCTGTCGACCGTTCTCCATTTTCTCACCTTCAACAGTTTACCGGATCTGGATGACAAGGGTCGGCCGAAATTTGCCTATGGCCGCCTCATTCATGACAATTGCGAACGGCGTCCCCACTTTGATGCAGCCCGCTTTGCCGAACAATTCGGCGATGAAGGCCACCGCAAGGGCTATTGCCTGTACAAATTGGGATGCAAAGGACCGCAGACCTACGCCAACTGTCCGGCCATACTTTTTAACGATATCGGCTCCGGGGCCTGGCCTGTTGGTACCGGTCATCCTTGTTTCGGCTGCACAGAGGAGGGGGTCGGATTCACCGCGCCACTCCATTCTCCAGCCCATGTTATACATCCAGCCCCCTCAGCGCTCCATGCCCCCATCACACCGGAGCGGCCCAAGACTTTTTCAAGCATTGCAGCGGCAGTGGCAGGCGGCGCCGTTGGTGCGGCTGTTGGCGCAACCGCCGTGGCCTTGAAGAAAATAGGCACCCATAGCGAAAACACTGAGAAATCTTCTGAAAAGGAGTAGGCCATGCAATTAAAAAGGAGAGACTTCCTCAAGGCAACAGCCGGCGGTGGTCTGCTTTTGGCAGCGCAAGGACCCGTTGCTGCGCTGGCTCATAAGGAGAAAAAAGCACTGGCTCCCAATGCCGTGGGCATCCTCTATGACTCCACCTTGTGCGTGGGCTGCATGGCCTGCATGGCCGGCTGTAAGCAGGCCAACAATATGCCGGTCGAGACCACCGACATGCTGGCGCGCTGGGACAACCCTCCGGATCTGTCCGCAAAAACCCTTAATGTTATCAAGCGCTATATAGACGGGAACGGCTTGAACAAGGACCAGGAAACCGATGGGTATGGTTTTATCAAACGCCACTGCATGCATTGTCTGGATCCTTCCTGCGTTTCCGCCTGTCCGGTATCGGCTCTGCAGAAAGATCCCGATAATGGTGTTGTTTCATACGACAAGAATGCATGCATCGGGTGCCGTTACTGCCAAATAGCGTGTCCATTCAATATTCCCAAATTTGAGTGGCATTCCGCCTTTCCCAAAATCTTCAAGTGCGAGCTTTGCCGGCATATATTACAAAAGGGCGGCATATCCGGCTGCTGCTCCTCATGCCCGACCGGCGCCTCAATTTTCGGTCCGGTTGATGAACTGCTCACTGAAGCGAAAAGACGTCTCACCCTGGCACCGGGGCTACATGATACCTTTCCGGTCAATGCCATGGGCGCCGGCCGTAATACAAAATACAACAGCCAGAAGGTCGGCCATTATGTGCCGCACATCTATGGCGAAAACGAGGTGGGCGGCACCCAGGTCCTGCTTCTTGCCGGTATACCCTTTGGCAAGCTCGGCATGCCCGATCTGCCTGAAGAATCCTTTGTCAGTCTGGCAGACGGCATCCAATATGCCATATACAAGGGAATGGCCTATCCCCTCATAGTGCTGGGGGCTTTGGTTTACATGATAAGCAAAGGCGAGAGCCCCAAAGAATAGAGTTAACCCATGCTGTATTTCGGCAAAATATAAAAAGGAGTTACCCATGGAAGAAAAACAACCGTTAGGAGGCCGAGTGCTCACGGGTCCTTTTCTCTTCTTCATGACTATTTTACTGGTGGCCACATATTTTGCGGTCAAGAGATTTATTTTTGGTATAGGTTTTATCAGCAATATGAACGACGGCTACCCATGGGGTATCTGGATCGCCCTGGATGTTGTGATTGGCACGGCCCTGGCCTGCGGCGGTTATACAATGGCCCTCATGACCTATGCCTTCCATAGGATGGAATACCACCCCCTGGTTAGACCGGCATTGCTGACCAGTTTGTTCGGCTACACCTTGGCAGGTGTTTCGGTCTTGATCGACCTCGGTCGCTACTGGCAGGCATATAATATTATCCTGCCCTGGTATTCCAACCTCCATTCGGTGATGTTTGAAGTTGCGGTCTGCATCGGCGCCTATGTTCTGGTGTTGTGGATAGAATTCACCCCAGCCTATCTGGAAAAGGTAAAGGCGGAGAAGCTGCTCAAAAAACTGAATAAGGCGCTCTTTGTCTTTATCGCCCTCGGCATCCTGCTGCCCACCATGCATCAATCTTCCCTGGGCACCATGATGCTCATGGCCGGTTATAAACTGTCACCGCTGTGGCGTACCGGTTTTCTGCCCCTTTTTTTCCTGCTCACCGCACTTATCATCGGCTTTGCCATAGTTACCTATGAATCGCTCTTTTCCTCGGTCAACTTCAATCTTCCCCTGGAAACACCGCTTCTCTCCAAACTGGCAAGAGTGACCTCCTGGATTCTTATTTTCTATATGGTGGTGCGGATGGAAGACATTAACCTGCGGGGCTATCTGCCCCTGGCTTTCAACGGCACTTTGCAGAGCAACATGTTCCTGCTGGAAAACACATTTTTACTGATCGGCCTGTTCATTCTCATCTATCCCCATAATAGGCAAAATCCAAAATTGTTGTTTTTTGCCGCATCCTCTCTGCTGATCGGCGGCTGCCTCTATCGTTTTAATACCTATATCATTGGTTTTGATCCGGGCGGCGGCTGGCACTATTTTCCATCGGTGCCCGAACTCTTTATCACCTTCGGCATCGTCGCCCTGGAGATTTTGGGTTATATGTGGTGCGTTAAGCGGCTACCGGTCCTCGCTGCCCGCAAACCTGGAAAAGCTGCTAAAACAGAGTTATTGACAGAGTAAGGAGAAAATATCATGGCGCAGAGAATAGTTATCGACCCGGTAACCAGAATCGAAGGACACTTAAAGATCGAATGTGAGGTCAATAAAGGCAAAGTAGCCAAGGCTTGGTCATCCGGCACCATGTGGCGCGGCATTGAGCTCATCCTCAAAGGCCGGGATCCCAGAGAGGCATGGATCTTTACCCAGCGCATCTGTGGCGTCTGTACAACTGTCCATGCCCTTGCCTCGGTCAGGGCAGTTGAAAACGCTCTTGGTCTTGAGGTACCCCTCAATGCCCAATATATCCGCAACATGATAATTGCCGCCCATGGCGTCTTTGACCATATTGTCCATTTTTATCATCTCTCCGCCCTGGACTGGGTCGACATTGTCTCGGCTCTCAAGGCCGATGCCAAGGCGACCTCCCAACTGGCCCAGAAACTATCGAGCTGGAAGCGCAATTCATTCCAGGACATCAAGGAGGCCAAGGAGAAACTGCAGGGCCTCGTTGATTCGGGCCAGTTGGGCGTCTATGGCAGCGGTTATTGGGGCCATCCGGCCATGAAACTTTCGCCGGAAGTCAATCTCCTGGCAGCAGCACATTATCTGCAGGCGCTGGAGTATCAGCGCAGTATCAATAAGGTGGTCGCCATCCTCGGCAGCAAGACGCCGCATATCCAGAATCTGGCAGTCGGCGGTGTATCAAATCCCATCAATCCGGAGAGTCAGTCCACCCTGACCCTTGAGCGGCTCTTTTATGTTAAATCCTTGATAGATGAAATTGGTGATTTTATCCACAACGTCTATTTGGTTGATGTGGCTGCGGTAGGGGCATTTTACGCAGACTGGACCCAATATGGCTCCGGCGTCACCAACTATCTCTCTGTTCCTGATCTCCCTCTGGACACCACCGGCACGGTGTTTGCCCTGCCGGGAGGCTACATTCCCAATGGGGATATCAAAAAATATCTGCCGATCAAGAGTTTTCAGGACGACTTCTTCAAAAATGGGGTCAAGGAGGGGATAAAACATTCATACTATAACGGCGATTGGGAGAAGCATCCGTGGGATGAAGAAACCGATCCGCAATTCACCGGCTATGAGACAGAAGCCAAGTATTCGTGGGTTAAATCCCCCACCTTTGAAGGACAGCCGGCCCAGGTCGGCCCGCTGGCCAATGTTCTCTGTATGTATGCCGGCGGCCATGAACCCACCCGGCAGATTGCCGCCAAGGTTCTTGATACGGTCAGTTCCCTGGCCGGCACCAAAGTCGGTCTCGAGGCGCTGCATTCCACGATCGGCAGGCATGCCTGCCGGGCTATCCGTTGCGCCGTGCTGCATGACGGCCTGGCCAGACAATGGCAGCTCCTGATTGATAACATCAATCGTGGTGATTACCATACCTTTAATCCACCCACCTTCCCCAAAGGTGAACAGCGCGGTTTCGGTTTTCACGAAGCGCCTCGGGGCGCACTCTCCCACTGGGTAGTGATTGAGAACGGCAAGATTAAGAATTACCAGGCCGTAGTCCCTTCAACCTGGAACGCCGGGCCCAGAAACAACGAAGATGCGCCCGGCCCTTATGAGGCCTCCCTTGTCGGCACCCCGATTGCCGATCCCAAAAGACCACTCGAAGTTTTGCGCACCGTCCATTCTTTCGACCCTTGTCTGGCATGCGCCATCCATCTGGTCGACAAGAACAATAATGAAATTGTCCGGGTGAAGGTACTCTGATTTAACCAAATTATTGCGGTTGGTGTACTTTGAAAGCTTTAGTTCTAGGGATCGGCAACATCCTCCTCTCGGATGAAGGGGTCGGTGTCAAGGCCATTAATGCACTGGAAAAAAAGTTCCGTTTTCCGAAGGCTGTCGAGCTGCTTGACGGCGGTACTGCCGGTTTGGAGCTTCTCCCGTATTTGACTGACAAGAAGCTGCTCATTGTAATTGATGCCGTTAAAGGCGGTCAGCCGCCCGGAACCGTATTCCGGGTTGAAGGTGAAGATGTTCCCGCCATGTTCACGGCAAACATATCACCTCACCAGCTCGGCCTGTCGAATCTCCTTGCCACTGCCAGACTGACCGGTGAACTCCCTAAAAATATTGTGTTGTTCGGGATTGAACCTGAGAGCATGGACACCAGGGTCGGATTATCAGATACAGTGGCAGCAAGTCTAGATAAACTCATCCATGCTGTGGTGGATGAGTTACAAAAAATGGGATATTCACCAGTGGTTGCGGAAGAAAAGAACTACCAACCAGGTTCCCTTTGGTGAAGTTTCTGGAAATAATCGACCGGTTTCAATCAATATATGGTTACTAAGATCACAAATATTGTGATATCCGCCCCCACATGCGTAACCCACGGGGCCATCATTCCTTGCGATTGCCTGCGAATCATCCCCAACATAAAACCGTAAACCAATGTCATGACAAAACCCCAAGAACCATTTGGAAAGCCGGCCTGACAATGAAAAGCACCAAATGCGAAGGCTTGTATTACAACTGATGTATAGCCAATTCCGATTGCGCTATCCAAAGCCTCCATCATAATGCCACGGAATATTACTTCCTCCATCGCAGCATTGATAAAGGCAAATCCAATCCCCAAAACAGGTAGGGCCCAAATCGGAAGTTCCGGCATTAATGCGAGATGGGCCCGCAAATCAGGTATAGTTGCCAAGTACCAAATAACTAAAGCTATACTTGACATTGCTATTGTTAAGGCAGTCAATAGCTTACTGTGAAAATCAAACCCGCCGATATGTATCCACGTTATAGAACGTCGCAGCGGAGTAATGACAAAAACAACGACTCCATAGATAATAAGTGAAACAATCATATTGAATGGCCATATGTGTAATGCCGGGAATAGTAATAACAATGAAATCCATAAAAAATTGAAAAGTGTGAAATGAATTGCATAGATGGATTTTGACCCATTTGCTAGTATCAGCAATACAATGAGCAAAAATACGATGGTGGTTTCACTGATACTCGCCGGCAAAACCATAATAAATGATAAAAAAAACACACTCAGAAGAATAATAACAGATCCAGGCAATGAAGATGGCAACGGCGTAGGGATTGTTCCCAGAAGAAATGTAAAATTTCCGGAATAATTTATTGATTTCATTATAAATTTAATTTGCGAATCCTCTGACAACTATCTTCCCTACAACTCGCCCTGTTTCACTGTGAGTATGCGCTTCCTGAATCTGCTCAATTGGATAGACTTCTTCAATTACTGGAGCGAGTTTTCCTTTTTCTGCCATTTCTTTAATAGTCGCTAGATCCTTTGCGCTCTCCTTGCTGGGAACAATCATAATATGCTTGATTTTCTTAGAACTGAATACGTTGATCAAAGGAGCCAATACAATAGTTTGAAAAGATGGTATGGTCGTAACATAGGTTCCGCCGGAATTAATGGTTTCTTTAACGTGGAAAAACGACTTATTGGCCACAGCGTCAAAAAAGATGTCATACGCTTCTTTGTCCGTCAGTATATCTTCTTTGGTGTAATCAATTACATGATCAACTCCCATTTTTTTTACCACTGCCAAATTCTTCGTGCTACATACTCCTGTGACCTCGCATCCCAGAGTTTTTGCAATTTGCACTCCGGACAGTCCCACTCCTCCGGAACAGCCATTGATCATGACATGACCGCCCTGTCTAAGTCGTCCCAAACGAACTAATGATTGGCATGCCGTCACTGTTACCACTGGAAGTGAGGAAGCCTCTTCAAAACTTAGATTTTCAGGCTTCAGGCATGTCTCTTCTTCCTTCACTTTGACAAATTCAGCATATGTGCCGCCTTTAAAGGCATTTACAAATCCAAATACTCCATCTCCGATTTTGTAGCTGGTAACCTGTTTCCCGACCTCGGTCACTACTCCGGAATAATCCGCTCCTAAAATTTTGGGCGGCTTTCTGCCGGTCAGTAATTTCACCTCTCCCCGTCTAACTTTCCAGTCAACCGGATTTACTGAAAAAGCCTGAACTTGCACCAGTATTTCATTATCCTCTATTAAGGGTTTCTCCACTTCTTGAAACTCCAAAACTTCTACAGGACCATATTTAATGACCACTATTGCTCTCATAACTTTCACCGAAGAAGAAAATATTTTGGCTCGTAATCTATTCTTATCAAATATCCGGACTATGCTTCAATCTTCTTAATCCATTCTCTTAAAAAATAGCCTCCCTAAAAGCAAAGGTGAATTTAGTAAATGTGGCGATAAGCTGAAGGAACAGAGCGTCAGGTATATATTGGCTAAATGGCTGCAACACCCTCGCAAGCGGCAAGACATTTCTAGAATAGGAAAATAAAGAAAAAACAAAAAAGGGCCAGGTTGAAACAATCAACACTAGCCCTGTTACTGCGTTTAACGAGAACAACGCTCGCTTTTTAATTCTCTATTCTACATTCTAAATTCTTAATTCAATGACCAGTCCTATTTGCCATTATTTAACGAGAAAGGGGCTTTACACCATAAACCTTTGTATGGGCAGCCCAGGCAGGACACCATGTACGGTGCCAGCGCATGAGCCTTTCAAAAGCAGTATCCGGTTTCTTGTCTGCATGAGGACATATCTCACATTTATGACAAGCGTTTGCCAATATATGAGAAACTATTCCGATCTTTTTCTTTTCTTGCAAAGAATTATGACTCGTTTCCATTTCCCTTGCCTCCTTTCTCCTGATTTATGACCTGTCAATTCATTCCATTTCTGAAAAATATAGACGAGCCAATTGAGAGAAAAGATACATTTATTTTCTGAGGTATATGAAATAAACAGCCCCACTGCCTGCAGCGTGGTATCAGAATTCACGATACAGTATGCAGGGGCCTGAAAAAAAATCTCCCGAGCAATATTTAAAAAAGTGTAAATTAGTTAAATAATTTTTATGCTCGGCTAAATAAATAATTCGGTGGATTATTATAAACTGGGTAGTCCATTAAGCCTTAATACGCTATAGTTTTTGGCAAGGATAGTGAAATCCCGCCAGATAAGCAGAAATTATTTCTCCAATATCGTATGGCACAGATAAAATATCAAATACCGCAGAAATGGTTTCTCACGCAAAAACCAATGATTAGGGTCTGCTATGCCCTGATGCCGCTGGTTGCTGCGTCCGTCTACTTTTTCGGCTGGCGGGCCCTGGTCCTCTCTGCTGTGATTCTGTTCTTTGGAATAATTACCGAAGCCCTTTTTGTCTTTCGAGATGGTAAACCTGTCACATCCGCAGTCCTGGTCACCTGTTTGATTTTCTCCCTGTCCCTGCCTCCTACGCTGCCTTTCTGGATGGCGGCAATCGGTATTGTTGTGGCGGTTGCCATGGGCAAGATGGCCTTTGGGGGGTTCGGCAGGAATGTTTTCAACCCGGCCATGGTGGGGAGATGTTTTATTTACATCACCTTCCCCACCCAGATGAACAATACCTGGGCCGAGCCGTTACAGAGGCTTGGCGGATTATATGCCTGGGAACCATCACCTGACGCGATAACCAAGGCGACGCCGCTTATACAATTCAAGGAAGGTATAAATCTTCCCATGGAAGATCTTTTTTTCGGCAATGTTTCCGGTTCGCTCGGCGAGACTTCCGCCTTGTTGATTCTCCTCGGCGGGATGTACCTGATCTATAAAAAAACCGCGCCCTGGCGGCTCGCTCTGTCCTGTGTGGCGGGCGGCGCGGTAGTCAGTGGACTTCTCAACCTTTTCGGGCTCAACGTGGTGTCCCTGCCCTTAACCGCCCTTCTTTCCGGGTCATTCCTGTTCGGTGCGGCCTTTGTCGCCACCGAGCCGATTTCAGGGGCCAAAACCAAGGCAGGACAATGGATATACGGCTTCATGATCGGTGGGCTCACCATTGTCTTACGCGGCTATTCAAATTTTGCCGAAGGGATGATGTTTTCGGTTCTTCTCATGAATGCTTTCGTGCCGATTTTGGACCAGACCATCAATACACTGCAGAGGGAAAAAAAGGCGGCCTCATGAACAAGCGCGTTTTTTCAGTACTCTACATGTTTATGATCACTCTGTTTTTCACCTCATTGGTAACCGGAGTGAGGGCTGTAAACGAAGAGAGAATACAGACCAATCAAAAGGTTAAACTGCAGAAAGTAATTCTCAGTGTCCTTAACATCCCGGTGGAACCTGATGCTTCCAGTGACGATCTGCTGCGATTGTTTGAAAGCAGTGTCAAAAAGAAGGAGATGAACGGCAGAACAATGTACACCGTTTATGACCCTTCAGGGAAAACCCCTGCAAGATATGCTGTAATAGTGAACGGCCCCGGATTCTGGGGCCCTATTTACGGCATGGTGGCACTTGATGTTGACGGCGCAAAAATCACCGGCATTGAATTTTACCGGCACCAGGAAACACCGGGCCTGGGCGCCAGGATTACGGAACAATGGTTTAAAGATCAATTTACCGGGCTCCCGCTTTCACAGGACCCTGACAAGAAAACCTTTTTTTCCTTAACCCCTCCGGCGCCGGAAAAGTCCCCACGAGAGCTGGATGCCATCACCGGAGCAACCCAGACAAGCCGGGCTGTTGAAGCTTTTTTGAATAAAGAGCTCGAATCCATTAAAGGTTTCCAAGGGAGCAACGAGGAGAAATAAAAACAATGCAGAAACCCCCTCCCGCAAATGAGATCATTAAACAGGGTTTATGGCTCGAAAACCCTGTCCTGAAGCACACTCTCGGCATCTGCTCCACCCTGGCGGTTACCAACCTCCTGGTAAACACCTTGGTTATGAACATCGGACTCATCTTTACGCTCACATTGTCATGCGCCACCGTATCCATTTTGCGAAACGTGACCCCCATGCGAATCCGTATGATGGTGCAGACATTGATCATTTCTTCATACGTCATTATTTTCGACATCGTCATCAAGGCATATATTCCGGATATCAGCGAGGCTTTGGGGCCTTACGTGGGGCTCATCATTACCAACTGCATCATCATGGGGCGGTGCGAAGCCTTTGCCCGGAATAACCCGCCATGGCCGGCCTTTCTGGACGGCTTAGCTGTCGGCGCCGGTTTTTCCTTGGTGCTTTTTGCCATTGCAGTGGTACGGGAATTGCTGGGTTTCGGCACCCTGTTCGGCTTTATGGTAATGCCTGAAGGGTTTACGCCATGGACGATCATGATCATGGCGCCCGGCGCTTTTTTCATGCTCGGCATCTACGTCTGGATTGTGCGGTCCTTTACCATGCAATTCAACAAATAGAAACCGGGAGGAATTGATATGACAAATATAGACCCGGCAACACTTTTTTTTGCAGCAATATTTACCAACAACATTCTTCTCACCAACTTTCTGGGTTTGTGCCCATACTTAAGCATTTCCCGGAATTTGCGTTCAGCTTTCGGACTCGGCGCGGCAGTGGTGTTTGTAATGACCTTTACTGCGGCGCTGAATCACCTCATGTATTATCAGGTTCTCATTCCACTTAAACTCGACCATTTGCAATACATTATCTTTATCATCATCATTGCCGCCTTTGTCCAACTTGTTGAAATGACTGTAGAACGATATTTTCCTGCGCTCTATTATATTCTTGGCATCTTCCTGCCGCTGATCACGGTCAATTGCGCTATACTGGGCGCATCACTGTTTATGGTGATCAGAGAATACACATTGATTCAGTCCATGGCATATGGGGCGGGTAGCGGCATCGGTTGGATGATGGCCATTACCGCTGTTGGTGCGATCCGAGAAAAGATTCAGAAAAGCGGCATGGTCCCAAAGGGGCTGGAAGGCCCTGGTATTACCCTGCTCATTACCGGCATTTTATCCCTCGCTTTTATGGCATTCAGCGGCATGATACAAATCCAATAACAATTTCAAAACTCCTGCCTCCATAACGCGATATTGAGGAGAAAGAGGAACCCTTGAAAATTTATTTGATACTGAGTTTAAGTGCCTAAAGTGCACTAAAGTTCGAAGTGCCTAAAGTTAATGTACTTATTTGTCAGATGTTCCTTTAACTTTAGGCACTCTTAGGGGCATTATCAAAGCTGGTATCATCATAAAATCATCGAGTTCAATAGGTCTGAATATATGTTGCAAATACTAATCGGGCTCCTTGCCATCAGCACCATTGCAGCGGTTCTCGCTTTGCTCCTTGAAATTGCGGACCGCTATATAGCGGACTATGGCGAGAAACATATCCTTATTAATGATGAAAAAGATTTACTCGTTAAAGGCGGCCGCCCTCTGCTTTTTACATTAGGGGAACAAGGCATTTTTCTCCCCTCGGCTTGCGGCGGCAAGGGCACCTGTGGGTATTGCAAGGCGAAGGTTCTTGAAGGAGGCGGGCCTGTTCTGCCCACGGAAACTCCATATTTAGATATCAATGAACTTACCCAGAACGTTCGGATTTCCTGTCAGCTCAAGGTGAAGGAAGACCTAAAAGTCCAGATTCCGGAAGAGCTTTTTCTGGTCAAAGAGCGACTGACTCCTGATGTCAAGAATGTTCAATTCCGCATTCTGGCGCCCGAGGAAGGTATCGCGTTCAAAGCCGGTCAGTATGTGCAGCTTGAAATCCCCAAGTATGAACTCACCAGTGAGCCTGAATTCCGGGCGTACTCCATAGCCTCTCCACCCTTTGAACACCACATGGTTGAGCTCATTATTACCAAGGTCCCGGAAGGTGCGGTATCGACCTATGCGCATGAATATTTGCAAATAAACGAGGAACTTATCATGCGGGGGCCCTTCGGGGAATTCTGCCTGCGCGATTCGGACCGGGAGATGCTGATGATCGCAACAGGATCAGGGCTTGCCCCCATTCACTCCATGCTTAGGCAAATGAAACAGGAAGGGACTATAAAAAAGACAACCCTCTTTTTCGGCGACAGAAAACCGGAAGATCTTCTCTATTATGATGCACTGCGGGAATTAGAACGCACGGTTGCAGATTTTACCTATATCCCTACCCTTTCCCGCACCACAGAGGAGGACCACTGGACAGGAGAGAAAGGGAGAGTGACCGATTTGATCAAAAAATATATTCCAGACCAATCGTCGATCGATGTGTATATCTGTGGTGTTCCGGCCATGGTTGAATCGTGCCTCGAACTTCTCACCCAAAAGGGAGTGCCGCCGGAGCAAATTTGCTTTGATAAGTTTGAGTAGCTTCTCGGTGCCACATTCTGAATATTTGTCTCTTATTCTGTAAAGACACTAAGTACACACATTCGTAAATATGGTGGC
>CALZHT010000099.1 GCA_945787445.1 uncultured Desulfobulbaceae bacterium
CTGTGGGCACCCACATCGTGGGCCAGCTTAAGAAAATTTATGGAGGAGAGCCTACCTCCTCCGGAAATGGCAATAATCTTCATCTCTGGGAATTTTTGATACACCTCCATAATGGTGCTGATCCCATCGGCAACCGGCATGAAAATGTCGGTAATGACAAGATCCACTGCGTTCTCCCGCAACAACTCCAGCCCCATCGCGCCATTTATCGCGTCAAAAACTTCGTGATCATCCTTTTCCAGCATCTGGCGAAGCATCTTTCTGAGTTGTGCATCGTCGTCGATAACCAGGATTCTTGCCATGGATATGCCCTCTTTGCTTGTACTCTGCAGCTATAATTATTTTTTTTCATTTAAAAGTTGGATAATAACATCTGCCTGCTTATACCCTGGCACAACTCTTCCGTCAGGAAGAATAAGGGTTGGTGTGGAGCCGATATAATTCTTTTTTGCATACGCGATATTTTTATCTATCACGTCTGTTTCGCACGTTGGCGGCGGTATATCCTTGCCGGCAAGGCTGGCTTCCAAAAGTTCCGCAGATTTCTCGCATACTATGGCTTTTGCCTTGGCATAGGCTTTTGGATGGCTTTTTAATGGAAACATTTTAATGAAAAATGCAACTTCTTTATGTTCAGCAGCAACCTTTTTCATTTCAGGGTGTAATTTCTTGCAAAATGTGCATTCAGGATCATCAAACACAATGATCCTTTTGGCAGCCATGGGATTGCCGATCACAACAGCGTCATCCAACGGGATCTGGGCCACATCAACCGTGTTCAGGCTGAAATACTTTTTCTGGGTGAGATTCTCCCTGGTCTCAACTTTCACCACCAGGCCGCTGATCAGATACTTTTTCGAAAAATCCATATACAGGGGAATCTTCTTGCCTTTCTGGACAACATCCACTTCCCAAAGACCAGGTACTTCACTCATCTTTACCTCAAGAACTTCACTGACCAGGTCTTTGAGAATTTCAGAAGCTTCTGGCTTTGTCAATGCGTGGCATCCCCTGCAGTCCCCGGCGCCACAGCCATCCTGCTGGAATGCACTGGTATGGAAAGCCAGCAACATCAAAAAACAAAATATTGTTGCACTCATAAAATATTTCATAAAAATGAACCTCGTTTTTTATACTTTGAAATTATGGTATCTCCGTCAATATAGTCCTGGTAGGCAAGAACTAAAAGTTTTTTTTCAGAAGACATGTTTCCTCAAGGATAGACAATATAACAGTGCCTAAAGTTCGAAGCACCCTTAAAACCAGGGCTTAATTCCTAAAGTTTAGGATTTATACCCCTCAAGGGGGTACTGAAAATAGTCTAGTCAGAAAAGCACCATAACTTTAGGCACTTTAAGCACTTCATACGTTTCACTTTTTCATGAGGTCAAAAAACCTTCTGGTCATGGTCTGCGCCATTTTTCCCATGGAAATGGTACTGCGATCCAACACTTTTTTGAAAAGATCACCAGGGATTTTTATTGTTTTCACTTTCCCCATGGGAACAACATCGGCGGTTGCGTCCCTCCTCTGGATGGTCGACATCTCTCCGAACACTTCCCCGGGCATAAGCACGGCAACAGTCGTCTTTTGACCACTTTTTTCCTTGATCACTTTGGCTCGCCCCTCGTGAATAACCCAAAGTGAATCGGTTTTTTCTCCTTGGCGAATGATGAACTGCCCTTCCTTGTATATAACGACCTTTGCCCGGGAGGCAATGAGCTTCAAGTCCTCGCCAGCCATCAGACTGAAAATTTCAATACCAGCCAGAAAACTTATGATGTCCATGAAGCGCTCCCTCCTGCAGCATGATACGCGGCCTATTTTGTTAGGAATTTATTCAGTTATTACAATACTATATTCTACTAAACGCAGGACGAAATGCAAGAAACTAAATTCGCTCAAGCACAAGAACACAGAGCGGTGGTGGTGAATAATCGTGTCTCATCCCCGGCATCTATACACAATGCCATAACTCCGATAGATACCATTATCTGATTACCATCAAACTTCAGCCTTTTTGATAGAGTAGTTGCGATTTTATCTGTCATTTCGAACGAATGTGAGAAATCTTATCTCCGGAGTTGAAGATTTCTCCCGTTGGTCGAAATGACAACCTTAATTATTTAATCAATAAATCAAGAGGTTACAAAACCATGCCAAATTAGCTGAAAATCAGTGGCAATCTGACTCCATCATTCTTTGTCATTTGCCGCGGAGCCAGCTCATCCTGCCTCAGACGAACTCCGCCGGCTCCTCACTCGTTCTTTATGCCCTCAGGGTGCTCGCCTAGCTGGGCGCCTCGAACTTGTGTTGCTTTGTTTACCCTTGAAACGGATCAAATGAGATAGGAGATCGCAGGTTGGGGTCACCACTCCATACTTCCTGCCCAAGGTGGAGACATATCCTGTCAAAGCATCAACCTCGGTAGGCTTGCCGTTTTCAATATCCTGTAACATTGAAGGCCGATGGTTATAAGTTGCCGGGACTTGCTTTTCATAGAAAAACGTTCGGTATGCTGATCCATCCTGCCAATGGATTGCACCTCCTGAAGCCGTAATCACCGCAAAGGTTTCATCTATTACCTGGTCCATGATTTTTCGAGTGGCGGGATCATCGGCCAAAGCACCATAGGGAACCCCGAGTATGGCGCCCAGAGGATTAAGGGCGCAGTTATAGAGCAGCTTGGCATGGAGGTCCTGCTGGATATACGGTGTTGCTTCGCAGGGCAAACCGCTTTTGTTAATGGCTGAAGCCAGACGATCCGCTTTCTCGGGAATGTGCCCTTCCCTGCTGCCCCCTATATGGATAGCATCTGCAGAGACAGTGATCATAACCGTTGCGGGTCGCACGATCTCAAAACCGGTGATTACCCGGCCTGCAAGAGAACGCGCTTCACCGAATTTTTCAATCAGAATCTCAAAGTTTCCACAGCCATTCTGGAGTGACACTGCAGTAAACGATTGAATGGATATTCCGTCCAACTGACTGACCGCGGAATTTGTGTCAAATGCCTTGGTGGTAATGAGGACATAATCAAATACAGTATTTCTAACACTATTAATTACTTCATGCAGGCCGATGTTCTCCGGTTCGACATGAAAATCACCATACAATCCTGCCACCGATAGGCCTTTTTTCAAGATCGCCTCTTTATAACGGGGCCGCAGAACCAGGTCAATATCATGGCCGTCTGCAGCGAGGAGGCACCCAACCGCCTGGCCAAGAGCGCCTGCACCATAAATTAAAATCCGCAACTCCTCTTCCTCCCTTAGTCCATCATTTCTCAGCTACCTTAACAATACGAAGCTAAACCTGTTGATTATTGCTATGTCTGTCATTTCGAACGAACGTGAGAAATCTTTTCCTGGGGCAATAAGATTTCTCGCTGTGCTCGAAATGACAAGGAGTTCTAAAACGCGAATAAAAAAATAGCTGAGTTTTTGTGGTAATAAGCATACCACCCGGCACGCCATGTCAAATATCAAAAATGTTATTTAGAGGAAATATATTGATTTGCTTCGTTAAAAAGATTTTACATGTAGTAGAATGTTTTACTCATAACTACCTCAGTATTGCAAGAATCGAAGCCTTGAGCATCCGGTCTTGATTTAGACTTTACGGTTCCGTGCCTTTGTGCCTCAATATCGTATACCATGTAATGGCTGGTTCGGGTAAACTTAAGCCGATCCTGAATAACAGGTTTTCCAGTTTCAAATACTGTTTTTTTCTTATTCAAGGTAAACCAGATGAAACATCAAAAAAAAGGACAGACAAGTCGTGAAAATCTCCGGAAGCGGGCCGCAAAAAAACCAACCGCCCCACCAAATATAACGGAGGACATGTCTGCTGAGGAAATCAAACAGCTTGTGAATGAGTTACACCTTCATCAAATTGAGCTGGAAACGCAAAATGAAGAACTCCGCGATGCCCAGTCGCAACTTGAAGAATCAAGGACAAAGTATTCCGACCTTTATGATTATTCGCCTCTCTGTTACTTCACCTTTGATACCCGAGGTCTGATCCGGCAAGCAAACCTTACGGCGGCAACGGAATTTGGCGTTGAACGGGAGAATCTCGTCAATGCGCAATTTCAAACCTATATTGCCGCCGAGGACAGTGACATATTTTATAATCACCTAAGGGAGGTATGTACTATCCGCAAGCGGGCCACCTGTGAAATGCAAGCGGTCAGAGAAGACAAAAGCGAATTTTTTGCCTGCCTGGTCAGCATTCCTGTTGAGGATGCAGAAGGGAATTGCTTGTGTAGAAGCTCATTGATAGACATTACCGACATTAAGCGCACCCAAATGGAGCGCCAGAAGGAACTCGAACTGTCGCAAGATAAACAGGAGCTGATGTCGGCTTTGCTGGAAAGTGCGCGCTCGATCCTTGAATCCCGAAATTTTGAAGAGTCAGCCCGGTCGATCTTTGATTCCTGCAAAAAAATCACCGGCGCAACCGCCGGGTATGTTGCCTTGCTTTCGGAGCAGGGCATTGAAAATGAAGTCCTTTTCCTCGATTCCGGCGGCATGGACTGCAGCGTAGATCCGGATTTGCCCATGCCCATTCGCGGTTTGCGTGCTGAAGCGTATACCACCGGTACTGTTGTATTTGAAAATGACTTTGCCAAAAGCAAGTGGATGCACTATCTGCCGGAAGGGCATTCTCAGGTTGATAATGTTTTATTTGCTCCCCTGGTGATACACGAAAAAACAGTAGGGCTATTAGGCCTGGCCAACAAACCCAAAGGATTTACCGAAGATGATGCCCAGAAAGTGCAGGCCTTTACCCAGTTAGCGTCAATCAGCCTCATGAATTCTCGAAATATCGATGCCCTGGAAGAAAGTGAAAAACGTTTCCGCACTGTGGTTCACACTGCCAAAGAGGCCATTATCACGGTGGACTCCGGTGGCCTAATCTCGTTCTGGAACCCGGAAGCGGAAAACTATTTCGGTTATTCGGCGGCTGAAGCAATCGGCCAATCATGCCACATGATCATGCCGGAAGAATATCGGCAGACCCACCAGAAAAGTCTTTCGGACCTGGTTACGACGGGGGAAACAAAACTGGATGGCAAATCCATTGAATTGATTGGCTTGAGAAAAGACGGCACCACATTTCCAGTGGAGCTTTCCCTGGCCAAATGGAAAATGGCGGATGAAATATACTTTACCTCGATGATCCGGGATATATCAAAACGGAAGCAAGCGGAAAACGACCTGAAAAAAAGCGAGCAGCGCTTCAGAGATCTTTTCAGGCACATGAAAGGAGGAGGTGCGGTATATAAGGCCATAGACCAGGGCAGGGATTTTGTTTTTGTGGATTATCACCGGCCGAGTGGACTGGTTCCCAAAACAGACCCTCACAGCAAGAGAGGAAAAAGCGTTCTCGAGGTATTTCCTAAGGCCAAACAATATGGGCTTTTTGAGGTCTTTCATAGGGTATGGCAAACCGGCAAGGCGGAATACCACCCTGTAACCATATACGATGGCGACAAGATCGCGGGCTGGAGGGAAAACTACGTGTACAAGCTGTCAACCGGTGAAATTGTCGCGCTTTACGATGATCTCACCGAACGCAAGCAGGTTGAGGAAGCGCTTAAGGAGCGTGAAGAGCTTTTCCGCACGATTTTCAAGACAAGCCCTGATGCCATCAGCATCAGCACCTTAAAAGAAGGCAAATTCTTTAATGTCAATGAAGGCTTTACCCATTTGACCGGGTACACCGCTGAGGAAGTAATAGGGAAAACTTCAATTGAATTAAAGATATGGAATGATCCAAAAGGCCGTGAAAACCTTTTGGTAATGCTGGAAAGGGATGGCGAGGTCAATAATTATGAAGGCGAATTTTGCATTAAAAATGGGCGCATCATACCTTGTATGTTTTCCGCCAGGATTATACCTTTGAATAAAGAAATGCACATTCTTGCGGTTGCAAAGGATATCAGCGACTTGAAAAAGAAAGAGCAGGCCAGGGAAGTGGCCCGCCAGGAACTTGAACGACGGGTGAAAGAACGAACCGCTGAGCTAGCCGAGGTAAATGAAGAATTACGCCGCCAAATGCTCGAACGAGAACAGGCCCAAGCTGCCTTGGTCGAATCGGAAATAAAGTACTCCACCCTGGTTGAAGACTCCCTGACAGGTGTGCATATCAGCCTGAACGGCAAATTAATATTCACCAATGAACAATTTGCCATAATCTTTGGGTATTCCCGCGATGAGTTGGTACAGATGGACACCTTGCAACTGATACATCCAGACGACAGGGACATGACTAAGAAGATCCGCTCGAAAAGATTGAAGGGAGAAGATGTACCAGCGGAATATGAGGTCAGGGGATTGAGAAAAGATGGTGAAACTATTTGGCTCATACGGAGAAACACGGTTATTGACTATGGAGGAAAACCTGCCATCTTGGGCAATATCATGGATATTACCAAACGGAAAATTGCCCAAAAGGCCCTTGCCGAATCAGAGAAGGAACTCCGGGTACTTTCCACAAAACTCTTATCTGCTGAGGAAATGGAAAGAAAACGGATCGCGCAAGATCTTCACGATAGTATCGGCCAGACCCTGAGTGCTATTAAATTTGCCGTGGAAAATGCGATTACGGAATTATCAGAAAATGCAATACCGCCAGACTCGCTCAGGCCATTGCAGAGAATTGTTCCCCTTACCATAAATACCATCGAGGAAGTCCGAAAAATCATAGTGGATTTGCGGCCCTCCATCCTGGATGATCTTGGGATCATCGCAACTATTTCCTGGTTGTGCAGAGAGTTTACCGCCATTTATTCAATGATCAACATTGAGAAAGAAATTACCCTTGAAGAAACCGATATTTCGCCCCTCCTGAAAACCGTTATCTTTAGAATTCTCCAGGAAGCACTGAACAATGCCGCAAAATACAGCAGAGCGGAAAGGATCAGGCTCAGTCTGGCAAAAATAAAAGGGATAATTGAATTGACCATTGAGGACAGAGGGGTGGGTTTTAATGTAGACGAGATTCTTGCCTCAACAACTGAAAAGCGCGGTTTGGGGCTGGCGAGCATGCGGGAAAGGGCATTACTCATTGGCGGAACCTTTGATATTGCCTCAACACCTGGATCGGGTACCACAATCCGAGCCACATGGCCTGCGGAATATGGCGAATAGTATACACAACCTTATAAAAGAAACAGGATAGCAAAATCAGGCCGACAAGAACCTTATACCAAGTCGCATTCAAAGAGGTAACAAGGCCGCTAAGGAGGAGGCCCCGGAGGCGTATATGAAATACGGCGAGGAAGCCGACGACGCAGCCAAATCATTTCAATCCCCCCTTGAGGGGGACAAAGTTAGAATTTGAATGCGACTTGGTATTACTCGGCAATCAAGCCCTTTTCAATTGCATACGCGGTGAGGGCGGCCGTATTATGGAGCCGCAGTTTCTTCATGAGGTTTGAACGGTGTTTTTCCACTGTTTTGTAGCTGATAAAGAGATATTCGGCAATTTGCTTATTCTTATAACCCTCGGCAATCAACTTAAGGATTTCCCTTTCCCTGTCTGTAAGGGTGTCCCATGAAGAGCTGGTTTGTTCAGGATCGCGCCCTTCCAAATATCCCTCTATCACTTTACCCGACACCGACGGACTGAGGAAAGATTTTCCCTCTAAGACGTTTTGCACGGCAGTGAGCAATTCATTCTGGGTTGCATCCTTCAAAACATAGCCGTCGGCGCCGGCTTTCAGGGTCGCGATTATGTAATCCTCTGTTTTATGGACAGTGAGAGCAATTATTTTTATTTCAGGAAAGCGCTTCTTAATCTCCTTTATTGCCTCCATACCATTCAACCTGGGCATGGAAAGATCCATCAGCACAAGTTCAGGAATGAGCTCTTCTACACAGCGGATAGCCTCATGACCATTTTCCGCTTCACCCACCACCTCAAAATCCTGGTTCGATGCAAAAAGCGCCCGCAGTCCTTCTCTAAGAATGGTATGGTCCTCAGCAATAACGATCCTGTGTTTCTTATCCATATCATGTACCATCAATTGATAATCCAGCAAAAAGTGTGGAAAGCGGTTAACGTGCCATGTAATTTCAACCAGTTACAACGTGCCCTAAGCGAATGCGAAGAAATCCTCTTGGTGATAACACATCGATGAAGTCGTATTTTTACGATTTCATCAATAATTCTACCAGATTCTGAAGCTCCCCGCAGCTTGACGCCGGGAATCTATAAACGAGCAGGTGATCTTTTTCCTTCACTTGTATCACACTCCCTTACGAATCCCCAAATAAAAATACGTACTAATTTTTCATAAACTACTGTCTAACCCGCATTTACTCCTTTGCCGTTCTTCTGGTAAAAGAAATTATGGGAAACGTCTGAACCCCTTTCCTGAAAGGCCATTTCTAATAATAGAGTAAAGTCGAGTGGAATTTTCAAATAATATAACAGGGGTTTCGTAATCTCAAGGAATAATAATCTTTACGATGATTAAGATATTACTTATTGATAACAACGATATTTTTCGGGAAATGTTGCGGGATATGCTCCATAAACAATTTCCTGCTGTTGTCATTGATGAAGCTTTCAGTGAGAAGGAGGTATTTAAAAAAATCGCAGATTTCCGACCCCATATACTCTTTTTGGATCTTCAATTATTTAAAAAAAATTGTGCCGAAAGGGCGTGCAAAATTAGGGAAGTATTTCCCGACCTCATCATCCTAACCTTTACTAGTAACGATTTGGCTGAATATCGAAGGATATTGACCCAGGCCAAGATCAATCATGTCCTTCCCAAGGATATGTGGACAGGTAAGGAAATCCTCTCCTTGGTCAAAAATATTATTACAAACCAGGAAATTAACCAACCGAAACCGGCAGCAACAGGCTAGGTATAGTGAATATATACCAGGTCCCGGACCCTCTACGAGACACACTTTTTATAACTTACCCTTACAACCTTCCCAGCCTGAAAGAAAAACAGATTTGGTAGTTAAGCGTTGGCTGCAGGCAAGGGATATACCGCTCACCAACTTTTCCATCCAGGCCAAGATGTACTTTCTGGGGTGGATGCTGCCCGGCGGCCTCAAACACATGCGCAGTGAATTTTTTAGGGAATACTTCCTTGAAGGATTTGACATGATGATCGATCAGGACTATGCGATCGCTGTGTACCCGCGGCTCACTTTCGGCCCCGGCCAACGTTATGCATCAAAAGGCTGTTATATTGTCCAACTTACCAAAGGACCGAACCCGGAACTGATAAAGAAGAGCGACTGGGTCATCCACTAATGCATTGGACGTACCAGACAGTCTTGCGTAAATATTCCGAGAGTGCTTGATTGGCAATATTTTCTTCTGAAAATAATCAGTCTTCAAAAATCTCCGGTTTGTGGCGGATGATCCTGGCGTCAACGAGATAGACCACATCTTCGGCAATGTTGGTGGCGTGGTCGGCGATCCTTTCCAAATGCCGCACCGCAGATATGGTGTGCAGCAGACAGTTGATGTGCTCAGGATGCTTGGGGATCTCTTCCTTCATTACCGCATACATCTCACGGTTCATGGCGTCAATTTTATCATCCTCCGCTCTTACCCGGAGGGCGGCCTTTACATCCATGTTCACCAGGGCGTCAATAGACCTGGTCAACATGGACTCTACCTTGACCGCCATCTTTTCCAGATCAAAAGGCACGGATACTCCTTTCTGGGTGGCAAGGAACGCACCCCGCTCGGCAATGTTCACCGCCAGATCCCCGATGCGCTCCAGATCGTTGTTGATCTTCAGTATGGCGATGATGAACCGGAGATCAATAGCCACCGGTTGATACAAAGCGAGAATTTTCAAACAATCCTCTTCGATTTCCACCTCCATCCTGTCGACCTCGCTGTCGCCCTTGATCACCGCCTGGGCCATCTTGCCGTCCCTTCTGATCACGGCCAGGGTGGCTTGATATACGCGGTCCTCCACGACTCCACCCATGTTGACGATCTTCTCCTTCAGGCTATCCATATCTTTCTGCAGATGTTTTGACATCGTCCCCCTCCTAACCAAAACGGCCGGTAATATAATCCTCGGTCTGTTTTTTTCTGGGATTGGTAAAAATCACTTTGGTGGCGTCAAACTCAATAAGGCTGCCCTCATAGAAAAAGGCGGTGAAATCGGAAACCCTGGCAGCCTGCTGCATGTTATGGGTAACTATGACAATGGAATACATCTCGCGCAACTCACCGATCAGGTCCTCAACCCTGGTGGTGGATTTCGGATCCAGGGCAGATGCAGGCTCATCCATCAATAAGATTTCCGGATCAACAGCAAGGGCCCGGGCAATGCATAAGCGCTGTTGCTGGCCGCCGGAAAGACCTAATGCATTGTTTTGCAACCGATCCTTGACCTCATCCCACAGGGCGGCTCTTTGCAAACTTTTTTCCACGATCTCCGCCAGTTTTTTCTTGTCTTTGATGCCGTGTATCCTCGGGCCGTAGGCAATATTATCGAAAATCGACTTGGGGAAGGGATTGGATTTCTGGAAAACCATGCCCACCTTTCTGCGCAAATCCACAACATTGACGCCATCTTTATAGATATCCTGGCCGTGGATAAGGATTTCTCCCTCCACCCTGGTGCCGTGTATGGTGTCATTCATGCGGTTCAGGGTGCGGAGAAAGGTGGATTTGCCGCAACCGGAAGGGCCGATCAAGGCTGTCACCCGGCGGGCCGCCACATCCAGGCTGACATCAAACAGGGCCTGGACCTGACCGTAAAAGAAGTCGAGATTACGGACCTGGATAACGGTTTCCAAATTGCCCAGCGGCTTGTTGTTTTCTTTTACCATCGGTATTTCTTCCTGAAGTGAATACGAATGAAAATCACCCCTATACTCAAACCCAACACCAACAATAAAAGGACAAGGGCAGTACCATACTGCAGGGGCAGCACCTTGTCTGCTTCCGGGTGCTGGGTGGCCAGTATATAGAGATGATACGGCAGGGCCATGACCTGGTCAAAAATTGATTTCGGCAGTTTAGGCAGGAAAAATGCCGCCACGGTAAGGAGGATGGGCGCTGTCTCCCCTGCGGCCCGGCCGATCCCGAGAATGGCGCCGGTGATCATCCCGGACATGGAATAGGGCAGAACATTGGTGCGGATTGTCTCCCACTTGGTTGCTCCCAATGCCAGACTCGCATCCCGAAAGGCCCTGGGCACGGCGCGCAGTGCTTCCTCACTGGCTACAATAACGGTGGGTAACACCATACAGGCCAGAGTAAGACTGCCCGCCAAGATGGAGGCGCCAAATTTGAGAAACAGCACAAAGAGCCCCAGTCCGAATAAGCCGAAAACAATGGACGGCACCCCGGCCAGGGTCACGATGGCCAACCGGATTATTTCCGTGAACCGGTTCTGGGTAGCGTATTCCGACAAGTAGATGGCAGAACCGATCCCCAGGGGCAAAGCAATGACAATGGTGCCGACCACCAGGTAGAACGTACCGACAATAGCTGGAAAGATGCCGCCCTCGGCTCCGCTCCTCCTTGGTGCTTCGGTCAGGAATTCCCAGCTCAGTGCCGGTATGCCGTGCCGGATAATATCGAACAGGATGTAGCCCACCACAATGACCACAGAGTAAGTTACAACGCGCAGAAAAAAATACCAAAGATGTTCAATCAGGTTGGTTTTCATCCCACCATCATCCCATATTTCTTCAGAACCCGTTGGGCCACGACATTGAGACCAAAGGTTATAGCAAGTAGAACAATGCCGATCCAGAATAGCGCCTGGTAGTGCACGCTGCCGAATGGTACTTCCCCCATTTCCGCAGCAATGGTAGCGGTCATGGTCCGCACCGAGCTTAACGGCGACAGGGTGATGACTGCCGAGTTACCGGTGACCATGAGTACTGCCATGGTCTCGCCGATCACCCTGCCTATGCCGAGCATAACCGC
>CALZHT010000100.1 GCA_945787445.1 uncultured Desulfobulbaceae bacterium
TGGCGCCGAAGCAGCCCGCTTCATGAACGATATTAAAGAAACCCTTGAAAACCCGGCACGAATATTGTTTTTCGAACTATGATGGTCCCACAAAAAGTCAGGAAAGCGGTCAACATGCCATTTAATTTCAACTACTTACACCGTAATACAACGTTGAATTCGTAGTTTTTACGAATTCACCAATTATAAAAACGATCCTGCGCAACATTTCCTGCCTGCTGATCCGCCTTATACCAAGCTGCATTCAAAGAGGTAATAAGACGGCAAGGAGGAGGCCCCGGAGACGTATATGAAATACGTCGAGGAAGCCGACGACGTAGCCAACAAAGTTAGAATTTGAATGCGACTTGGTATTAATTGGAATCTCGAAAGAGTAGAGATCGAACGCAGAATCATCAGCAAGGAGACATATAGATGGTCGTAGGAGAAATTACTCAAAAGACCGACCTGCTGGTCATCGGCGCCGGCCCTGGCGGGTACGCGGCTGCCTTCCGGGCTGCGGATCTTGGACTTGATGTCACCATGGTGGATGAACGGGAGCGCCCCGGCGGGCTCTGTCTTTATGAAGGATGTATCCCTTCCAAGACCCTTCTTTATCTGGCGGAGCTTATCAATGATACAGGCCGGACCGATAAAATGGGGATCCGGTTCGCAAAACCTCAGATCGATTTACCTGCTCTCATTAAATGGAAAGAGAGCGTCATTGATAAACTCGCCCGCGGTCTTACAGGACTTTCCGAGAAGCGCAGTGTGCAATATTTAAGCGGTCGAGCATTTTTTGAAGAGCCGAACATGGTGCGGCTCATAGGCTCTGATGTAGCCCATATCAAATTTCGCCACGCTATAATTGCAACAGGTTCATTGCCCCGGGCTCTTCCTGATATCGAAATGAACCCGGGCGGCAGAATAATGGATTCCGCCGCTGCTCTTGAAATAAAGGATATTCCGGAAACATTGCTGATTGTGGGCGGCGGCTACATTGCCCTGGAGCTCGGGCAAGTCTATGCCTCCCTCGGAAGCAAGGTTACCATGGCAGTGCGTAGTGAAATTCTTAGAGAAGTGGATCGGGATCTGGTTAGACCACTTGCCAGACGTATGGAAAAACTGTGTGAAGAAATCCATTTGCACACCACTATTGAATCCATGCAGGAAAAGGACGACTTTGTCGAAGTTACCCTTAAAAACGATAAAGACGAAAGTTTTGCGAAAAAATTTGACCGAGTATTGGTCGCTATCGGACGCGCACCATTTTCCAAGGATCTGGGCCTTGAAAATACTGCGGTGAAGATTGATCAAAGAGGTTTTATTGCAGTCAATGAACAGCAGCGGACCGGCGACTCGCATATCTTTGCTGTGGGTGATGTTGTGCAAGGTCCCATGCTCGCTCACAAAGCCATGCGAGAAGGTAAAGTTGCGGCAGAGGTGGTGGCCGGCAAATCTGCAGCCTTTGATGTCAGGGCCATTCCGGCAGTTGTCTATACTGATCCCCAAGTGGCCTGGTGCGGAATTACCGAATTGGAGGCGCAAAAACAGGAGATACATGTCAAGGTTGTCCGTTTCCCCTGGGGCGCTTCAGGAAGGGCCACAACCATGGGCTTGACCGAAGGCCTCACTAAACTGATTCTGGAGCCGGATACCGGCCGCATCCTGGGTGCCGGCATTGTCGGGCGTGACGCTGAAGCGCTTATTGCCGAAAGCGTACTTGCTATTGAGATGGGGGCTCTGGCCGAAGACCTGGCTCTTTCTATTCATCCGCATCCAACTCTTACTGAGACCGAAGGAGAAGCAGCGGAGATCTTTCTGGGTAGTTCCACTCATTTCATTGGTGAGCAATAAATCTACCTATGTTTTAAGACCGTGGGTTTTGATGAAAAGCACTGAAAATCAGACTACAATTCAATTAGACCCGTTTGAATCGTGCTCGTGCGCGTAATCGTAATCGATTTTCCCTGTATCCGTAATCAAACACGATAGTAATGTTTCCTTTTCGATTACGATAACGATTACGAGCACGAGCACGAAAATAACAAATACGAACTCAAGCTGGCTGCCTGAAAGGCAGGGGTATTAACCATAACTGAGACAAATTAATCATGCTTTCGGGAACCTGTTGCCACGTCCACCATCTGGGTCTTGTGGAATATACTGAAGCTCTTCACATCCAGAAAGAACTTGCAACCAAGCGCAGCCGGAATGAAATACCAAATACCCTTCTCCTTCTAGAACATCCACCCACCTATACTCTCGGTCCGAAAAGCGATGACCAACATTTTTTTGTCCCTGCCGACTGGATAGAGAATAAGCAGGTTGCTGTTCATCGGGTGGATCGTGGCGGCGGGATCACCTTTCACGGACCGGGTCAACTTGTCGGCTATCCCGTTCTGAAACTTGGTAAAGGAAACAGGGAGATTGTCCGCTACATCCGAAATCTTGAGGACATGCTGATAATGGCGCTCCGCTCCTTCGGCATTCAGGGAGACAAGAGACAGGATCGACTCACCGAACGCCCTGTTACCGGTGTGTGGATCGAAAATGAAAAAATTGGGGCCATCGGCATAAAAGTGGATGTCAATATGGTGACGCATCACGGTTTTGCCCTCAACGTGAATATTGATCTGCGTTACTTTGAGAAGATAATACCTTGCGGGATTCGAGATCACTCGGTCACCTCCATGTCTCGCCTTCTGGGACATGTTGTACCCATGGAACAGGCAAGGCATCATGTAATGAAGGCTTTTGGAGCGGTATTTAATTTTGAACTCATTCATAGATATGCAAAAAGGCAAACCTTCCAAACCGGAATGGATACGCGTCCGCCTGCCCCAGGGTGATACCTGTGAGCAGGTGGAAGAGCTGGTGAACGCCCAGGGCCTGCACACGGTATGTGTAGAGGCCCGGTGCCCAAACAGGGCCGAATGTTGGGGAAGAGGCACAGCCACATTCATTATCATGGGAGACGTCTGTACACGCAATTGCCGTTTCTGTGCAGTCAAAAGCGGCGATGGTGTGCAGCCGGATGAAGGGGAACCCGGTCGACTGGCGGAAACAGTGCACTCCATGGGTTTACGGCATGTGGTCATCACATCCGTAACCAGGGATGATCTGGCAGATGGAGGTGCGTCGTTCTTTGCTGAAACCATTCGCCGGATCCGCACCTTCTCCCTTTCCTGCACCATTGAAGTACTGGTTCCGGATTTCAGGGGCAACCCAATGGCCCTTGCCCGGGTTGTGGAGGCAAGGCCCGATGTAATAGCTCATAACATGGAGACAGTGCCAAGATTGTATAAACAGATTCGTCCCCAGGCGGAGTATCAACGCTCTCTCAATTTGCTCGCCCAAGTAAAATCAATTATGCCTGAAATGCTGAGCAAGTCCGGCATTATGCTGGGGCTCGGCGAGTCGCTGGAAGAAATCAGGGCTGTAGTCAAAGATTTAAAACAGATTGGCTGCGATATCCTGACCATGGGCCAATATTTGAGTCCATCACGCAAGCATTTCCCGGTGCAACGCTACTGGAAGCCGGATGAATTTCAGGCACTCAAAGATGAAGCTTATGCAACAGGTTTTCGATGGGTTGAGTCGGGACCATTGGTTCGAAGTTCCTACCGATCCGATGCTGCCGTTGCTCAATGTCTTGGCGCATTGGTTGTTTAGATAAGGTAAATTAAAGATATCAAATAGTTACTGATTACCATCATTTCTCAGCTACCTAAACGAAGCTAAACCTGTTGATTTTTTGCTATGTCTGTCATTTCGAACGAAGGTGAGAAATCTTTCCCTGAGGCAATACGATTTCTCGCTGTGCTCGAAATGACAAAAGATTATAAAGCGCGAATAAAAAAATAACTGAGTTTTAGTGCTAATCAAAAAATAGTTTACTTTGGTGTCCCCTAATTTTTTTAGACTGACGGGCCGACAGTAAAATATAAAAACGAAAAAGGGAGAAGCTTTTAACACCGCCACCCCCTATTGTTCTCCTGGCAAAATATTTACTCTTCTACGTGTATTATGGTCGCTCCTTTCCTTCGCTTAATCCTTTGGCGGGGACTTACGTCCGCCGTCAAAGGAGGTGCAGGTCATCACTTAATTTGGTATCAGTCATCGTCGAAGAAATCATCATCAAATTTATCGTCGTCGAAGAAGAAATCATCATCAAATTTATCGTCGTCGAAGAAGAAATCATCATCGAAAAAGAAATCATCGTCAAAGATCGGCCGGCGTCTCAAAAACGGTCCGCGAACCACACGTCTATTGAAAGGTCTACGGACAAACCGTCTATTCCGCAGGTCATCCCGATCAATGTCGAATCTGTCGCCAATCAACTGGACTCGTCTGCCGATACGACTGTCATCATCATCTCCAGCAATGGCGTTCTGGCTAAAGCCCAGACTGAAGGCTAGACCTATCACAATCGATACTATTATTAATAAATATCCTATTCTGCTGTTCATTGTTTTTCTCCTTTTCATAAGCTGTTTCTCTTCACAAACTGCCTATGATCTCCGCTTTTTAATAAGGCGGATGGAATACATCGTACGAATACGACGCATCATATTATCTCTACCTATTTTATTAGCAAAAGCTATACCACTGGCAGAAATATATCTAACTCATTGAAAATAAAAATAAATTTATTTTGATGGTGATGCGATAAAATAGAAGGGTGTAGCTTGTGGTTGCCCAGGCAGGCATTATCATTAAAAAAACGCTTTATAAACAAGGAAATACATGACTGTTCCCCAGGTTACGGATATAATCCAGGTTACGCCTTGTTTTGGGCCGTAAGGTATCTTACCCGTTTTTTTTCTTCAGCCGCTTGCTCAAGGCAGGGCGTGAGATTCCCAGGAGTCTGGCGGCCTGTGTCTGATTACCCTGGGCCCGCTTCATTGCCTCACCTACCAGTAAGTCCAACGCTTCCTTGAAGGTTGGAAAACGCGGGCCGATAGTCAAGTTGGGCTCTGCATCACTCTCTGTCTGCCCTGCAATTGCAGGTGTTACAGTGTTCTTTGCTTGGCCCATGGACTTCTTAAAGGAATCCATGGAAAGCTTGCCATGCCTATGGACGCTTACCGCATCAAACACCATGGACCTAAGTTCTCGAATATTGCCAGGGAAATGGTGGGTTGACAGAAGCAGGGCAAGTTCTCGCGGTGGCGTAGGCTCATGCTTTTTCAGTTCGAGTGCCGCCTCTTCCAGAAAATGTTTCAGCAAAAGGGGGATGTCATCCGGATGTTCACGCAGGGGTGGTACATGGATGTGATGTGCGTTGAGCCGGTAGTATAGGTCCTTGCGGAACACGCCGCTTGCCTCTTTTCCAGCCAGGTCCTGGTTGGTGGCAACTACAATTCGGGCATCGGTACGGTGGCAGATGTCACTGCCCAAGGCGCAGTATTCGCCATTCTCCAGAAGGCGCAGCAGCTTAACCTGCGAAGCGTGACTCAGATCGCCGATCTCATCCAGAAACAGGGTGCCTCCGGCGGCCTTCTCCACTAGGCCTCGACGGTGCTGGTCCGCTCCAGTGAAGGCTCCCTTTAGGTGACCGAACAGGGTGTCAGCAAACACATTGTCATCGAGTCCTGCCACGTTCACCGGTACCCAGACCCCTTCACGGCCACTCACCTCATGGAGAGCCATGGATATCAGTTCCTTGCCAGTGCCGGACTCGCCGGTTATCAGCACAGGCTGGGAGCTGTGCGCCACCGCCTCAACATAGAGAAACAGAGAACGCATGGCTTGGTCATTGGTGATTATTTTGGCAAAGGCATCCGGGTGCGCCAATCTGCCGCCAAGCATGCCGGATTTCAGCTTGCTGTGTTCCCGCTCCAGTTCCAGCATGCGGATGGCGCGCTGCACACCTGCAACGAGCCTTTCCTCTTCAACGGTTTTCACAAAATAGTCGTACGCCCCTTTTTTCATGCAGTCCACAGCGCTGCCGACTTCATCCATGGCAGTGATGACAATGACCGCCGCCTCGGGATGGTCCTGAGTGATGCGCAACAGGAGATTTTCACCGCGCATATGGGGCATGATCAGATCGAGAAGCACGAGCCCCACGTCATGCTTTGCGAGCATGTCCATGACCTCCCGGCTGTCGCGGCATTTAATAACATTGTTGACGCAAAGCGAACGCTCCAGAACAATAGCCATGCTATGTAACCAGTCAACTTCGTCATCTACCAGCATGACGGAAAAGGATGGGTACAGTGACTCCTTCATGAGGTTTCACCCTCTCTGGAGACAGGCAGAGAAAGCAGCACGGATGTGCCCTCTCCTGGTCTGGAATGGATTGTTAAGGTGCCGCCATGCTCCTGGACAATACCTGAAGAGACAGAGAGCCCGAGCCCTGTTCCGCCAGCTTCGCGCCGCGTGGTGAAAAAGGGATCCAGCAAATGGGGCAAGTCTTTTTTGGCAATACCTATTCCATGGTCCCGGACCTCGAGAACATTCTGCTCAACCTTTGGATCGCAGTGCGTGGTTATGAAAATTTCCTTCTCACGATTCTCCAATGCCTGGCATGCATTTAGAATAAGATTTACGACAACCTGTTCGATCCGCTGTGAGTTGCCGTGAATTTTAGGCATGTTATTTCCGTACTCCACTGCGAAATGATCGGTTGCCCGCTTGATGGTATTGGCGACCAGCCTTACTGCATCCCGCACCACAGAATTCAAGTCCATCAATTCACGGAGGGATGGATCGCTGCTGCGGGTGTAATGCTTCAAATCTCCCACTATGCGTTTGATGCGAACCGCACTTGTCTGCACCACAGTCAATATTTGTGGAATTTGTTCGCGAATCTTCGAAAACTTCAAGCCGCCCAGCACGAAATCGCCGTGCTGCTGAAAATATTGATCCAGGACTGGAACGGCATCCTTCCAGAATGCATTCAGTGTCGGCAAATTCATGAGGATGAGGCCGTTGGGGTTGTTAATCTCGTGAGCCACGCCGGAGACTAGAAACCCGAGAGAGGCCATCCTGTCGGCCTGCAGAAGTTGTTCCTGGCGCATCAACGCCTCCGAAGCCGCACGTTTGCGTTCAGTGATCTCATTCTTGAGCTTTTTAGCGACTGCCTCCAGTTCAGCCGTACGCAGCTTTACCCGGTTTTCAAGCTCTTCCTTAGCCTGCTTGAGCGCCTCCTCGACCTTTTTCTGATCGGTGATGTCAACGGCCACGCCTTCGATGTAGCCCTTCTCGGAATAAATCCGGCAGGAGTAACGTACCCAAAAGATCGAGCCGTCTATGCGGTAGAAACTCGCTTCGAAATTCCGAACCTCCCCTGTTTTGTTGAGCAGGTCCAACAGTCTGGCGCGGGTCTCAGGCTGGACATAATGTTTCGAAAGGATGCACTCCCCGACAAATTCCACCCGGGTTTTGTACCCGAACATCTGGGCAAGCCGATCGTTTCCTTCAAGAATCTTGCCGTCGGCAATCTGGGTGCGGAAGAGACCCACCTGAGCATTATCAAAGATGTTGCGAAACTTTCTCTCACTCTCCTGCAACTCGGCCGTGCGCTTCTCAACCCGTCGTTCCAATTCAGCATGTACCTTTTTGAGCGCCTTTTCCGCCACCCGGCGTTGGGTGATATCGTGAACAATGCCGCAGTAATACTCTTTGCCGCCAAATTCGATGAAGTTGACAAAGACCTCAATTGGAAAGGTGCGCCCGTCCTTTTTGCGGTGACGGGATTCGATGGTGAGAGACTTGTGTTGCCGCAGTCGCGCCCAGAACTCCGGCCAGACCTCTTCCGGATAGTCCGGTCCTATGTCATGGACCGTCATGGCCAGTAATTCCTCCCGGGAATAACCGAGAGAACGGCAGGCCGCTTCATTCACCCGGTGGAAACGGGCCTCGGAATCGACCCAGAAAATCGGATCTGCAGCGCTTTCGATTGTGAAATCGGCAAGTTCCCGGGAACGCTCGGTTGCTTCTTCAACGGGCAGATTGCCGGATTCCTTCAGAAGGTCTGCCATACTTACTCCCTACCTATCAAGATATCACTTACCATATCAATCAACGGGGCATCGCTTCTATCTTCAATTTCTCCTATGGTACAGAATAGGACGAACAGAGCGCGGACGTCCATAAAATTAGAAAAAGCACCATGTTCTAATCTTTATTATCTATTGTCAAACGACTCCACGGGACCTGGGTCGGACCAAGAGGAACCTCTCCTAAACTCTTTTCTTTACAGGCCCTTAAAGTCCTCCGAAGCTTGAACAAGTTCGTGAATCATTCCAGCATCCATTGGCGAATGGGCTCCGTCAACCACGATTCTCAACTTCGATTCAGGCAATGTCTTGTGTAGTTGCCAGGCGGAAACCATGGGACAAATGATATCATACCGCCCTTGCACAATCCGGCAGGGGATATGTTTGATTTTGACAGCGTTATCCAAGATATAGTTGTCAGTTTTCATAAAGAAACTGTTCACGGTGTAATGACATTCAATTCTTCCAATGGAAAGGGCCGCACTGTCATTGATCATTGCATCCACAGCCTTCGGGTCCGGGCGCAAGGTCATTATCGCGGCTTCCCAACGACTCCAGGCCCTGGCCGCAGCCAGCCTTGCCTTCTCATCCTTGCCGGTCAGTATCTTGTAGTATGCCTTAACCGTATCATCATGCTCGTGCTCCGGTATTGCTGCCAGATACTCCTGCCATTCTCTGGGATATATTTGTGAAGCGCCACCATCTTGATGGAGCCAGGCAATCTCCCCCGGTCGGGCCAGAAAGACCCCGCGGATGATGATCCCGGCGACATTGTCCGGGTAGCTGATTGCATAACACAGCGCCAAGGTGCTTCCCCAGCTCCCCCCCATGATAAGCCATTGCGAAAGCCCGAGATGGATACGCAATTTCTCAAGATCTTCCACCAGATCCTCTGTGGTATTTTCTTGAAGGGCTGCGTGCGGTTTGCTTTTACCGGCTCCGCGTTGGTCAGGCAGGACAATTCTATAATAGTTCGGATCAAAGAAACGGCGATAATCAGGCAGGATGCCGACGCCGGGGCCTCCATGGAGAAAAAGGGCAGGATATCCTTCCGGGTTTCCGGCCTCCTCATAATGAATGGTATGAAAATCCGAAACCTTTAAGTAGCCTGTAGTGTATGGCTCAATTTCCGGATATAACGTTTTCTTTTCCATAACTACATAAACACATGATAATCATAGGTCACAGCTTGAGACAATCATCTTTTTTGGCCCAGGTTACGGATATCTTGGTGGATGACATAGAGCGCCGGGGTCAACAACAGGATTACAGCAGTGGTGAACAAGATACCGTACCCGAGGGAGATGGCCATGGGGATAAGGAAACGGGCCTGGACCGACTGTTCGAAAATCATGGGCGCCAGACCGAAAAAGGTAGTGAGCGCGGTGAGAATAATGGGCCGGAACCTTCTGGTCGCCGCCATAAATGCCGCTTCCGAAGGAGTCTTGCCCTCATTGATCAACCGGTTGGCGGTAACCGTGAGTACCAAGCCGCCATTGACCACAATGCCGCAGAGGGCGATCATACCGAACACACTGATAATGCTGAGATCATAGCCCATGATCACATGCCCCAGCAAAGCGCTTATAAGGCCAAACGGTATACTGACCATGACGAGAAGCGCCTGGGCATAACTCCTAAACAAAATGGCAAGAAAACAGAATATGGCCGGCATGGCAAAACCGATGCCGGCAAACAAATCCTGCAGAGATTTACGCTGTTCACGCTGACGGCCCTGATATGAATACTTGAGGCAGGGATATTGCGCCATGAGCTCGTCCATATTATCGGCCTTGATGCTGGCCAAAATTTTATTCTCATTCGCTTGGCCGGGCACCACATTGGCAGTCACATTCAGGACCCTTTTCCCATCCACCCGGTTGATTTCAGTATAGGCGCGACACGCACCCTAATTCCTAGTCCTGGTCATCTTAAAGATTTGCAGAAAAAAATTTTTGCCCTTGATTTCTTCTTTCAGGTCCGAACATAATCATACTATCACAGTACCACAGGGTGGGAAATTTTCATCTAATTAGCTATTATTTAAGCAAATTATATAGATGTCGTATTAGTCTATAATGCTATATTTATGGTTTTAGTTGGGCAACAGTTCTTCATTTTTAATATACGATTTTTTGACTCCAGCGATAGTTCTGGAAGGAGAGGTCTTGCCTTTCAAGAAATAACAGCGCGCCTGGCACACAAAACATATGGGATGCGCATCAAACTCCTGGAGTAATAGGCATACTCAGGATTTATTATGAGGTGTCTTTACCTTAAATACACTTTTATAATGAAGTCGCCTTCCGGCGTTATGGGGAAAAAAGTAGGAAAAGGAGGAGTAAAACATGAAAAAGAAATTCTTCCATGCGGTCATCGCAGCCTTGCTGTTGGCATTTCCGTGCCTTGCGGCCGCCGCGACTATCACTGAAAACGATTCCACCCAGCCGCGAGGAGCTCCTCTGCCTCTTCCGTATTTCGGCCAGTGGCCCATTCTGAACCCGGTGGATGAAGGATTCAGCTCACCGGCCTCCCGTGCGGCGCTGCAGGAGGAGTCATACCGAGAATGGGCAGGAATGACCATGGGTAATGCTACCCGGGATCCAGCTTTTTTCGCAACCGTGTCGGTTGCCAATCAGGATATAATTGATTTTCTCAATTCCCTTCCCGGGGATCCCAATGACGATGCATCCGTTTTGGGAGGCCTGCTCAAAGCCCTAAAATTGGATCAGGATGTGACCAGGGGACCGGATGGCAAGCTGCAGCCTGAAGAAATTTTGCCGGTTACCGCTGATATTTGTCTCCGCTGCCATACCCCGCCCGGTTGGATGGAAGGCCATTCAGAACCTCCCACCTCTGCCTCGCCATTCTTGAAAGGACAATTCTGGGGGGCCGCCTTTCTTGAAAATCCGGTTGACGCCAACGGCAATCCTAAGCTGATGGATCCGGCGGTTGAATCCGAAGGGGAGATGGATGGCATCCACTGTGACTTCTGCCATCGGGTGCGAAGCAACGCAAAACAGCGTTCGCCCGTGGATGGCCGCGTTGAGACAGCAGGCGGCGGTGGATTTATCGTGACCCCTTTTGATCCCTTTAAGTACAGAGGCAAAACAAAACCTCTGTATCACATTCAGTCAACCGGCGATTTATGCGGTACCTGCCATGATGTAACCAATCCCTTGTTAAAGACGCTGACTAAGGTAAACGGCCAAGCGGTGAATATGTATCACCCCATAGAACGCACCTATACGGAATGGTACTGGAGCGAATACCGGGAGACAAAGAATTGCATTGATTGCCATCTGCCCATGGAATTCCCGGGCGCTCAGACCTGGCTGCTCTACCCGGGGCTAGACTTGATGTGGGGCGATATCGATCAGCAATGGCGGCAACCACCTTATAACTATACTGTGCCGCCCCGCGGTCCTCTTTTTCAGGAAGCTATGGTACGTAACAGGGCCTTTATGACCCAGGCAGCCACAATTGAGATTACCGGAACCCCTGTAAACTATGTTCCGGGGGCTGATGTTACGGTAGAGGTAAAGATAACCAACGAGGCCGGCCATAAACTGCCCTCCGGCTTCGCAGAAGGGCGACAGATGTGGATTCACCTCAGAGTCACGGACGAAAATGGCGCGGTCGTTTATGAGGATGGTGTTCTTGATGCGAACGGCTATCTTGTCCGCACCGATGAAACAAAGGTGTATGAACAGGTGGTTATGGCCGGGGAACCGATATTCCGGCCGGCTGAGAACCGCACCTGTTATGAGGGCTATCCGTTTCTTGATAAAAATAATGACGGCTGCGTGGACAAGGATGAAAGCCATTTTCATTTCGTGCTCATGAACTACATCAAAAAGGACAACCG
>CALZHT010000101.1 GCA_945787445.1 uncultured Desulfobulbaceae bacterium
AGAACCGGGGTTTTGCATGGCCTCATGCGGGTCAGAGGTTTTACCCAGGATGATGCCCATATTTTTTGCCGGCCGGATCAGCTCGAGGAGGAGATTTTTCATATTCTGGACTTGAACCTGCATATCCTGAAAACTTTCGGCTTTGATCAATATGATATTTATCTTTCCACCCGGCCTGAAAAATACGTCGGCAGTGAAGAGCACTGGCGGAAATCAACTGAGGCTCTGAAGCTGGCCCTTGAGAAGAAGGGCTTGACCTATGAAATTGATCCGGGTGAAGGTGTATTTTACGGACCCAAAATAGATATAAAGATAAAGGATGTCTTGGGACGGTCGTGGCAGTGCTCAACCATCCAGGTTGATTTCAACTTGCCGGAGCGCTTTGAAATAGGCTATACCGGCGAGGATGGCAAGGAACACCAGCCCATTATGATACACCGGGCCTTGATGGGTTCGCTTGAGCGCTTTTTTGGGGTGATGATTGAGCATTACGCCGGCGCCTTTCCAGTGTGGCTTGCGCCGGTGCAGGCCCGGGTATTGAACATTACCGATGGGCAGTACGAATATGCTGATGGAGTATATCAGGAAATGAGGCAGGCAGGGGTCCGGGTGGAGAAGGATCTGCGCAACGAAAAGCTCAATTACAAAATCCGTGCAGCGCAGCTTATGAAAATACCGTATATGATTATTATCGGTGACAAGGAACTTGAAGCTGGAACCGTGACGGTTCGGCAACGGGACGGAAAAAATCTGCCGGCAATGGGTGTTGAGAGTTTTGTCGAAATGATCCGGAAGGAGATGGCAGAATCAATTTTCCCTGTTGCTAATTAATGGAAATGGCGATATTCTGAAACGTTTATGAAGGGGATTGAACGGCAATCTAATTTGTTGCCGGCCGAAAAGGCCGTGGTTTTAGGGGTGCTGGGAGCACATTGCTTCCGGTGCGGATACAAAAAAGGTCTTTTCCGGAGGGAAATCCAGTTGGGGAGAACACTTTTAATTAGGAGGTACGCGCATTAAAGGGAAGAAGGGGACACAAGGTCGGGAGCAGAGGGTCAAGGTTGGGCGCCAGATACGGGCGGATGAAATACGGTTGATTGATCATGAGGGTACGCAGGTTGGAATTGTACCTCTTTCTGAAGCATTGAATAAGGCGGATGACGAAGGTTTGGATCTTGTTGAGGTATCACCGACTGCAGACCCGCCGGTTTGCCGCATTATGGATTACGGCAAGTACCGCTATGAATTGAGCAAAAAACAACAGGAAGCACGGAAAAAACAGACTGTTGTCGAGGTAAAAGAAATAAAACTGCGGCCGAAAACTGAAAAACACGATCTTGACTTCAAGATCAGGAACATCAAGAAGTTTTTGGCGCAAAAAAATAAGGTCAAGATAACCTTGCGTTTTAGAGGGCGCGAGATCGTTTATGCAGACAGCTTGGGGCTTGAGGTGTTGAATAAGATCAGCGCGGCCCTTGAAGATGTTGCGGTTATCTTGCAGCCGCCAAAGATGGAAGGAAGGCAGATGGCCATGTTTGTCGGCCCCAAGTAGCTTTCTTTCTCCAACTCTTGGGGAATCGCAACAACTTCTGTTTTGTGTCACGATAGCACCTGTATTTGCTTGTGCTGTTCATTGTTTTATATGATACAGGCGCTAAACAGTTTTATGTATAATAAAAATTAACAATTTATTTTATATTTTTAGTTATATCAAAAAGTTAGAGAGAGGAGAATTGAGTCATGCCGAAGATGAAGACGAACAGAGGAGCGGCAAAGCGTTTTAAAAGCAGTGGCTCCGGTAAAGTGCTTCGGAACAAGGCTTACGCAAGCCATATCCTTACCAAGAAAAGTACGAAAAGAAAGCGGAACTTACGGAAATCAGGCACAGTGGATGCGAGCGACGTGAAAAGCGTCAAGAGAATGCTGCCGTATCTGTAAGGTGCATCCGTATTCGGAATGTTCCCTATGCACCATTGTTCTTCCATCACTCAGCAGATCAGGAAGAACACCGAAGCATTTTTTCGATGAAGTTAACAAAATGAGACAATTATAAGGAGATAGAAGATGCCACGAGTAACGCGCGGATTTAAGGCACGCCGCAGAAGAAAGAAGATTTTGAAGATGGCCAGCGGGTATGTGGGGGGGCGCCATCGCCTTTTTAAAACCGCCACCGAAGCAGTGGACCGCGCCTTGTCTTATGCCTACAGAGACCGTCGTACGAAAAAGCGTGATTTCAGGAGGCTTTGGATTGCCCGCATCAGTGCTGCCGCAAAAATGAATGGCATTTCCTACAGCAAGTTGATGGGCGGCTTGAAAAAAGCGGACATTGAGCTGGATCGCAAGGTTTTATCGAACATGGCAATCCTTGATCCAAACGCCTTTGCGGAACTCGTCAAGGTTGCATCCGCATAAACCTTTCATGGCAGGCACAAGTAGCATCTCATGATGGAAGAAGAACTGGTCCGGCTGCAAGAGGAGGCTTTTGATTCACTCTCTGCAATCAAACATGCCAGCGAGTTTGAGCCGTTCCGGGTCAAATATCTTGGCCGGAAAGGTTTGATAACAGGAGCAATGCGCATGTTGGGGCAGGTTGCCCCTGAAGACCGCCCCCGCCTCGGGCAACTGGCAAATACCATCAAGAAGGAAGTTGAGGAAAAGTTCGAAAGCAGGAAAGCCCAACTTGCTGTAACTCCAATAAGCGCTCCACAGGCACAACAAATAGATTTGAGCCTGCCGGGGAGATCGATCCCCTTCGGCAAACTGCATCCGGTTACCCAGACCATGGAGGAGGTATGCTCCATTTTTGAAGGGCTTGGATTTACGGTGGCGGAAGGGCCGGATGTGGAGACGGATTTTTATAATTTCGAGGCATTGAACCTGCCGCAGCATCATCCGGCCAGGGATATGCATGACACCTTTTACATCGATGACGGCGTGCTCCTGCGCACCCATACGTCGCCCATGCAGATCCGGGTTATGGAAAAGGAAAATCCTCCTCTGCGGGTAATTGCCCCCGGCAAGGTATACCGGTGTGATTCCGATATTACCCATACGCCGATGTTCCAACAGGTAGAGGGTTTCCTGGTTGACAGAAAGGTCTCGTTTGCTGATCTAAAGGGTGTGCTTTCCGTCTTTGTCGCCAAAATGTTTGACGAACAGACTGCCATCCGGTTCCGTCCCAGTTTCTTTCCGTTCACCGAGCCCAGCGCCGAGGTGGACATTGCCTGTGTCATATGCGGCGGCGACGGTTGCCGGGTATGCAAGCAAACCGGTTGGCTTGAGATTCTCGGCGCCGGCCTTATTGATCCGGAAGTGTTCAAAATGGTGAACTACGACCCTGAAGAGTACAGTGGTTTCGCCTTCGGTCTTGGTATTGAGCGTATCGCCATGCTCAAATACGGCATAAACGATATCAGGCTCTTTTATGAAAATGATCTTCGTTTCCTCGCCCAGTTTTAAGCTAAGTTTTCATGAAATTTACCTATAATTGGCTCAAACAATATATTGATCCTGCCATTTCCGCGGCAGAACTGGCTGATCGGTTGACCATGCTCGGACTGGAGGTCGAATTTGTCCAGGATCTCTTTGCTGATCTGGGTGATGGCGTAATTGTCACAAAAGTTTTGACGGTTGAATCCCATCCCAATGCCGACAAACTGGTATTGTGCCAGGTCTCAGCCGGGAGAGAAGAGTACGGGATCGCGTGCGGCGCTCCCAATGTTCGGCCTGGATTGGTCACGGCCCTGGCTTTACCCGGCACTACCCTCCCTTCAGGGCTAGTAATCAAGAAGAGCAAAATCCGCGGACAAGAATCAGATGGTATGTTGTGCTCGGAAAAGGACCTTGGCATCAGCGAGGATCATGGCGGCATCATGGAGCTGCCGGATTCTCTTGAACCGGGTGAGCCGCTTGTTTCCGCGCTTGGACTGCAAGATACTCTGATCGAGGTTGACCTGACTCCGAACAGACCTGACTGTGCCAGTGTCATTGGCATTGCCCGCGAGGTCGCCGGCTTTACCGGAAAAACGATACACCAGCCGTTTCAGGCTGATTTGGCGGCCAAGAATTCCAAAGATTTGCCCTTTGCAGTATCAGTGGAAGCACCTGATTGCCCGCGCTATTGTGGCCGTTTGCTTAAGAATGTGCAGATCGGGCCTTCTCCCTGGTGGCTCAAGAAAATCCTTTTGGCAGTGGGGCTCCGCCCGATCAACAATGTGGTGGATATAACCAATTATGTGCTGCTGGAATACGGGCAGCCGCTGCATGCCTTTGATTTTGATAGACTGGCAGGCGGCAGGATCATCGTGCGCAAGGGGAAAGAAGGGGAAAAAATAGAAACCCTCGACAATGTGGTGCGAGATCTTGATCCGGAGATGTTGATGATCTGTGATGCGGAAAAGCCGGTTGCCATCGCGGGAATAATGGGGGGCGGGAATTCAGAGGTCAGTGCCGTCACCTCAACCATCCTGCTTGAAAGCGCTTATTTTGATCCGCTCAGCATCAGGCGGACGGTCCGAAAAATGAAAATGGGCACGGATTCTTCCTATCGTTTTGAAAGGGGCGTTGATCCGCAAGGCGTTCCCAAAGCAATGGAACGGGCCGTGCAGCTTATCTGCGAACTTGCCGGGGCCGAACCGGTGGCCGGCATGGCTGATGAGGGTTCCGGTGTTGCCGAACCTGCGATGATACCTCTCAGGCCCCAACGGGTCTCCGATCTTCTCGGCATGGATTTAAGCGCCGATCATATCCGTACTTTGCTCGGGTCCATTGAAATCAGAGCCGAGAAAGCTGATCAGCATACATTGCATGTGTATCCTCCTTCATTCCGAGTCGATCTTGAGCGGGAGGTTGATCTCGTTGAAGAGGTTGCGCGACTGCAAGGATACAATGACCTGCCTTCAGCGCTGCCCTTGGTGCCCATGACTTTTCCGGAGAGCGACTCTATCAGGAGCCTCCGTAAGAAGGTTGCCAATATAATGGTTGCCATGGGTTTCCATGAAGCGATCAATTATAGTTTTGGCAGTGAGAAATATTTTGATATGCTGGGGCTTGACCAGGACGACCGGAGAAGAAAAACAGTGCGGCTGCTCAATCCCCTGGGTGAAGACCAGAGTGTCATGCGCACCGGTTTGCTTGCCGATCTTCTCGCTGTCTGCCGGCACAACATCAACCGGCAAAACAATGAGGTGCGGTTGTTTGAGGTGGGCAAGATTTATTTGCCCACGGATTCCGTGCAGCCCGAAGAAGAGGAGATACTGACCGCGGTTCTGAGCGGCAGGCGGTATCCCGGCGCATCATTCCTGCATTTTAAAGAAGATGCCGTTGATTTCTCCGATGCAAAGGGCGTTGTCGAGAATTTACTGCAGGAATTGCAGATACCGGATGTTTCTTTTGATTTCTGCGTAACATATACCTATATAGAACCCGGGACCTGTGCAGGAATAAAGTCCGGCACTACGGAGATTGGCTGCTTCGGTAAGGTCGCTACTAATGTTCTCAAGAATTTTGGCATCAAACAGGAAGTCTTTTTTCTTGAGATGCATCTGGAGAAGCTCAATGGCCTTGAACTGCTTCCTAAGGCCTTTAAACCATTGCCCAAATTTCCCGCAGTCAAATGGGATATTGCCGTACTGGTTCCGGATGCTGTCGGCGGTGGTGAGATGCTCAAGGCAATTGAAGAATATAACGAACCCCTTATCGAAAGGGTTGAAATATTCGATGTGTATCGAGGAAAATCCATAGATGCAGGTTTAAAGAGTGTGGCTCTTTCGGTGACCTACCGTTCCCATGAGCACACCTTGGATGACCGAACAGTGGATGGAGTGCATAAGAAAATTACTGAGTTGATTATTTCTAATTTTAATGGCAAATTGCGTGAGGTTTAATTCGATTATGAAGCGTTCCAATCTTACCCGTAAGGATCTGGCAAAAGAAATTAATGAGAAAATGGGGTTCTCCCAGCGTCAGGCAGGAGAACTTGTTGATACGGTTTTTGACAGGTTAAAAGATACGTTGCTGAGCGAGGAATCTGTTAAACTTGTCCAGTTCGGTACTTTTAATGTAAGGAAGAAGTCCGCCAGGATCGGGAGAAATCCACGAACCGGGGACACCATGGAAATTCGCAAGAGGAGCACGGTGACATTCAAGCCCAGCAAAGGATTGCGGGAAAAGATCAATAAATAGTTGAAGTCGCCAGATTTCTCTCATTCTCAATAGGTGAATCGCTTTTGAATTCCGGCAATGGGGTGAGAATTCCGGATAAATCCTATTTTAAGATCGGTGAAGTGTGTGAACTTACCGGAATAAAGCAGCACGTGCTGCGTTATTGGGAGTCCGAATTCAAAATTATCCGCCCCCAGAGAGCCTCATCCAAACAAAGACTCTACCGCAAAGTCGATGTTGAGAATTTCCTGATCATCAAGAGGCTTCTGAAAGAGGAAGGCTTCACCATACCAGGGGCGAAAAAGTTTCTGGCCAGGATGTCAAAAAAGGCGAAGCAGAAAAAAGAGGAAGAAATACAAGAGCCACCACAGAATCTTAAGGAGCAGGGAAATCAGAAAGACTTTTATTCTGAATTAAAAGCCGAGCTTCAGGATATCAAGAATCTGCTGGAGGGGTGATAATAAAGTCTCCGAGCTTTCAGCAATCAACTTGATGTACTTGCAAAAAGTTTTGGGATGGCTAAGCATAAAAGTTCGATACACAAGGCGTAGTGATGTCGAGGAAGCGGAGGCATACTTTGGTATGTTGAGCATTCTGAGAACCCGCTACGCCCCGCAGGAAGTGCCCTTGGGGTACAACGCAGTAGATAGGACTTTTTGCGACGCCATCAAGCTTAAATATATATAGTCGGGATGTAGCGCAGTCTGGTAGCGCACTTGAATGGGGTTCAAGGGGTCGGAGGTTCGAATCCTCTCATCCCGACCAGTAAAATGAAGGGCCTAGCTCACATTGAGTTAGGCCCTTTTTTTGTTGGGTTTTAGGTCAGAATGGTCATTAAGGTAATGTAGCGTGACGCGCGGTTTGGAACCAAATGACGCGCGGTTTGAACCCATGAAATCGCTTCGGTTTAATCTGTCAACCTGTAACCTGAAATCTCCCCGCAAAAGATCAATTCATAGCAGGAAGTTAAAGGTAACGCCCAAAATCACCGGAAGGCAAAAGCACAGCGAAGCTGCGCTTTTGACTGTCCGAGTGAATTTTGCTTGTTAGGCACCATCAGCACGACTAATTTCTTCCTCATACCAACGGCCCATATCTTTGATTACAGTTGGTTCATTCTTATTTGCTACAATTTTTGGTAGTAAGAATTCCCGAAGTGCGGATTCATTATCCAAGGATGGGAGTCGACCGAATTGCTCCGCAGAGACGATACTGTCAATGAAGTCGTCTTTTGTTGCCATTATTGCTTGTGTCGCTATCCTTCCCTTAAAGTCTGCAAATACCACTTTCGCTTTCTCAAATAGATCCTCATACCTGTCGACAAATACTGCTCTAAGAGCTTTGTCTATCAAAGCAAAAAACTCCTTGTCATTGTCTAGCTCGTAAGGAATGAACTCGTAGTGACGAATATCAACGGGAGCTTTGTCAATTGGATCATGAGTTATGAGTATTACTTTTTTGCCTGCGGCATGAGCCATGCCGAGTTCGTAAAATACGTTTGGGTTCCGACCAGAGCAATCGGCAATCAAAACATCTGCCTCGGAAATATACTGGCGAATCTTGTCAAGTATTGGAATAGTCAACACATCGGCATCGCCTCGTTTGCATATTACACCATGGTGTTCCTCGATATGCTTTTTCAGATAGAGGTAGAAATAATGGTACTCTGGCCTGAACGGCATGATTACAAAACATGTTCGGCTTGCCTTGTCGGTCATTTCTCTCCTTCAACGCCTTCTCTGAACCGACGGATCCAGTTTGTTACTGAAAGCTCAATCCGATGCATGTCTTTAGTTTCGTAGAATAGAACCAAGTAGCCTTGCGTAAGAGGTGAAAGTTCCTTTTCGTTCTCCCGCACCAACAACAGTACGCTTTTCTTGAGCCCGTGCGCAAACCCTACCTCGTAAAGCACATTGGGATTGTTTGACGTGACGTCTGCAATGATGAAGTCGGCTTCCTGAATCTGCTCTTGGGCTTGTTGGATGGGATTTCTTGCTAGAGCACCAAGCTCTTGTCCTTGTGGGAGAATCAGCCCAACATTTAACCTTTGTAGAGTCAACTCGACTAAATCGCGAACATCATGAAACTCTTTTTGTCGTGGGATCGATAAATGGCAACGAATTTTATCAGTCATTTTCTAGTCCATTTGGTGCCTAACTGTATTATTAACAAGAATTGGCTTAAACGTATTTTTTTTGTTCAAAAAGTGCCTTGAAAGGTAAACAAAAGTTTACTTTTCACTTTGTCAATTTGATGGAATTCTTATTTTGCTCCTAATTATTAATATTATCAATACGCTTGATAAAAATATGTTTTTAGATATCACAATCCTTCTAACTGATGCCAAACATCTAACAAGTCCATTGGTTTTAGACAAGCTATTATTTATTCTGGAAAGGAAACGTCCCGGTCTCTTGGGTGATATTCTAATATAGGTGATTATATAGACGCGCCCTTTCTTTACAGATTGTATGACGTTTAAACTGTCCCCCTTTTCCAAACACCTTGTTTTTCCTGCTGTTTGCTCAGTATGGCGTTACTTTGCCGCTGAATAGGCCTTAAATTCACCCATTTCAATATAACCGCCGCCATGGTTGGAAAGGAGCTGCAGCTTAATGTATCGCGCCTGAGTCGGTGGAGTATCAAAACATTGATCAGCCAATGGGGTCTGCTTTTCCTGACTCCGGCGGTTGTTCAATGTGAACTCGCCAACGAGCACAAATCCCTTTTCAGGTGAGTGAGTGGAAACCTCAACCTTAACAAGCTTTGCCCATGTTTTCGACGATTCAACGGTATAGGGGTTAAAGCAAAGCTGCGTTATGGTTTCGGTTTTTGGTATGGCGAAAACAATTTCAGCAGAGTTGCGATTTTTGCTGGCGTAACCGTGTCCGTGACCTAGCTTGCCGTCGATAAGATTTTGGGCGCCCCATGAGGTCTGATTGTATTGGCTGGAACAAAAAATCACCTGGCCACCGTTTTCAGTGCACAGCACATTGATTTTATCCGATAGTCGGTTGTCGTCCTGCGGCATTTTTTTCATGGCCACATGAATTCCCAGTAATTTCCAGTCGTTTTGCTCTTGAATGTAAGTTAGCCGGAAAGTCGTCGCCTCGGGCTGGGTGGGATAGTGACCGCTGAACTTCAAAATGCCGTCTTTATCGATATAAATCCCCTCTTCCAGAATGGGATCATGCTGCCCCAACTGTCCAATTGCTTTGACTTTCGCATACCCCTTGAAGGCCCCGTTCAGCTTGGCTGACGTAACCTGCAATTTAAGCGTATTGGAAATACTATCATAAAAATCGTCGAAATTTTGCTTGCGCACGGCTTGGGTAAAATCATCCATGGTGCCGCCGGCTATTCTTTTTAGCTGGTTTTCCGAGGGTAGTGTATGATTTTTTAATTTCGCCAAGTCAATGGTTTTGCCGGTCAGATCCCCGGCTATTATTTCAAAAACCCGCCATGTATGGGACCACGTCAACAAGTTATCCTCGGGCCGCATGGAAATAAGTCCCATGGCAATATAATTGTCTCTTTTCGGCAGCACCAAGAAGGCCACCTCGCCAGGGCTCCCTTTAACAACTGCATTCCATCTCTCCAGTTTTCCCAATGGTGCAGCCAATTTTGGCATAATGTCCGCCTTGAGTATACGCGTTTCCAGGGATATGGGCATATCTTCAAAGTCCTTTTTCAAACTGGTCATGATCTGATATGGAGTTTTACCCATATTTTCTGAAAATGCGCTTACGTGAATATAACCATAATTTAGAACGGGTTGATCCTTTTCATCTCGTACGGTCAGTTTGATATCCACACCGGTGCGGCCACCCGACAATCCCTGGAGTTCTTCAGTTGTCCAGCTTTCCGGATGGATGAATTGTAGCTTGGGCTGTCCGGTGGTAGTAAAAACGGCCATTTTTTCGGCATAGGAATTGGGGGAATTTTTAAAAGCAGCAAAGGAAACGGCTGCAGCTGTAAAGTTTTCAGCATAACGCATAAACTCAGATTCAAGGGCCGAGCATGACACCAGGAAAACTCGGTCGCCATGACGGGAAAAGGTCAGCCGTGCCATGTAGCTTTTCGAGTCCTGTTCAGATGTTAACAGTAGTTCTTCAACCGTACGCATTGAATAATGGCCTTTTCTGCGCATGAGGAGATCAAAGTAATCCTTATTGCTTTGGAGAAAAATATTAACATAGTCATAAAGGGCCATTTCCATGTCCAGGCGCATGTAGGCCACTTCAATCTTGGCTTCGCCTTTTTCGCTCTCCGGAGCCATTTGCTTGGCAAGGGGTATCAGTTGCTGGGTATCCTGCTGCAGGGTTTCAGGTTCTATGCTTATCGGAATATCGCGCCAGTCATTGTTGGGTATCAGTATGCTAAAGGAGAGTTCCTGGCGTTCATAGGGCCTGTAAGTAAAGTTGGTATAGGATTGACGAATCTTTTGATTACTGGGCATTTTATTTTTCTGGAACGCCCGAAGGAATTCAAGGGAATCGATGGCAAGGGCGTCAGGTACCATAGCCAAGACCAACAGGGCGATAATTCCCACCGAAAAGTTTCTGTGCCATCTGGACAATGGCTTGATAAAAGATAACACAGTCGTACCTCCTTTCACGCGCTTCACACTCTTTGTTTCAACAAATTATTATCCAGATTCTGTATAATTCCGTTTTAGGTCGAAATTCTTAACAATCAATTGTATTCTTAGGGCCGCTCTTTAGCTGAATAACATTACAATCATCGTGTTATCAATAAAACCTGATAACTTTGATTATGATTTAGTTCACGCCAATAACTCGGGCCTATAACTATCGTTTCGAAGCTAGTAATTGATTCTGGATTTCTCTAACAGGAAAAATAAAGCTGTCCTGATTTCTGTGTAATCGGCTTAATCTTCTCTCATAATTTTTTGAATCAATTGAGATATCAATTGTCAAGCTTTATTGCACAATAAAATAGCTAGGAAATGATACATATACTTTAAATTCATATTTAGATTTTGAGATAATGTGTAAATTTCAGGAGGGATGTTTGAAGATTTTTGACTTCATGTCGACAACCTATCAATCCAATAGGACTGGTGGTGGGACGTTATTTACAGGTAGGTGGTGGGACGTTAGGTAGGTGGTGGGACGTTATTTAAGGTAGGTGGTGGGACGTTATTTACATAGTTAACTAACTTTGGTATGTTCCTTTTCTTAATTTCATAAAGAAGGGAGGGGCTATGCCACGACAAGCAAAGGCACCGGGTCAAGCAAAGGCACCGCAAAGGCACCGGGTCAAGTCTTTGCTTGAGAGCGCCGATTAAAACCGGTAAATAGTAGGGACTGAAAGTGTCCTATGGTGAAGAGCTAACTACTCACACCAGCC
>CALZHT010000102.1 GCA_945787445.1 uncultured Desulfobulbaceae bacterium
TTCTTTTTCTTTGCTTGCCCGAAAGAAAAAGAACCAAAAAGAAAGGGCAGCCGTTCACTTGGTCCCGCGTTGCGTGACTACCCTGCGCTGCTCGAATTGACCGGGCGCTGCGGAACTCGCTTCGCTCAGACAGTCCTCGCGCTTAATCCGGCCAATTCTGTGCTGCTCGGCTGCGTGAAATGGCAATAGAAAAAGCTTGACTTGAAAATACATCAACGAGTTTACGGATTAGAGCACTTAGGAACGATCAATTCCGTGTTTTGATAATTTCAGCAGAAAAAAATTAATACGTTTTCGGCGTTACCAATAATGTCCATAGATGAAGCAAAGGAAGTTCTGAAAATTGAAGCGGAGGGAATCCTGTCCGTGATCGAACAGGTCGGCCCGGAGTTTGGGCAGGCCATCGATATGATAATGGGCTGCCCGACCAGAGTGATTATTACCGGTATCGGAAAATCCGGCATTATTGGCCAGAAAATCGCCGCCACGTTAAACAGCACCGGGACAACCTCTTTTTTCCTGCACCCGGTTGAGGCCATGCATGGCGATCTGGGGATTGTGGATCCCAGAGATGTTGTTTTAGCCTTGTCTTACAGCGGCGAAACAGCGGAACTGAATGTTCTTGTTTCCGGCCTTAAAAAACGAGGCATTAAAATTATTGCCATGACTGGAAATGGAGATTCGAGTCTGGGAATCAGCGCGGATGTTGTTCTTTCCGTCCATGTGCCTCGGGAGGCATGCTCGTTGGGATTGGCGCCCACTGCTTCCACCACTGCCGCCCTGGCCATGGGAGATGCACTTGCCGTGGTTTTGCAGCGCAAAAAGGAATTCAAGGAAAGCGATTTCAGAAGAAACCATCCCGGCGGCAGACTTGGGGAGCGCCTTAAGGTGAGCGTGCATGAGGTTATGATTACCGGCGAGAATATCCCCATAGTCCGGAAGGACACCCCGCTCCTTGAAGCAATAGCAGTGCTCAATGAAAAGAACCTGGGTGCGGTTTTGATTACGGATGGCCGCAATAACCTAGAAGGTATTGTGACCGACGGTGATGTCCGCCGCCTGATCATCAAGTACCATGATTTGGCAAACAAAAAGGCTATGGATGTCATGACCGTCAATCCCAAAACCATCAAGAAAGATCTGTTGGCCGCCGATGCCTTGAGCCTTATGCAGCGATATGAAGTGACCATTTTGCCTGTGAAGGACGACCAGGGATTGTTGGCAGGCGTTCTCCATCTCCAGGATCTTCTTGGTAAGGGTGAATTCAGGTTTCTTCTTTAAAGATGGCGTCGCAAAAAGTCCGATCTACTGCGTCTTAGCGGGTTCTCGAGTGCTCGACATACCTGATGTATGTCTCCGCGCCCTCGACACCACTACTCCTTGTATATCGAATTTTTTGCTTAGCCATCCGTGACTTTTAGCGACGCTATCAAGATTTACTATTTATTAGGAGTTGCACTGAACAAAACCAGGTCAAGATATTGACAAATCAGCAGGATTTGGGTAGCATCGACGTCTGGCTTGGGCTGCCAAACGGAGAGTAGGTGAAGGTTACGGCAGCGAACAAATCTATGCGCCATTTTTTTCTTCCGGCGTGATATATCGCAGCATACCAGACGGTCGCTACTATTAATAATGCTCCTGCTCAGAGAGGCAAGAGCATACGTATCATATTGAAGAGGATTTGTATGGGAATCACCAATAAAGAGATCAATACAGCGTTCGGCGCTGAGGTTACCGCCACTCCGGGCGGCGAATTCTTGAACCGCTGTTTCAACTGCGGGGCCTGCAGCGGTATATGCCCGGTAAGTCAGGCCATTAATGAGTTTGATCCGCGTAAGATAATCCATATGGTTCGCATGGGCTTGAAAGACAGGATTTTGCAATCAGACATTCTGTGGTTTTGCTCCCAATGCCAAAGCTGTGTTTTCGTCTGTCCTCAGGATGTACGCTTTGCCGATGTTGTTGAAGCACTGCGTCAGATAGCCCTGGATGAAGGGTACATCACCGATCAGGACCTTCTGGACAAGGGGATGTCAGCCTGGGTGGAACGGGATCAATGTGTTGCTTGTCTTACCTGTGTGAGGGTTTGCCCCTGGCGCATTCCCAAGATTGATGAAAAAGGTGTTGCCGTTATTGATCCTCACGAATGCAAGGCCTGCGGCATATGTGTGACCGAATGCCCGGTCCAGGCCATCGCGTTGAATGAATCCGAGGACGAGCGTTTGATAGCCGCCTGCGGCACCAGTCTATGAGTGGGAGATACTGATGAGTGATTTTATACCGAATATTCATGCCTTTTGTTGTCATTACACCTCGCAGCAGATGTGTAATGAAGGGCAGGAGGAATTGAGCCGGGAAGGATTCCCGGAAAATGTTGTTATCAACCGCATGGTTTGCACCGGCAAGGTGCAGGTCAGCAATTTACTGAAAGCCTTTGAAGAAGGTGCCGACGGTGTGTATGTAGTTGGCTGCCCTGAGGACAAATGCCACAATCTCATGGGGAGCCAGCGGGCCGCCAAACGGGTCGGCGCCATAAAAAAGGCGCTGGCCGAGTTGTCGGTAGAGCCTGAACGCATCGAGATGTTTCACCTGGAGAGGGGCTTCCACCCCGAATTTGTTTCAGTGGCCCAGGAGATGGACAAACGGCTGCGCAAACTGGGCCTCAGTCCTTTTAAGGGAGAACAATCATGATCATTGCCGAACGAAAACCTGTTGAAGAAATAATGCATATGGTCAGCAGTGCCGAACGCATCCTGGTTTTAGGATGTCGAGGCTGCGTTTCTGTTTGTTCCGCCGGCGGCGAACGGGAGGTTGAAATCCTTGCATCTCTTATCCGTCTCGGCAAGCAGAAGGAAGGCAAAAAAGCCGAGGTCCTGGAAGGTTCTCTGGTCAGGCAGTGCGACAAGGAATATATCGATTCCATTGACATCTGGGAAGGCAAATATGATGCCATCGTATCCATGGCCTGCGGTGTCGGAGTCAACTTCATTGCCAACCTGCGGCCCGCTACTGTCGTCTATCCAGGGGTGAATACCTCGTTTTTCGGGGGCTCGGCAGAGCAGGGCGTCTGGGCCGAGCAATGTGCGGGCTGCGGTAACTGCATTCTCCATCATACCGGCGGCCTCTGTCCGGTTGCCCGCTGCGCTAAGAGTTTGATGAACGGTCCCTGCGGCGGTTCCCAGGATGGAAAATGTGAGATCCATTCAGAAGTTCCCTGTGTGTGGCAGCTTATCCATGACCGCTTGGCGCGGTTGGACAGGAAAAAGGACATGCTGGAAGTCGCACCGATTCGGGATTGGCGGCCGGCCGGGCATGGCGGTCCGCGAAAAGTCAAGCGCGACGATCTGTCAGTGTGATTTCATCTATATATAATGTAAAGTAAAACGGGCGGAAGCAACAAAGCAACCGCCCGTTTTTTTTATCTCCTACCTCTGTTCTTTCTGCCTATGTGCCTTCTGCCTTCTGCCTTTCCACCTCTTGAATACTTTACTCATTGAAAAGCTTCAGGAATTCACCGTAGCCTTCCTTTTCCAGATTTTCCTTGGGGATAAATCGCAGGGCTGCCGAATTGACGCAGTACCGCAAGCCGGTATTGGGCGGGCCATCGTTAAAAACATGGCCGAGATGGGAGTTTCCTTCCTTGCTTCGTACCTCGGTCCGCACCGTGAATAGTTTGCGGTCCTTTCGCTCCACAATGTTTTCCTGGACAAGGGGGCTGGAAAAACTCGGCCAACCGGTGCCGGAGTCGTATTTGTCCAAAGAGCTGAACAGCGGCTCGCCGGACACTATATCAACATAGATGCCCGCCTTTTTGTTGTCCCAGTATTCATTGGCAAAGGCCCTTTCCGTGCCTTCTTCCTGGGTCACATGATATTGCAAAGGGGTCAGTATTTTATTCAGCTCCTCCTTGCTGTACTTGCGGTTTTTTCCCCAGATTGTATTGAGGAATTTGTCCCGGCCAGAGCCGCTTCTGTAGTATTTGTAGCGCAGGGGATTAGTTTTGTAATAATCCTGGTGGTAATCTTCCGCCGCAAAGAAAGCAGTAGCCTGCATGACCGGGGTCACAATGGATTTTTCGAAAATTCCCCGGGCTTCCATTTCTTTTTTGGATTGTTCGGCCAGTTTTTTTTGCTCTTCATCAAGATAGAAGATGGCGGTGGTATACTCATGGCCCCGGTCAACAAATTGACCACCCGCATCAGTAGGATCGATCTGCATCCAGAACACTTCGAGCAATTGTTCATAGGAAATTTTGGCAGGATCGTAAAGGACCTCCACCGCTTCGACATGGCCGCCTTGGCCGTAAGTTTTATAGGTGGGATTCTCAGTGGTTCCGCCAATATATCCCGAAGTAACGGATATGACGCCTTCCAGCTTTTCAAAAGGTTTTTCCATGCACCAGAAGCAGCCGCCGGCAAATATCGCTTTCTTGAGTTCCGCAACATTTTTGGCAGCCTGCGCCGAGCTGATTTGACCCAGGTTGACAAACAAGAAGGAAACAAAAAATAGAAGTAAATAGAAAAAAGTCAGGTTTTTCATGGCTAATCCTTTTTTTAAATAATTGGTATTTATTAAAAATAATAACCACTCCTAATGGAATATCCATGCTTTCCTGCTAAAAAAAAAGGATTGAAAAGTTGACAGAATAGTTTTATCGGTTAGGGTTGTCGGAAGCCGAAATTATAGTTCGCAAACCTTATTCGCTATATTTTACAGTCATGGTGCTTTGGAAATATGTTTCCTTGTTTTTTGTTAGTATCGCCATATTTGCAAAGATTTAATATTAAAAGGAATTTTCCTGAAAAGAGTCGAACGAAAACTTGATCCTTTTGACTTTCTTAAAACGTCTGAATTATGTTGGGGCATATTTGTAGCGGCATGTAAACGTAATCAGGGCATTAATAATATGGGGGAGGAAACTATGTTAAAAGATGTTAAAAAGATTGGGGGATATTTAGTGCTAGCTGTAATGTCTATTTGGGTAGGAGCTTGTGGAGGAGGTGGCGAGGACCCAAGCCTTTTTCAGAAGAGCGAAATGGAAATTAATATGGATGGAGTCATTTATAGCGATTTATATAACAGTTCCAGACTTGTTGGAGCCGGAAATCCGAGTGGAATTATTTCTGTAACTCAATTTGGTCCAATTATATCGACCCTTGACGACGGAAGTTGGCCAGATAATCAGCCTGATATTAATATAGGGATCTATCTATCGGGATTTGACTTCGATACAGGGATAGGCACCGACACAATTATTGACCTTTCAAATAACACATCAGCAATTGATATATTTATATGGGTAGAAATAACAGGCCTTTCAACAGGTGTTGTAGGTGATGTCCCTGAAACTGAATTATACTCAGTCGTAAATACTGGTAGGGTGCTAATTCACAAATTTGAACTTCCACCAAATCCATCTGTTCACGACTGGCAAGCTTACCATTACGACATTGAGCTAAAAGATGTCGTAATCATGAGAGATATTATTCGAGGAGCATCCTTTCCCGGTTTTGTTACAGTTAATTACAGCTCATTATGTAAATCACTCACAGAATGTGTAGACACCAGGTAATGAAAAGAGTGTTGTAGAAAAGTATGAGAATGAAAAAGCAGAGTGTCCTTGTGGTTGAAATTATTTCATTTTTTAAATTAAAACATATTTACAATAACATACAAATAATTCACTAAAATGCTCATGAACACGATCAGGGAGTGAATTTCCCGCAGGTTATGGGAAAAAATCCATGTACATTTGTGGCTGCGGAATTAACACCATAGGGCACTTGTGCTCCCCTGCGGGGTATAAACGAGCGAATGAGAAATAATAATAAAACCCAAAGGCATTTGCAGAAAAAGGGTTGTTCCCTGAAAAAGTGGTAGTGGACACCGAAGAGCTGCTCGCCTGGTGCAATGAAAGGAGGCTGCCGGTTAATGGAGAAAGCCGGAGTGAGTATGCCTCATGTTTGTTGAAGGAACAAGAAGAAGGCAAGAAGTGACAACTGGATCATTGATATCCGCCAATTGCAGAAAACGTTACCGTAACTCCCTTTCAGTTTTTTGGATAAAATCTAATTTTCCAACAGAAAATGATCGTGTAGCTCAGATCAGTATATTCACCTGATTAGTTGCAAATAATTTTAATCATAACTTCAAATTATCATGATATTTTGAAGAAATATAAGTGGTAATCCCCCCCTAGCTCGTTATAGCGAAGTGCGGGTCATCGGCGGGTGGCTGGCTTGACAAAAGGGTTTCTCTTCGCAGCAATACCCATTTGTCAAGCCAGCCCCGAACGCATCGTGCGAAAGCCTCGACAGGCTCCTGGCGTTCACTGGAGTGCGACTTTATACGGCATACGCTGATTCCCGGTTTAGCCGGCGGGAAAGTTCACTGGCATATTTCATCCCAACGATATCCCTGTTCATCAGGACCCATTGAGAAAGCTTCGTCCTTCCCGTGGGTTGGGTATCAACAGCAAGGAGGTCGGACATTAAACCTTTAATTTCTTCTCTGGTGACAACAACATCGTTGACAATCCTGCTGATGCAATATCCAGCCGCGTAACCCAGAAGGGGAGAGACGGAAACAATGGGTTTGCTGATGCCGATGATGTCACCGATTTTTTCAATCAGCCCTTTGTAGGTATAAGTTTCCGGACCGATGGCATTTATGGTGACATTCTCCTTTCTCCTCCCTTCATGTACCGCCAGTTCGGCAAAATCCCGCACATATATCGGTTGGAGTCGGTAACTGCCATAGCCGAAAACAGGGAAAACCGGCAGCTTTCTGAGCAACCAGGCAATATTGTTGATGAGAATATCCTCCCGGCCGAACAAGACCGCTGGCCGGAGAATGGAATGGGCCACCCCGCTTTCTTTTAAGGCCTCTTCAAGAACGGCCTTGCCTTGAAAATATTCCAGGTCGGAGTCCAGGGAAGGGTTGGTGATACTGACATGAACGATTTTCTTGACGCCCGCCTGGCGGGCGGATTCAAAAAGCTTCAAAGTGTTTTGCACCGCGTTCTGGTGGGTGAAGCGTTTATGATTAAAGCGGACCCAGTAGGTATTGTAAAGGACTTCGACCCCACGGAGTGATTCGACAAGTTTTCCCGGCTGATCGAAATGGAACCGGTTTGCCCGGATCCGATCAGCAAATTGATTTTGTCTGGAAACGGAATTGGTAATTGTGATGACTCTGTATCCCTCTTTGAGGAGAATTTCCGCAATGTATTTTCCTGTGAAACCAAAGGCCCCTGTCACGGCATGCAGTTCTTGTCTTTTCATGAGATCACCTCATTTTCTGTATCTGTTCAGCCCTTCGTAAGTGTTTACAGGTGCTCTAGGCGCGCGCAGATGCGGTGCCTGTGAATGCTTATCATTTACCGAATTTGCCAAGTACACCTGAACGTAGATCATCAATGGCAATGATGGTGGCAACAAGTTTGTCAAGGCTGTCAAAAAATTGTTTGAGCGATTTCAGTCGTTCTTCATAAAACAGGGTCAGATCCTTTTCCGCAGGGTCAGGATCACTGCTTCGGACAATATCGAGGCTTTCTCCGACGGATTTGATGGCGCGATCAAATTCATTCTTTTCCCTTTCCCGCAGAATGCCCTTGATAATCTTCCAGAAATCGGTTTCAGCGTTGTAATAATCCTTGCGGTCGCCCATTTTGATAATTTTATGCACCACACCCAGCCTTTCCAGGTTGCGGATATTCGTACTCACGGCGCCTTTTGTAACGCCCACCTGTTGAACGATTTCATCAAGGCTCAATGGAGCCGGAGATAAATAAATAGCACCGAATATCGCTCCCATGGCCTTGGGGAATCCCCAGAAAGTCGTTATACGGCTAATTCCCTGAATAAAATTTTCTCTCGCTGTTGTAAGATCCTGGCCCATGGCAGCCTCCTGTTTGTATAGAACGTTTAGTTCGAACTAAACAAAGTATATAAAGATGACGCTGATATGTCAAATACATTTTGCTTTTTTATCATAAAGATTTGTCACAGAAAGTCGGTACCCCGGAAGTACCAGGACCGGAGTTGCACTTTTGCCCTATCAGGACTTCTCGTAATGGAGGGATTGTTGCTGGCTCCTAAAAAGATGGGCCGTCTGTTTTGGGTTGTCGTCCCATATGCACCGCACCAATTATTTGACAATTAAATCAAATTCGAATATCCAGATTATATCCTGTCCCCTAAAACCATATCAGTATTTTGATATTTGCAGTCAGGAGGTTCAGTTTGTTTGGAAAATGTTGACCCTGATTTTCAATTTTGTGAGGGTATTGGGGACGCCCCAGAGAAAGTCAACGAAGTCAATAGCGTCCCGGAGTTTCCCAACCCAGGGCTTCGTCATGTTGTGCTGACTTACCCGGAAACTGGGCCTTGTATGCCATTTCTGTTCGTCGGCTCATAGCGTTGCACTCCGGCTTCCTTCAGACGATCCCTCACGAAATCGCCCTTGCCATCGGCTAGTATTTATGGTCCTGTCATCACGACAGTACCAGGGTTTACATACAGGGGACTTGCACCCCATAAGATCACGCCCATGCCGGGCGTACACAAGGTTTTTCGAGCTGACTGGAATAACTGTGGGGTTGTTTACTGCAAGGCCATTGGCCAGCAGCTCAAAAACGACGTTAAAACCATCATGATATTTATCAAAATTTTAGCAATTTTATTTGCATCTGGAGCCGGGTTACTTCAAATCGGCTTGGAGTACAGATGGCACGATAAGCGCACGAAGAAACATAAACGAGTTAGAATTTTATTAATATCTTTGATGATTGTGGGTTTTTTGACTGCATCGATTTTAGTGATTTATGATGATCGGAAATCAGAAAAACAAATTCAGACATTAAATGGTTTAAAGATTGTCGCAGAAGAGGCAGCGAAAGATGCAAAAAAAATGGAATCAAAAGCAATAGAAGATCGTGAACGCATCAAAGAAGAGTTATCCGAACTTCAGGATCAAATAAAACCTGTTGTAAAATTAGCTACTGAAAAATATCCAACTCTTGATGTTAAGAGTGCGTTGGTTAAGTTGGCTACTGATGTGCAAGATTTACAAAAACAAAATGAAGCGTTGCAAAAGCAAACTAAGGAAATTTCAATTCGTGATTATTTCCACCCTCTTAATTTAAGTATAAAGAACAAAGTCATAGAGAGGCTGAATCAAATTACAGATTCTTTGGGAAAGAGAAAAATTAAGATTTCAATTGGTTGCGAGTCAGGAAACAGAAAAAGGCAAATGGTCGCCAAGGAATTGATCGAAATTCTGTCTGAGAGTGGCTTCAATGCCTCTGGTCCATCTCCTTTTACGTCCTATTCAAAAAAAGGCTTTCCAGCTGTACAAATATATTTTAATCCTGCTGATGAAGATATTGTACGAAAATTAGCATATGCACTTAATCCTTTCCTCAATGTCCAATTTTCCGGAAAGGTAGAAAATGAACACGCACTCGGCAAGGTTAATATTGCTATTTATGGTAACCCTATATTCTCAGAGGATGGTATTGTAACTTTCCCGTAAAATTTTTTCTAACCAGACGATTCTCGTGCCGAGATAAATCCGGAGCCTTGGGATTCCCTTGGAAAGGGATGAAATTGGTTAATGTTACCCCGTGGGTGAGGGCTGATAAGCCCAAGTCCCACCTGCCTAAAGCTTAGCTAGCAGGGCAGTAGTGAAGCCTGCGGGCAAACCCGGTAATCCCGCTAAAGCGGGAAAGCCAGGTGGATCAAGGATACAGGGTCTGTATTAAGCCTCGAAAAATGTATAGTTGTGGTCAGTGGATAATCCCATTTTGGGGGAGTGAGAGGACGATCGGGTAACTGGGCGTCCTGTCTCGATGGCTGAAACAATGAAAGAACGGAGGGAAGATGGAGACTCTATTAACAGGAGAAGGCAATGGGATCTGAATCTTTGATTTTGAAAATCATAATTCCATTCTTCAGTGCGTTCTTCGGCTTTATGTTTGCGTCTTACCTTAAGTATCAGGAGACGTTGCGGCAGAAAAAGCATGACGTCGAGAGCCTCAAGGCGGCCTTTTTCGGGGAAATATCTGCAATCATAGATATTATTGATGCTATCGATATGCCAGGGGAAGTAGAAAAATTCATCGAGAAATTCAGGCGCGGCGAATCGGTTGTGCCCATCGACTTGTCAGTCAAGCAGAAGTACTTCAATGTCTAGACGTTAAGGGGGACGTTGTTGTTGAGTATGCAAAAAAAGGATTGACATAAAAATGAGACTCCTGCATAAATGTATTTCATGCCACGCCGTCCACGATTAGATATACCAGGTGCCTTGCACCACATTATGATACGAGGGAATGACAGGTCCGATATTTTCCGTGATGATGAGGACAAACGTCACTTTTTACAAAAACTCGAAGAATTGATCCTCGATTCTAAAAGCCAGGTTTTTGCATGGACATTGATGACGAATCATGCCCACATCTTGTTTAAGAGCGGGCAAAAAGGAATCTCGTCAGTGATGAGGCGACTCCTTACCTGGTATGCGATTTACTTCAATCGGAGACACAAAAGAACCGGACATCTATTTGAAAATAGGTACAAATCGATCCTATGCGAGGAAGGCCACTACTTGCTTGAACTGGTGCGATATATCCATCTTAATCCTGTTCGCGCTGGTATTGTTCGGACCCTGGATGAGCTTGATCACTATCTGTGGAGTGGACATGGCGTACTTGTCGGATCGATAGTGATGGATTGGATGGCTACGGAATATGTGTTGGCTCTTTTTGGTAAAACACTTTCTGCTGCCCGCAAAAAATACCGTTCGTTTGTATCGGACGGACTGCACTTGGGGCACCGGCCTGAGTTGACCGGCGGAGGACTGGTTCGTAGCAAGGGAGGCTGGTCTCAGGTGAAGGCCCTGCATTAGGAATTAGGAAAGGGGTTTAGGAAAGGGGTCATAGGAAAGGGGTCAAGTCTTTGCTTGAGAGCGCCGATTAAAACCGGTAAATAGTAGGGACTGAAAGTGTCCTATGGTGAAGAGCTAACTACTCACACCAGCCCTGAG
>CALZHT010000103.1 GCA_945787445.1 uncultured Desulfobulbaceae bacterium
AGGGCGGAATCAACCCGGCCGCCATAGGTATCCATCTCAAATACAAAAAGGGCGGTTGAGTCCTCGGCAATACCCCGCAATGCCCTTTTGATATAGGCGGCCATGCCCGGTTCAACGTCACCGCTTACCGGGATGATATACACCTTTTTTTTAGCGGGAGAATCCGATAAAACCTTTTGCGTTGTGCCAACAGCAAGGATTACGGACAATAATGCAACAAGGATGAATACTTTTCGAATTATTTTCATGCGCTGTTTCGCAAACGATAAAAAGTATGGATCAAGCTGGGAAAATATTCCCCGGCAAAGTGATTCAGTCTATTCCTCAACAGGTATCCCTTTTTGTTTGAGATCTTTCAGGACATTCCTGACCTGAGCCTCGTTGCAGTCATCAATGCGATAGACATTTTTCATGCCGTCCATAAACTGGATAATGAAGCTACCGTTATCGTCAACGGTTGCCATGCGGATATGGTCCTTATCCAGCCAGGGTGTTAATTCTTGCATGAAATCATTCAAGCTGCAGGTCTTCATGGTCGTCTCCTTTATCATTCCGTTAATCTAGCAAAATTTAGTTGCATTCCTTAATTTCAGAACTCCTGAGTACGAAACACAATTTCAAGGAGTTATAAAAAGTGCCTGGAGTTAAAAGATTTATACCCCAAGGGGGCACTGAAAATAGTCTGATCAGAAAAGCACCCCGCAAGGGGGCATAAATACCAAAACTTTAGGCACTTCAAACTTTAGGCACTTCTTTTCAAACAGGATAAACCTGCCAGGCAGGATATCATCATCACCTCGCCTTAATCTTATCTCATCATACGTTGATACAACATCTTTCTGAAGAACAAAATACAGCTTGGCCGACTACACTTTCAGGGACTGTTTTCATTGATGGAAGTGCTTTTGCCGAATGCCGCCTGTAAAGTCCTGTCGAAGGTCTTAATTTCACGGATATTTTCAAGTTGGCAGACAGCAAGATGCAACAGGTCCCTTGCAGAAAGGGCGATATATTGTTCGATCAGATGGCGGGCATACAATACTGTTTCAGGAGTGATGGGGATGATGCGGCTCGTTGTCTGGGTAGCCAGTTCCAAGGCCGCATCAAGGGTTTCAAGCCTGTTTACGGGAAGGAAGACATGGAGAAGCTCCTGCAGTACCTCGGCTGAGGTTACCAGATTCATACCTTGCCCCGCAGCTTCGATGAAAAAACGTTGCGCCTCTTCCTGCAACGGATGCGATCTGCCGACCGCGTAAATAAAAACGTTGCTGTCCACAAATATCATAGTTTTTTTCCAGCCTGATAGCTCTCCAACAGCAACTTTTTATGGTCGTCCCAGTCCGGCTCCACGCCCTTTTCCCTCTCTCGGCAAGCCTTGAAAAAACGCTGCAGAGATTTTGGATCTTTCAGGGACTGCTGCTGTGATATGGAGAGAACCTTTTTGCCGGCATCCCTCAACCAGGCGCTGAGCGACTTTTTTTCTTTAGCCGCCTGACTTTTAAAGCGGGCCGCCTCTTCCTCGGCAAGTATCACCTGAACCCTCACAGACATGAGATAACCTCCAAAATAGTACACAACATATTACTGTATACGTAATATTTATTACACACCATAAACGATGTCAATACTCCCAATAATTCCAAAAAGTTTTTCTTTCCAATTAAAACTTTCATTCTCCGCCAATAAGAGCGCCCCCTACCTCGGGAGCCATCATTTGTTTTATTGAAAGATCCAAACCCATGAAATCGAGTTTTACAGCGTGAAGCCAATCAACGGTCACAAACCGGCCAGACATGAAAGGTGCTGCCTTTTTTAAACCCAACCCCGCAGGCGCCCTTGTGGAGATACAAGGCCCAGGCCCAGCTCGGTTCATAGAGACTGGTTGTTGAAGACCAGTAAACCTCTCTGAGGTTTTCAAAAGGATGATCCTTTGGCAAGGCCGGGTTGCTCCGGGAGCAATCTACAATCGACTCCAATTCGTTGATATTCGGAAGCCGCCACCCCTCAATCCCTGCCGTGCCGGTTGTATTCATATTATTTACTACTTGCAAGGCATCGGACCAGTTGACGAATTTTCCGACCAGATCGGCATTCCGCAGCCAACACAGCCCGGTAAGATGATCAATTACAGTCTCTTTACCCGCAGTAAAACGCGGTTCCGGCCACGACATTCCTTTTAATAGTTCACCATCCTGCCCTGTGGACCGGCAGGGAATTATGTTGCCGTGTCTGTCAAAACATTGTCGCTGGCCAGTCTGAAGCAGCATATCATTTTCACCCCGCACCGGCCAAAGAAGATAATACTGATCCTTGTTGCCGTAAAACATCCTGGCGCCTTCCATATGCACATACCATGCATAGGCAGGATTGATCGCCGCCGTGGTGGAGGTCCAGTACCAGCCGAGAAAAACATTCTGAAAAGGATGCCCCTCAGGAAGGGCAGGTTTTCTCGCCTGATAACTCATGAGGCTCCTGAGTTCCCGACGGTTGGGGAGCCGCCAGTCATTACAGCCCAGAAAGGTTTCATTATTGAGGTCTATGATGAAAGCGAGGGATTCTTGCCATGTTAATGGAAATTCGGCAATGTTTGCGTTTTTACACCATACCAGGCCGGTAAAAAGGTCTGTGACCAGGCCGTTGCTTTGCTTAAAACGGGGAACGGGCCAGGGAACGCCCTTTTTATAATCAGCGTCCTGGCCCGTTCCTGAACAAGGAATTTTTAGCCCATCCATGGAATAACATCCGTTCTGGCCGGTGTTGAGCAAAACAGAGTCCATACATTTATTATTCCAACCGGGCAATTATATTTTTTACTTTTTGGATATTGGCTTTTTCTCACCCATTTTACACATAGAACAATGCTGAGGAGTGGCCATGCCGGCTTTGTCGGCCACCATTTTCTTCAATTTTTTCCATTGCTCATCGGTGAGAAGCTTCTTGATGTCAATAAAAGCTTCAATTTTGGCAATTTTCATCTTCGCTGCCAGGGACGCCGCCTCTTCAATTTTTCCTTTCACTGCCTTGAGATCAATAGTATCTTTTTCCAGCATCGCATGCGCTTCAACCTTGGCGATGCCATGATCCGCTTTTTTGCGGAGCATCTCCTTTTTTAAGTTAAGCTTAATATCATGGATACCCTCAACCTGTTTTTCATTCAAGCCAAGCTCATCTGCCATCATCAATATTTTTGAAGGCCTCAAAATCCGATGCCTGTGCATCATCCTTTCATGCCGCATAGGGGGATCCAGCGCACACTCCCCTCCCATGCCGCCCATCATACCATGCATCATCCCCGCTTGCCCCATTTTGCTGCAATGAGGACACATCATCGGCTTCTGCCCCATCTTGCTGCAATGGGGGCACATCATCTGCTTCTGACCCATCTTGCCGCAATGTGGGCACGTCATCGGCATTTGGCCCATCATGCAAGGTTGGCCGGACATCATCCCCATCTGTTCCTTCTTCTCTTGCCCGGCCATCATATGTCCTTCCTGCATTTGGGCAAATGCTAAACCCGTCAATCCCCAAAAAATCGTCAAGCCTATCAAGATAACTTTTTTCATGGTTCACCTCCGTAAATGGGATTTGTTTATATTCCTCCAGGCCCCTACCTAGAGCCGGCAATTATTGTCGTTTCCGGAATGAGCACTAATTTTCTTTTCGGATTTATGGCTATCCTGAGTATGTGAGGAGAGAAGGGTTAGGCGTAAAGAGTGAAAATATTTTTTTCAAGACGTTCACCTCACACCTCACTCCTCACACCTCACCGCTATTTTGTTTTGCCTTTGATTTTTACTCTATTATTCATGTTCAGAGAAATGCAAATTAAAATATCGAAATTATGAATCAGATCATGTAGCAATGGGCAGCATGAGCCTGAATGCCACGCCGCAATCCCGGCGATGTCGGAAATTAAGCCTGCCGTCATGGGCTTTTAAGATCTTTTTAACTATGGGCAATCCCAGCCCTGTTCCTTCCTTTTTCGTAGTAAAAAAAGGATTGAAAATGTCCTTTCCCTCATGCTCCGGGATACCGCACCCCTGATCAAGGATCTCAATAATGAACCATTCTTTTTCCTTGGCTGTTCGTACCATTACTTCGCCGCCGTCAGGAGATGCTTCAATAGCATTGGTTATAAGATTCATTACAGCCTGTTCCAATCGGAACTTGTCAAAATCAAGCAATACCGAATCTTCCAAAAGTTCGAGCGCAAGCCTTACACCATGCCGGCTGGCCTTTTCTTCCGCGACCACCGCGATCCCCCTTACCAATGCATTAATATCGCCTTTGGAAAATTCCAGATCCAAGGGTTTGGCAAACACCAGCATATCTTTGACGAGCCGCTCCAGTCTATCCACCTGCTCCATAACCAAGGTGAGTTTATTAACAATGGAGTTTTCCGGCTTCATGCGCCGGAGCACTTGACGGGTAAATCCACCAATGGCCATGAGCGGCGTTTTCATATCATGGGCAATACAGGACACCGCCTTTCCCATGGCGGCAAGAGCTTCGGATTTGCGGCGCTTCTCCTGTTCGGCAAGTTCTCTGTCGCGCAACCAGCCGATAAGCACGCCGGCGCCGGCAAAAACGCTTACCTGCAGGATATTGGCAAAATCATGTCCGGAAACACCGCTTGGTTTCACAATGATAAACGGCAGGTACAAAAGAACGATAACAAGAGATGTTGCAATCCCACCGCGCAGACCGAACCAGAAACCGGCCAGAATAATGGGCAGAAAATAAAGCTCCCGATAGACAACATGCAGATGAATGTCTCCTCTTCTGGTGAAATAATGAAGCATGGTGATGAGAAGTACAACTCCGGTTATGATCGAGAATTGAATGATCTCCTGCCTGTTTGTATGCATCCGCATAATCATTTCTCCCTAGCCTTCAAGACTGGATATCCTTCATCATCCTGTCGAATTCGTCCTTGGTGATCTCCCCACGGGCGTAGCGTTTTTTCAAGATGTCCTCGGCCGTCTCCCTTGAAGTCAGGTCATCACCCTGACGGGAAAGCAGTTTGACCACATATATCACCCCGAAAATAACCAGGACCCAAAAAAGAATCATGAAGATCCAGCCGAATCCGTGCCAAAGTCCAAAACTATATTCACCGAACCAATGCATCATAATGCACCTCCATACTTATCGGACAGGTGGAAGGGAAGTATTGTTCCTACGTTCACCGAAGTTGAGGATAAGGGGTGAACGGTAGCTATTTTCATCTATTTGGTCGATGGCGGATGAAGGCTCTCCTTATCCGCCATTTGTTTTTCCAAGCCTTGATCACATTCCGGTCTCAGCTACTTGAAAATTTTTTCATCCAATCATTATAAGGAAGCGCGGGTTATACATCCACCTGCGCTTCCAGCCTATAGCATCACTTATTTTTTTCATGTTTCGGCATTTTATCAGCCAGTGTCTTTTTAATTTCCGCCATTTCCTTCTCCATTTCCTTTAAAGTTCCAAGGGTTGTGTCGGGATTGCGGGCAGCCTCGAAATAATTAAATCTCATGTCGTGGAGCTTCTTTCGCAGTTCCAGGGTATCATCAAGATACTTCCGTTGGTCTTCCGGCAGATTGTATCCCCACATCATACCGGAACCCATCATGCCCCTGGAGCCCTTTTCACTCATCATCATGTCCATCATACCGCCGCCCATCATGCCGCCGGAGCCGTTGCCACCCATCATCATGTCCATCATGCCGCCGGAACTCTGGCCTGACATCATGCATGGATGCATATGGCCTCCCATCATGCCGAAAGGCCTTTTTTCTCCGTGGCCGGGCTCTTTTTTCAGCACCTGACCGCTCATTTCAGAGCTCTTTCCCTCCTGGCTGTGGTGTTTCTCGTCAGCATTAGCTGCGGTTACTCCCAGCGCCAGAATTAATGCCATAATTGTTGCTAATATTTTTCTGTTCATGGTGTACCTCCTTTATCATGTTGATTGAACATGGTCCGCATTTTCCGCGGCGCCAGTAGAATACTTAAATTCTAATTTTATGAGTAAACAGCTCTACAAGCTCATTATTCATATTCCACCTCTCTAGTGCCCTCACATTTCTTAAAACTACCTTCCTCACTTCGGCAAAAAGCCGGGCACATTACGAGCGTATTCATCATAGGCCTCCCCGAACTCCGCCCGCACCATCTGTTCCTCCTTCCCGGCAAGTCTGATATACACCCACACCAACACCGGGAACATGGCAAGGGTAAGGATCGTCGGCCACATGAAAAGAAATCCGGCCATAATGAGCAGAAAGCCGTCATACTGCGGATGCCGCACAACGCCGTAAGGGCCGGTTGTCGCCAGCCTGCCTTCCTGCTGGGCCGCATGCAGCGCGTGCCAGGCCCGGTAAATGATGACGAACCCGGTAAGAAGCAAGACATTGCTCAAAATATGAATGGGGTTCATATGCGGATCGCCTTTAAAACCGAAAATCGTGTGCCAGAGATGACCGCTATTGTGGCCGAAAATATCCGTTTCCGGAAATTTGCTCTGCAGCCAACCGGACAGCAGATAAATAGTCAGCGGAAAGCCGTACATCTCGGTGAACATGGCCACGACAAAGGCTGAAAAAGCGCCCATGGACCGCCAGTCCAGCTTGGTCTTCGGCTTGAAAAAACTAAAGGCAAAAAAGATAAAGACCGCGGAGTTGATAAATACCAGACTCCATAATCCATATGCGGTTATTGAGCCGTTCACAATAATACCTCCTCTCACAGGAGCATACTGTCCGTATATTGTGTTTTATGCATCATGGTCTTGATGATCTCCATGGCCCGCATGCCCTTTGCCATGATTGCGGTGCATGAAAAAATGCATCAAGGGGCACAGCAATAGGATGAGATACGGCAAAGCTCCCATGATATGGGCTCTGTGCTCGGTCCAGAGAAAGAATCCGGCCACTCCCAGGAACAGCAGAAAGGCAATCCTCGGACCGGTTAGCAAACCAAGTATGTTTTTCGATTGATAAGCACCTGCCATGATACACCTCCCTAAATCTTGACCGCGCGCAGCCGGAGGGCGTTTGCAACCACCGACACCGAACTGAAGCTCATGGCCGCCGCCGCGATGATCGGGCTCAACAACAGACCGAAGAACGGATACAGCACCCCTGCCGCCACCGGTACGCCTAAAGTGTTGTATATGAAGGCGAAAAAGAGGTTCTGCTTGATGTTGGCCATGGTGGCCCGGCTCAATTTCCGGGCCCGCACAATGCCGGTGAGATCGCCCTTGACCAGGGTGACGCCGGCGCTCTCCATGGCCACATCGGTGCCGGTGCCCATGGCAATGCCTACCTGGGCCTGGGCCAAGGCCGGGGCGTCGTTGATGCCGTCGCCGGCCATGGCAACGACCAATCCTTCATTCTGAAATTTCTTCACTGCCGAAGCTTTCTCGTCAGGTAAAACCTCAGCCACCACCTGGTCGATATCAAGCTTTTTGGCCACAGCTTCGGCAGTGGCGCGATTGTCACCGGTAAGCATGACTATTCTCATATTTTCCCTATGCAACTGTCTGATGGCTTCGGGCGTGGTTTCCTTGACCGGATCGGAAACCGACAACAAGCCGGCCAGCTTTCCATCCATTGCTACAAACATGACTGTCTGGCCTTCGGAACGCATGGCTTCCGCCCTTTCCAAAAAATCATCGATCTTGATAGTGAAGTCTTCCATGAGTTTGGCATTGCCGAGCAACACGGCCTTGCCGGAAACCGAACCGGAAACGCCCTTGCCTGTATAGGATTTGAAATCATTAACATCGGTGAGTATCGCTTCCCTTTCCGTGGCGCCCTGGACAATAGCGGCAGCCAGCGGATGCTCGCTTCCTTTTTCAAGCGTTGCCGCAAGTCCGAGGAACTCTTTTTCGTCAAAGCTGTTTGCGGCAACAACCCCTGTTAATTTGGGCTTGCCTTCGGTCAAAGTGCCGGTTTTATCCACCACCAGGGTATTCACCTTTCGTAGTGTCTCAATGGCCTCGGCATTCTTGAACAACACGCCCATGGTCGCGCCCTTGCCCGTCGCCACCATAATGGACATGGGAGTGGCCAACCCCAAAGCGCAGGGACAGGCTATGATCAGCACAGACACAGCAACGATTAAGGCATAGGCCAGGCGTGGATCAGGACCGAACAGATACCAGATCCCAAAGGAGACAATGGATATGGCGATGACAATGGGCACAAAGTAGCCGGAGACGATATCGGCCAGTTTCTGGATAGGCGCCCGGGACCGCTGGGCCTCGGCCACCATTTGCACGATCTGGGAAAGCAGGGTGTCGGCCCCCACCTTCTCGGCCTGCATGATAAGCGATCCTGTGCCGTTTACCGTGGCTCCCACCAGTTTATCGCCGTCATGTTTTTCAACCGGGATCGGCTCACCGGTGATCATGGATTCATCAACACTGCTTGATCCTTCAACAACTATACCGTCCACCGGAATCTTCTCGCCCGGACGCACCCGTAATTGATCGCCGACAACAACATGTTCCAGGGGAATGTCTTTCTCAGTACCGTCATCAAATATTTTTCTTGCCGTTTTTGGCGCCAATCCCAAAAGCGCCTTGATTGCCGCGCCGGTGCGGCTCCGGGCCCTCAATTCAAGGACCTGACCAAGCAGGATCAGAGTGACGATGACCGCGGCCGCCTCAAAATACACCCCAACAGTTCCCTCGGCCGAGCGCATGGTTTCCGGAAACAATCCGGGAAACAGGACACCCACCACGCTGTAAACATAGGCAACCGAGACACCAAGGCCGATCAGGGTGAACATATTAAGGCTTCTATTGATCACGGACTGGACAGCCCGGACGTAAAACGGCCAACCGGCCCAGAGCACCACCGGCGTTGCAAAAATCAACTCCAGCCATTCAAGGGTTTTTGCCGTGGCCAAATTGTTTATTACATGGCCGCCGGGAATGAGGGAGCGCATGGCAATGAGTACTACTGGAACAGTGAAAACGGCTCCAACAATAAAACGTTTCAGCATATCTTCGTATTCCGGATTTCTTTCCTCTTCTTCCAGGGAAACTATCCGAGCCTCCAGGGCCATGCCGCATTTCGGGCATGTACCAGGGCCTTCCTGCACTACTTCAGGATGCATGGGACAGGAATACTCGGTTTTGGATGGGGAAGGCTTGGGTGAAGCAGGTTCCAACGCCATGCCGCACTTGGGGCAGGTGCCGGGTTCGTACTGTTCCACCTCCGGGTCCATGGGGCAGATGTAGAGCATCCCTTTTTCAGGGGAAGGTTCGTGCTCTTGCGCTGGAATTTGATCATCCCTGTTAACAAATGGTTCAGGATTCTCTTTGAATTTGCTGAGGCAATGCTTACTGCAGAAAGAATATCTGACGCCGTTATATTCGAGGTGCAGGGTATCGCCGGATTCCGGGACGGTCATGCCGCAGACCGGATCGATTTGGTCTCCGGTCTGCTTTTGAATGTGATTGCGATCTTTACGGTGAGTATTGGTTGCTAAAGTATCCATGATGCCCCCTTTTTAGTCCTATAGTAAAGAAACGGGGCCACAAAAAAACTCGTATTACCGTCGTTTCTTATACATTTACTGCAAGCACTGTTTCCTCCTCTTTAATCCGTTACATCACAAGGCATTGTTAATGGCAACCCGCTCTTTGATGCTCTATTTTTTCAAATGATTTGCTATATGATTCCGGATCGTTTTCAAATTTTTCTAGACATTGGTCAGAGCAGAAATACATTGTATCTCCTTTATACTCGCTTGTATGTTGGGCGCTTTCCGGATCGACCTCCATGCTGCAGACCGGATCGATATGCTTATCATCTTGGCCGTTGCCATGTCCATGGTTGTCATGTTCCTCATGTCCGCCGTGACCGCCACCGCAGCATCCTCCGCTTTTGCGCATCATGAAAAAGAACAACAGGCCGATTGCCACTAACCATAAAATGGATCCGAATGATGTCATGATCATCACCTCCCGTCATGTCACAGTATCGGTTTTCCCAAACCGGCTGCCCTTAAGATATCCATGTTAATGGACCGGCCGGCGCAGCAATCTGCTAATTTTCCGTTAATCGCCACGGCAGGCACGGAATGTATACCTAATTTTTTCGCCCTTTGCGCCACTTTGCTGTCGTGCATGTCAAGCACCTTGACATGGCAGGATGGGCAGGACAGACTTTGTATGTCGGTTATCGCTTCATTGCAGACCGGACATCCGGCACTGAATATTTCTATTATTCGTTTAGTGGTCATGGTAATACCTCACAAAGGAAGTGTTTTGTTTTTCATTCTTAATGGCCGCAATATTGTTTTTCCTCGGCTTCAAGCGCCTCAAGTATAGGACATTCGCTGGTAGGGCCATGTCCGTCACAAGCTTCTGCAAGTGACTCAAGGGCCTCTTTCATCCTGCTTAAATCATGAATTTTTTGCTGTATATCTTCGATCTTTTTCAAAGTACGGTGCTTGACATCCGCTTTTGATGCCTTGGGGTCGTGGCGAAGAGAGAGGAGTTCTTTGATTTCATTGAGAGTGAAACCAAGATTTTTCGCTTTTTTAATGAATCGGAGGCGATTCGCATCATTTTCCGGGTACAAACGATAATTGGACGCAGTCCTGGGTGGCTCCGCAATAAGCCCCTGCCGCTCGTAAAACCTAACCGTCTCAATGCCGACACCCGCCTTTTTCGCCAGTTTCCCAATGGTCAAGCCATTCATATCAAACTCCTCTTTTACTCTTATTCTTGCGGAACTTCTCTTCTTAATCTCCACTATAAACATTGAACTATACTACAGGGTCAAGAGTTTATATTATTATTTTTGATCAGCCATTGTTTTCCCTTAAGTATTCAAAAAAGGAAGCGAATCATTAACGAATAATTAATCAACCGAAGCTATTGTAAATAGGCCGATGTTTTTCCAGGTTGATGTATTTTTCAATTGACGAGAATCACAGACAAGGAAGAC
>CALZHT010000104.1 GCA_945787445.1 uncultured Desulfobulbaceae bacterium
AAGACTATGACAGAAAAGACAGTACGCGATTCATCGACTGCATAACACTCGGGGGAGAATAGTCGATGGTGGCCTGCGTATGAAGACAGCTCTTCGCCATGGGAACGAGAAGTCCTGAAAAGAAACCATGACCCATGACATCCCCAGCATGTACCGAGCGGAGCATGTCGCTCAGTTAAACCCGGCACTGTGTATTGGCTGCCGTCAATGCCACCCGTCACTCCGGCTTTTGATGTAGCTTCTGCCATTAGGTCAGCGGCCTTGATCGAATCAAGATTCAAATCATCAAGCAGACGGAGGTCCAAGGACAAACTCTGTTTTGGAAAACCGGTTCGCTGCTCGAGCAACTCGAGGAGAATATCATGGATAGATGCACCATCACTGATCTCAACCTGCAGTGCCGTTTTTTCAAGCCTCTTTTGCGGTGTTGATGCAATTACCGCCTGCATCTCGCTGTCTGCCGGAATATTTTTATTCTCTGACAGAGGCACCGGTATATTCTCCATATCAACTCGAATCATGCCTTCTAGAAATTTGCCGCGCTGCTCCAGGTATAGTTGCAACTCTTGCGGCGGGATATCAACTGCTTCCGCAAGGGCAGTTTCCAGGACCTCTGCTGAGTCGCGGTCAAGTTTATTGGCATCCAAATTGACCGCAAAGGGCCTTTCACAGGGATTTTCAATTAATTTGCGCTCGGCAACAGGCATAAATGGACGAATCAGACGATCTTTGTACAATTCATCCGAGAGGTTGTTTTGATGCGATATTGGCTTTTACGAGATTTGTCAAAACCTTACCAGGGCCGACTTCGACGAACAAATCACATTCAGTATTCATTGCACCAACCAGGGAGATGAAATCAACCCGGGACAGGACCTGGTCAGCAAAATGGTCGGTAAGAACCAGGCCGGGCTCGACGAGTTTGCCGTCCATGCAGGAAAAAATCTTTGCCGCCATATGCTCTGTTTTTTCAGGTATAGGAGCATCTTCTCGCACTCTATTGGCCGCATCTTTTACATAGGAAGAATGAAATCCATTAGATACTCGCAGCATGGTGGTGGAAATGTTCTGCTCCTTTGCTTCACTGACAGCATCGGCAACACTCTGGCTATCGCCTGAAATAATGGTCTGCATGGGGCTATTGATATTTGCGATAACAACATAGCCGCCAACCTTGCCGATTATTTCTTCGGCTTTCTCAACCGGGCAGGCAAGGCTTGCCATTTTCCCTTTTCCCCGCTTGGAATTGGCCATGGACTGACCACGAATGGATGCAAATTGCAGGAGGGATTTTTCATCAAAAACACCGGCAGCATAAAAGGCGGTCAATTCACCCAGACTGTGCCCGCCAACTGCCTCAGGTGTAATCCCAAGGCGGCGCAGGTATTGCAAATAAAGCATTGAAGTAAGGCAGATAGCCGGCTGCGCTATCTGGGTCTGTTTCAGAGCAAGCCGCCACTTGCGAATCTCTCCCTTGCCCGGCGCCTTTTCAACATAACGGAACATAAACGGTACAACATCACGGTTCTTGATTTCCTTAAGCCACTCGGTGGCATTGTTAACAAAATCCTGGGCCCATTTGTATCGCTCGACCAGATTTTTTGCCATGTTCAGCTGTTGTGAGCCCTGACCGGGAAAAAGAAAACCCAGCTTGCTTTTTTGCACGTTATTGCCTACGAAAATGTCTCTCCTGTGGCTGATATATATTTCGCCTGTTTCTGGAGGATTTTTCTTAAGGTTTCTCAGAAGAAAACGGAGCCCGCCGACAACGATATCCGGAGTCCCTGTTACAATGCAGGCCCTGACTGGGAAAGATGGATCGAGCTGGCCGGAGAGTTTGCAGGCTAAATCCGCCAGTTCGCCGGCGCTTAATCCTTGCGCCTGTTTCTGGAGGTCTTGCAACTTTTCAATGAGTTCGGCCATTGACCGGGCGGCCACAATAAATATTTCCGTCGCCTGATGGGAGGTGATGAGTTGCTGCTCGGGCATGGATGGAGCAAGTTTTGGAGATGGTTCAGCATGGCTGGCGATGGTGACATGACAATTGATGCCGCCAAAACCCATTGCTGAAATTCCGGCCTTCAATCTGGTGGATGGTGAACACACCTCACCTGTTACGATCGGATAGACAGTCTTTACCGTTTCCTGAAAGACAGGATTTGGCTCCAGACAATTTGCGGTGGGAGGAAGGACACGACGATTGACAGCGATAACCGACTTAATTAAGCCGCCAATTCCTGAAGCCGCCTTAGTATGACCGACGATGGATTTAAAGGAGGTGATGCCATGTCTGCGGGCTTTTAGTTTTTCTTCCTCGCCAAGGGCAATGGCAATGCCTTCCAGCTCAGTGCGATCACCCACCGTTGTGCCGGTGCCGTGCCCTTCAAAAAAATCAACATCCTGGATGCTGTATTCTGCCTTCTCATAGGCACGCGAAAGGGCGGTTGCTTGCCCATTGGCATTCGGTGCGGTCAAGCCGCCTTTGCCGTCCGATGCAATACCCCAGCCATGCAGTACTGCATAAATATGATTGCCGTCAGCGAGGGCGTCCTCCAGCCGCTTCAGAACAACAAAACCACAGCCCTCGCCCGGGAAGAACCCATCGGCCCGGCGGTCATAAACACTCATGTCCTTACTGGATAAGGCACCAGTCTTGGAGAAACCTATGAGCTCAAAGGTGTCGAGGCTGATATCGACCCCGCCGGCAAGGGTAAAGTCCAATTCACCGTTGGCAAGTGATGCCGCAGCCGTTGCTACCGCAATTAGAGAGGACGAGCAGGCACCGTCAACCGTATAGCCACCGCCGTGAAAATCAAGATAATTACATATTCGGCCGGCAATGGTGTTGGAAAGGCCGCCGGCCAGGGTGTCTTCAGTGACTGGAGCAAATACGGATTTGTAATATTGCTCTGTATATTGCAGTAATTGAGCAGAAGTTTTGGCTGGTAGTCCCTTTGCCTTTGCTGCAGCGGCAATGCATTTTCTGACAAACGGCCAACGTAAACGCAGTCCCTCTGCGCGGGAATACTCACCGGTCAGGGTGTTGCCAAGAATGACCCCGGATTTTTCCAGCGCTATCTTGCCTTTTTCATACCCTGCATCCTGGAGTGCTTTTAACGAAACATCCAGGGCCAGCCAATGGGCAATATCGCTTGATTCTATCGTAGTTTTGGGGATTCTGCGTGCGGCCCAGTCAAAAGAAAAGCCATCAATAAGAGCCGCCTTTTTACAATACATCTTATCAGCAGTCGTTGGGTCAGGATCATAATAATCTGATAAGGGCAACCTGACATCAGGCATATCTCTGAACTGTCGCCTTCTCGTCAAAATGTTTTCCCAGAATATTTTTAAGTCAGTAGCGCCTGGATATTGACAGGCCATTCCAATCACTGCAATTTTTGGAAAACCATTTTTCATATTTGTTCCTTGTGTTTTGGGGTTAATCTGCTGCGGCTAAACGCTTGATGAAAACATTCCGACAACTGCCACATTGTGGTATGAATTTTCCGTATAACATTTTTTGTAACCACTTGTAAATAGATACAATTAACTGTTCTTTTGCTTATATGCTCGAGCAGTTCCTTTACCACTTCTGGATTTTTATTCAGCTTGGTGAAGTAGCGTGACTTGAACTCGGACCATTTCGCCAATTAATGGCCATACCAGTGACGGAGCTATGTTAACGGAGCAAGTTCTTTGGGCCAGAAGTCCACCTTTACTTTTTCCTTTGAAATGCCCCTGGGACAACGCCGGTTAACAAGGATCCGATAGCCATCATCGTTGCTGGGACTCTCATATGCTCGTTTGATCCTGATTTCCATTTATCAATCTGCTCATACAGTGTTTTTTTACTCGATTGCAGCGTAAAGCTCCGCCAGAATGGGAAGGACCTGCGGGATATACCCTTTATGGAAAATATATATGTTTTCACTACCCTTGATGAGACAGTGGATCAGGTTCTCAAACACATGGCTTCAAACGGGGTCAAGGAAATGGCAGTGCTGGATGATGAGGGCCGTATTTTGGCAGATATATCCACCACCGACTTGTTACTATACTACTTTCTGGAAAAGCGCAACCTACATCATTCGGACAATGAACAATGACGGACCGGAAGACAAAAATGGTTATGAACCGGGTCAACAACAGTCTATGAAAATCATTGGGACTTAAAACGCCAAATCAGTTATTCTTCGGTTGCAACCGACTTGCGCTTACTATTAGAATTGAAGATTTTTTACCACCTCAATATTCTGCAGCCAGTGCGGCACTCGCCTGAAGCCCGTCTCTTCAGCCAAGCCCGTTCAATCAAGCCACTCTCGCAAGAATACTCCGCTCTATATTATTCTGGCGGTTGTTTTCCTGGTAGTCACCATCCTGGCCTTTGTCTTTTGGGATGCCCTTTTCCCGGAGCATGCAAAAGAGATTGCCAAGGAGAAGCTTCCCGTCGCACAGGAGTATGCTCCGAAAAAATCACCACCTCAACCGGGGCGCCGGACGAAAGTTGATTCAACAAACTCGCCAAGGGCCGCAATGCGAAAAAGCGATCCGGCAATTACCGCAACCAAGGCAATCCCGGCTGTACAGGAAAAGCCCATTCAGATAGACAGGCTGGTGACCGGTTCCGTGCTCATTACCGATCCATGGGGAGGTGAACTGATGAGGTTGCTGGTGGTCGTGCTGGATGCCGGTTGGATTGCCCTGCCGACCAGTGCCTGTATCGGCGGCAACCAATGGGAGTTCCGTTCTCAGGTCGGCGCCTCTGTTTCGTTTGCGGGCGGACTCTGGATGGAAGGTGATATTATCGGCCTCTGGCAACTGGAAACGGTGGAGGGTTATGAAGGGCCGCCACTGAAGCCCTGGGAGGCGGCTGTGCCGTTGCAGTGGTTATCCCTGCAATCCGGCCGGCGCTTCGAATCCGTAAAAGTGACACCATTAACCGAGCCGGGTCTTTTCATCCAATGCCAGCTGCCGGAATTCATAAGCGGCCCCGGTCTTTTTATTCAGAACAACCAGGTTGTGGGCCTGACCTTCGGGAAGGAGGCGGACGGTGGGTTTCTATTGGCCGAAAATCTTGATGTTTTCGAGACATATGAATCAACGGTGGCTGATTTTTATGCGCGGACATTTGCCGGAGGCCGGGAAGAGCAATTTGCGATGGGTCTGGCAATGGCAGAGGACCGGCCGGTTATGGAGCGTTTGAAGGTATTGGCCGGGGCATTTCGCCTCGAACCGAAGCTCGCCATTCAGGACACCCCCTCTTACCTTAACGAGGCAGAAATAATCAGACACCTCCGGTTTCTTGTATCGCAGGCACGGAATAAGGATCTTGCCGGCCAGCTTTTTGAGCTGTTTTCAGTGCCGGTGCTCAGGGATATCAATGACCTGGACTTGGCACTGGATATCGTCCAGGCGGCGGTGCTGGGCCGTGGCTATGAACACGCTATTCAGCTTACCGCCGACCTAACGGACTTTTTTCAAGAGCCCGCCGGTCACCAAGCGCCCTCCCTGTTAAGCCTGCGGTTAACGCTCTACCAACAGTTTCTCCACAGCCGGCTTGAGGATGGTGAAATCGAAAACGGCTGGCAGGTATTCAAAGAGGCTAAGGGAGTTTTCCCCGATGATCCTGTTATTCATCTGATAGGAGTGGAACTGTTACTGGCGGATGGTAATTGGCAGGAAGCGGAGCGGCTTCTATATATGATGGAGTACCCTCGGGATCTTGCCGAAAAAGTGAAAAGGTTGGGTGCCAGGATCTCGGAACTCAAGGGCCAGGAAGGCAAAATCGTCATCCGGTTTCATCCCGGCAGCCGGTTGATACCTGTAACTGTGCTCTTGAACAACACTCTTGAGCATAATTTTTTCGTGGACACGGGCGCCTCTTTTGTGACGATCCCTTATGACACTGCCACGGAACTCGGCATTGCAATCGACGAAAATTCACCACGGCATCATGTATCCACAGCAGGAGGAATGATAGTGGCCAGAGAAACCACTATCTCTTCCATCGAACTGGGCGGCTGGGTAGTAGAAGACGTCAAAGCCCTGGTAATTGATATCCCGGCTCATCCGGCTGCAGGCCTTCTCGGGCTCAATTTTCTGAGCAGATTCCGGATGGACCTTGACACGAACCAGGGAGTCCTCCTGCTCTCGCCGAAATAACTCCCTCTAGCTGATATTGATAGAAACTGAGTGGAGCCCGGCAAGGTTCCCCTTCGGAGAATGGAGTCCAATTTTAGCTGCAAAAATATTAACCTTGCCGGTCTTTTTTGTGCCAATTTACATAAGCCTATGGATTACAGGCGCTGGCAAAGATATAACTCTTGCGGAAGGGTGAAATTGACATTAGTTTTATTTCACGATGAAAAAGGACCCTTTGATTAAAAGATCAAATCAATTCACCTAACAAATGTGAGGAATTCTGTTAAATGCAATCCAGGCTGACAATAAAATTCATTTTACTTGCAATCATCCTGGCCCTCCCCGCCAACACCTGGGCCGTCATTTATGGTTACATCCCCAATAGTGCCGATAACACGGTATCAGTCATTAACACCGCTGACGATACGGATATCTCGAGCATAAATCCCTTGGGCACCAACCCCTTCGGAGTAGCCGCCTCTCCAACGGGAGACTATGTCTACGTGAGCAACCGGGAATCGAACAGTGTTGCCAAGATCGACCGCCAGACGGGCACGGTGGTGACCACCTATTTCGTCAATACCAACCCGGTTGGAGTCGCGGTCAGTCCAGATGGCACCGAAGTCTATGTCGCCTGCCAGGCCGGCTACCTGTCGGTGATCGACACCACCGACAACAGCATCACCCAGATCCTGGTGGGCACCAGCCTGTTCGGGGTAGCCGTTAATCCGGACAGCGAATCTATCTATGTTACCGACGACACCGACAACCGCCTCCGTATTATACGGCAAAGCGACTTGGAGATCATCGCTTCGCTCGAGGTGGGCAGCGCCCCCAAAGGAATTGCGGTAAGCCCTTCCGGGACCAAGATCGTGGTGGTCAACAGCGGCGCCAATACGGTTTCCGTGATAACCGCTGCCACCAACGAGGTCAGCGCCCCAATTACAGTCGAGAACAACCCTTTCGGGGTGGCAATCACCAATGACGGCATTTACGCCTATGTTACCAACACTGGTAACGATTCCATTTCTAAGATCTCCCTGAATGACCACAGCGTTGTCCACGTGCCCCTTGATCCAGACTCCGGCCCCCAGGGCATTGCGATCAGTCCTTATGGCGACCAAGTTTTCGTGGTAAACAACACTGCCAACGCCGTGAAGGCCATTAACACGGCTGACGACGACATAACAAGCGCCACAACCTTTGCTGTCGAGACCTCTCCTGTGGGGTTTGGGAAGTTTTTCTTTCCTGATACCCCCTCAAATCTAACCGCAACGCTGGTCGGAAAAAATGGTATTGACCTGAGCTGGAACGACAATACCGATTCCGAAGATGGCTTTACCCTTGAAAGAAGAAAGTATATAAATGGTTCTTTCTTTGTGGTTGATGATACTCTGGAAACCAATACCACCTCATACAGCGACCGAGATCTCGGCCATAATGCCAACTATTATTACCGGGTCAAAGCACACAACGATGCCGGAAGCACCCTTTACTCAAACATTGATTTTGCCCAGACGGAAAGGGAAGATATCAGCTGCTTCATAGCCACCGCTGCCCACGGCTCATACTGGGAGCCGCAGGTCATGATCTTACGTGAATTCAGGGACTCTTTCCTCATGCCCAACAGAGTAGGAAAGTTGCTCGTCAAGTGCTATTACAGATTATCACCACCGGCAGCCAACTTTATTGCCAGACACGACAATTTAAGGTTCGCGGCCAGGATCAGCCTGGTGCCGCTGATCGGTTTCAGCTGGCTGACACTACATTACGGCATTGCGATTTCCCTTGCCCTGGCCACCGGCCTGATTATAGCTTTTTTCTTTACCGACAAGCGTCTGGGAGACCACACAAGAAAACCCCTTTAACCGGGGCCTTCTTGTGTGGTAAAACTTCTCTCAATAAAATCAGGTTTTCTTGAAGAATATATTGAACAACAAGCTTTTGAAAGCTGTAGTTAAAGTGTATTTGGGTATTTGTAATTGGGGTCTAACTTGACAATTGGGTATTTTTGTACACTTAATTGCTACGAGTCGGGGTATTTATAATAATTCCTTTGACAATTCCTCATAAAACAAGATTAGTTAACAAGTAAAAGTGACTTTTTGCGTTGTAATCAATATTGTCGACTTTCATCGTAATAGGGTGTTCACATACTCTTTGAGGGCCACGGCGTTGTTTAGCTGTTGCTCTTTGGAGCTGTAGACAAGAGTTACTGGGCCCTTGCTTACATGCTCGAGCAGTTCCTTTACCAGTTCTGGATTTTTATCCAGCTCAATAAAGTAGCGCGACTTGAACTCAGACCATTTCTCCGGATCATGGCCATACCAGTTTCGAAGCTCGGTTGATGGGGCAAGTTCTTTGGGCCAGAAGTCCACCTTTGCCTTTTCCTTTGATATCCCTCTGGGCCATAGCCGGTCAACAAGGATTCGATAGCCGTCATCATTGCTGGGACTCTCGTATGCTCTTTTGATCCTGATGTCCATGTGTCATCCTGTCCATAGCTGTTTTTTAGCAAAAACTATGAAATCACCACAGAGAACACGGAGGTCACAGAGGTAACTGTTTGAAAAAATAAAGTTTTACTCTGTGCTCTCTGAGTCCTCAGTGGTAGAAAAGGGTTTTTCACGAATTCATCTATTGTCTGCTTTTTATAAACCTAAAACCAATCAAGTAAAAGGCTGTTAGTCAAGAATTATATCGGTAAAAGGATATATAAACGGCAAGACCGGTATAATTTCCATCAGGTATCTGTTACCCGCCGAGATATGCCTTTTTTACCTCAGGATTATTGAGCAGGTCCTGGGAAGAACCCTCCAGGACCAGGTGACCGTTTTCGATCACATAGCCGCGCTGGGCAAATTTCAGGGCCAGCCGGGCATTCTGTTCAACAAGCAGGATGGTGGTGCCGCTTCGGTTGATTTCCTTGAGTGCCTCAAACATGGAGAGCATCAACAGCGGGGCAAGCCCCATGGAAGGCTCGTCCAGCAGCATTATCTCCCGACCGCTCATGTAGGCCCTGCCCACGGCAAGCATCTGTTGCTCGCCGCCGCTCAAGGTGCCGGAAAATTGGCTTTCTCGCTCCTTGAGACGTGGAAAAATAGTAAAGACATGGTCGATATCACCCCTGATATTCTCCTTGTCCTTACGGGCAAAAGTCGCCAGTTTGAGATTCTCCATCACGGTGAGATTACCGAACAACCGCCGTCCTTCCGGCACATGGGAGATGCCAAGTTCACTGACCACTTTATCAGGTTGATATTTGAGCAGGTCCTTATTCTCAAACTGCATGACCGAGCCCTTGTCAGCCGGGAGCAGGCGGGAAATGGCGCGCAAGGTTGTACTTTTCCCGGCGCCGTTGGCTCCGATGATGCACACGATCTCACCTTTGTCAATTTTGAAAGTAATCCCGTGGAGCGCCTTGATCTTGTCGTAGGAGACCTGCAGGTTTTCAATAACAAGCTGCATCAGGTGACATCCTCCTTGCCAAGATAGGCCTCGATCACCTCGGGATTGGACTGTATCTCCTCCGGCGTGCCCTCGGCAATCACCTCACCGAAAACAAGGGTCTGGATCTTTTCGCACAGTTCCATGACAAATTTCAACCGGTGTTCGATGAGAAGAATGGCCACTTCAAAATCTTTGTGCACCTGTCTGATAATGGATATCATCCGGTTAAGTTCGTCCGGCGTCATGCCGGCGGTGGGTTCATCCAACAGAAGTACCTTTGGATTGATGGCCATGGCCCGGGCCATTTCCACCCGCCGTTGCGCCCCATACGGCAGACTGCTCACCAGCTGGTCACTGTACTCCGCCACATTAAAGGTCTCGAGAAGATGCATGGCCTTGGCAGTGATCCGCTTTTCTTCCCGATGGCAGCGGCCGGTGCCGAAAAAGGCGCCTAAAAGGCCGTATTCAAGTTGCGAATAGCAGGCCATTTTCACATGCTCGAGAACATCCATGTGGCGCCAGAGCAGAAGGTTCTGGAAGGTGCGGCCCAGCCCCTTGCCGGCAATTTCATGGGGATGGTGGCCGATCAGATTATGGCCTTCCAGTTCGACATTGCCCTCAGTGGGCGTGTGAATGCCGGTAATGAGATTGAAGATGGTGGTTTTGCCGGCGCCGTTCGGGCCGATCAAGCCGACAATATGTCCCGGCTCAAGCACGAGATTATAATCACTGACCGCCCGCAATCCCCCGAAATAATGGGTCATCTTATCAATCCGCAGTAATGCCATTTTAGATAATCTCCATTATTTACTCTTTAGACCGCATGAGTTCTTTGGGCTTGAACTCGGTAAAGGCGATCAGTCCGGTGGGACGATACAGCATGACCAGAATAAGGAGAAGCGGAATAATGATCCACTTGAAAATCTCCAGCGGCCGCAGGGCCTCACTGAGAAGATTGATGCTGACCGCGCCGACTATGGACCCGGTAACCGAATTAAGCCCGCCGAAATAGAGCATGGCCAGAATCTCAGCCAGCCGTTGAATACCGAATGAGCCGGGATTTACATAGCGCAGGACATGGGCAAACAATCCTCCGGCCACTCCGGCCCAGAAGGCGCCGAACATGAAAGTGACCATTTTGGTCTTGCGGGTGTTGACAGTCATGGATTCGGCAGCCAGTTCATTGTCCCGGACCGCACACAGGGCTTTACCCAATGTCGAGCGCACAAAATTATTGATAATCCAGATGCACAACACCATGACGATGAAAACCATGGGCAGATTGGAATAGTTCGGCTGGCTCGACATTCCCCGCGGCCCTCCGACAAATTCCAGATTTTCAATAATGCTTTTGACGATAAAGAGAAAAGCCAGGGAGATAATGGCGAGATAGTCCCCCCGGGTCCGGAAAGAGGGGATGGCGATAACAAGCGCCCCCAGGGCAGCCACCAGTCCTCCGGCAATCAGAGCGAGCGGAAAGAAAAACGGCCCGATTGCCGCGGGCAGCAGAGCCTCGCCGAACAATTTGTCATTGGCAAAAAGCCACAGGGTTATGGTTGAGGTGGTATAGGCCCCAATGGCCATGAATCCCGGATGCGAGCAGGAAAATTCACCCATATAGCCGTTAATCACATTAAGGCTGAGGGTGAGCATCACCGCGATCATGGTCAGCTTCAGAACCAGGACCCGGTAGTCGCTCATGTCGGTCCATATGTGCAAAATTGCGTACAGAAGACCAAGATGGACAAGAGCGGCAATGGTGATGGGTCCTTTTGCAAGAAAGGCGGCCAGCTTGTTTGCCGGAGTCGCTAAGGCCCGGGCAATGAAGAAAACCGGCAATCCATAAACCAGGAGCAGGTAGCCGACGGCCCCGGGAATAAGGATCGGTTTTTTTAACATTATCAGGCAGCCAAAAAGTACCGGTACCTTGGGCAATCCCAGATAGTAGGAAACAAGATCGCCAAGAAAATATTCGATAAGCACTGCTCCGATACCGCCACACAGCCAACCGAGTAAAGGGATACGATTGGAGAACGCTTTATACCTCGCCAGTAGGTTCTTATAGGCTCGTTGCGGTGTTTCTTGCTTTGTCTCCATAAAGATGCCTTTATCATAACTTGACAGACTTGAAAAACCATGATTTCAACACAGAGAACACGGAGTTCACAGAGGTAATTAATTGAAAAAACAAGATATAACTCTGTGCTCTCTGTGCCCTCTTTGGTAAAAAAAGCCTTTTTGCGATTTCATCATAACTTCCATTTTGACGAACTGCGGCTTCAGGGTTACCGTTTATCAAAGTCTGAGTTGCGTGCTGTGCGCCTGCCCGAAAAAGCCATGGGGCCTGAAGGTCAAAATGAGCAGAATAATGGAATAGGCGATTATGTCCCGTAAAGTGGAAGGGAATATCCAGGCAACAAAGATTTCAATAAAGCCCAGCAGAAAACCGGCAAGAGCAGCACCGAGGATGGAGCCCCTGCCTCCTAAGATTGCGGCGACAAATGCCTTCCAGCCAAGCAGGACTCCCATGTACGGGTCAAGGACAGGATACGCGAGACCGTAAAGGATGCCGGCAGCGGCAGCAAGGGCCGAGCCGATGGCAAAGGTGAGCGGCGCTATTTTGTTTATGGAAACACCCATTAAGGGCACCGCCTGAAAATCAAAGGACATGGCCCGCATGGCCATGCCCCACTTGCTTTTCTGAATAAAGAGATGCAAAACATACATCAGCGATAGGGAGACCAGAACGATGAGGATCTTCTTGTTGGTCACGAATATGCCGCCAAACTGATAGGTTGCCGATTCAATGAGGGCCGGAAAACTCAAGCGCCGGGCGCCAAGCAGAGCAAGGTTGCCTGTTTCAAGGATGATACCGATCATGAGGCCGGTAATGGCCGCCGAGGCCCTTGGCGCTTCGCGTAAAGGCCGATAGCCGATTCTTTCAATCAACATGCCTACAAATGAGGTGAAAAACATGGAAAAGAGGATGGTCAGAATGAGGATGAGCCAGCCCGGCAGCGGCAGGCCGATCATGGCGGCAAAGCCAAGCAGGGCGGTGGCAATGCCAAAACCGATATAGGCGCCAACCATAAAGATATCGCCGTGGGCAAAGTTAAACAGCATCAGGATGGAGTACACCATGGAATACCCCAGGGCGATCAAGGCATAAAAACTGCCCCATTGCAAGGCATTGACAATATTTTGCAGAAATAGATCCATTTTAGAAGAAGTGCCTAAAGTGCCTAAAGTTTGAAGTGCCTAAAGTTATGGTAATTTTCTGATCATATAAATCCTTTACCTTTAGATGCTTCAAATTCTACCTCGCTTAAGGCATTTTTGTAGTTTGTCAAAGACTACGGAATAACCGATTGACTCTGACCTGTCCCTCATGACATGTCATTCTAGTATATAAAAACGGTATTCAAGATAAGGATTTGTTTTCACGGAAAAACAGGGTAAAGGCCGGAGTTATGGAACTGACAAGACCCCGGCCTTTAACGTGAATTAGTTCGGGCAGACCGATTTATAAAATTCGTATTCGCCCTTGTCGCTGATCCTTACAATTACGGCACACTTAATGGGATCACCTTCTTCAGTAAAGGTCATGTCGCCGGTGATGCCTTTAAAGTTTTTTATTTTTGCCAGGGCGTCACGCACAGCCTTGCGGTCTTTTTTGATCTTGCCGGTGATCTTGCCGCTGCTTTCAATGGCCTTCTGCACCAATCGTAGGGAATCCCAGGTCAGGGCCGCAACATCATCGGGAACATAACCGTGTTCTTTCTGGTAACGATCAATAAAGGCTTTGGTCTCGCCCTTGGCCCCGGCAGCGGCATAGTGGGTGGAGAAAAACTGGCCGTAACAATCTTTGCCGCACAGGGTAACGGTTTCGGCAGAGCCCCATGAATCACTGCCGACAATGGGATTCTTCCACCCGAGTTCATGGGCCTGCTGAACGATCAGGGCAACCTCATTATAATACTGGGGCGTGAAAAGAACCTGGGCCCCGGATTTGGTAATTTTGCTTAACTGTGAACTGAAATCGGCATCCTTGGTGGTGAAACTTTCAAAGGCGACCACCGACCCTGCGCCATGGATCTTTTCCCAGGCCTGCTTGAAAAACTCCGCAAGTCCTTTGGGGTAATCGCTGGCAACATCATAGAGAACGGCCGCCTTGGTGAATTTGAATTCCTCGGTAATAAAATTTGCCAGCACCGGCCCTTGGAAGGGATCAAGGAAACAGCCCCGGAAAACATAGGGACGGTCTTTGGTTGAATCAGGATTGGTTGACCAGGGAGTGATCATCGGAGTTTCGTAGTTGTTTGCCACGTCACCTGCCGGAACCGCCTGTTTGGAAGACTGCGGTCCGACAATGAACAACACTTCATCGTCGGTGATCATTTTCGTATTGGCCTTGACAGCGGACTCAGCCTTGGCCTCGTTGTCTTCAATCACCAGTTCTACAGGATATTTCTTGCCGCCCACCTCAATTCCACCGGCTTTATTGATATCAGCAAGCCACATCTGGGCGGCATATTTCGTGCCTTCTCCTACCTTGGGAATATCACCGGTAATGGGGGCATTGATGCCGATCTTGATAACTGTCTTGCGGCCAAGACTCCATACATTGGTAGAAAAAACCATGGCCCCGATGAGTCCCAGGACAATAACCATCAATAATCTTTTCATTTTCCCTCCTTCATTCTGGTGTCTAAAGTGGTGTTGTGAGATGGAAAGCTTTGCGTTTTTCTACATAGCGACATAAATGATGACACGATCTCAGATGTTACTTTAAAAATATCAACAAGTTATATGCATGAAGGCCATAAGTCAACACAAAAAAATGGTAGTTAAAATGTGAGCTTACATTATTTTTATTATTTGACCCGGCGCGCCGGGTGGCACGCTTATTATCACTAAAACGCAGCTATTTTTTTATTCGCGTTTTACAAGCCTTTGTCATTTCGAACGAACGTGAGAAATGACAAAGGAAAAAGCTTGGCTGTTGATATTAATTTTCTTATTAGGGTCACACTTTATGCCACCCATGCTAAAGCTGGTCATTGACTATTTTCCAGAATAGGTCCGGATGGAGCTATTGATAATGTCGGTGGCTTTGACAATCTCCGCTTCTGTGAGATAAAAGTGGGGCGCCAGGCGAAGATAGCCGGCCCGGGGAGAGGTGATGACTCCTTGATGCAATAGATGAATGCCTGATCTGTGTTGCTGATCGAACAGAAGAGGGGAGAAGCGGCTCGGGTCAAGGTGTGCAGTGATGAGATCTATATATTGTGAAACCCTATCCCAGATATTCTCTATTCCGTGCAGCAGATGAAATTCCCGCAGACAAACTTCCAGGGCGCCGGCCAATGAAAGAGGTGCGGTGCTGTATTCGAAACGTTTCGCGGTATGATGCGGCTGCCACCGATGATCCAGATAATCAATACCCTGGAGCATGGTCTCGGCCCCTACCATTACATGGCCGAGTTTTTCCCGGAACGTTTCAGAGGTATACAGAAGACCTGTGCCGACCGGCCCCAGCAGCCATTTCCATCCTGAAGTTGCAAGAGCCGAGATATTACACTCCTCAGGGTAAATCGGCATGCATCCGAAACTTTGGGCCGCATCAAGCACCAGGTCGATATTGCGGCTTTTGCAAAAGCCGCCC
>CALZHT010000105.1 GCA_945787445.1 uncultured Desulfobulbaceae bacterium
TATAAGAGCTTCACCCCGGAAAAAATAAACCATGAATGGCATGTTGACGATCCGGAGCTTGTTATTCTGCTGGACGACGCCAACCGGCTCCTCGGTGAACTGCATGCCTTTTCGCAGTTGGTGCCGGATGTGGATTTTTTTATCCGCATGCACATCACCAAGGAGGCAACCACATCCAGCCGTATTGAGGGCACCCGTACTAATATTGAGGAAGCCCTTGTCGGGGAGCAGGATGTTGCCCCTGAAAAGCGAGATGACTGGCAGGAGGTGCAAAATTATATCCGGGCCATAAATCATTCAATCACTCGTCTGGAAACCATCCCGCTATCCAACCGTCTGCTGCGGGAAACCCATAAAGTGTTAATGGCAGGAGTCCGCGGCAAGCATAAGCTGCCCGGTGAATTCCGGACCAGTCAGAACTGGATCGGTGTCAGCCTGAAGCACGCTACTTTTATCCCGCCGCATCATGAGCATGTGCCGGAACTCATGAGTGATTTGGAAAAATTCATTCACAATGAGGAAGTTCATGTTCCGCACCTCATCAGGATCGGCATCATCCATTACCAGTTTGAAACCATTCATCCGTTTCTTGATGGTAATGGCCGTCTGGGACGTTTACTCATCGCCCTCTACCTGGCAAATTTTGCACTGCTCCACAAACCGGCCCTGTATCTTTCCGATTTTTTTGAAAGAAACAAAGGGGATTATTACGACCATCTCACAGCAGTACGAATGACGAACAATCTGGCAGGATGGCTCCGCTTTTTCCTCTTTGGTGTTCGGGAAACCGCGCAACGGTCCATTGGAGTGTTCCGAGCAATTCTGGCCTTGAAGGAACGTATTGAACGGGAAATTATGCCGCTGTTTCATGTCAGGCGGCAGCAGAATGCCCAACTCTTTATGCGGAATCTCTATCAAAATCCGGTGGTCAATATCAAACAAACCCGTGAGCTATTAGGGGTGCAAACAAATACCGCCAGTGCCTTGGTCAACGATTTTGTCGGATATGGTGTCTTAAAGGAATTAACAGGCCACAAGAGAAATCGACTGTTTATTTTTAATGACTATGTGCAGCTGTTTAAAAATGAATAAGAAGAAAAAATATTTTTGTTCATATCGAGGGTGCAATATTAAAAGGTACGAAACAGTCAGGTGGCGGGATTGATTGCAGGAAATATGTTAACCATAATAAAGGGGAAATTAGATAAAAATAAAGCAAGGTGAGTCAAGAGCAGACGCGACCCCTTTTCTTTCCAAGGAAGAGCATTCAGTAATCGAGGATGAAAGATGAACACCCATAGTGCGGTAATCGGGTATTTGCTCTGGATTTTTGGATTTATGGGTGCGCACCGCTTTTATTATGGCCGGCCGATCAGTGGCACCATTTATTTTTTTACTCTGGGTCTCTTTTTCATCGGCTGGATTGTTGATCTGTTCCTGATTCCATCGATGAGTAGAAAGGCGGATATCACCTATACAGCAGGGATTATTGATTATAATATTGCCTGGATACTGCTCACTTTTCTGGGGGTTTTAGGCGTCCACCGGTTTTATCTCGGCAAGTGGGTTACCGGACTCATCTATCTGCTCACCGGCGGTTTGTTTCTCGTGGGGATTATTTATGATTTCTGGACGATCAATGAACAGATCAGTGAAATCAATCTCGAAAAATAATCATTTTTGCATTTTGCATTTATAATTCTGCATTTAATTCGTGGGCAGTAGGACAATGTGTGAATTTTGCACCAAACATGGCGACGGGAAGGTCTGGTTTAAAAATGCGGCAAATTATGCCAATGACCTGATGAATGATCTCAACCGGCGCAGCTATATCAAAGATTTTTTCAGTAACACCATTGAAGCGGGGATCGGCACCATCGGGCGGCTCGAAATCATCTATCAAAAAAAGAAAAGGTTGCCGGATCGCCTGGTACGCCGGATGGTAAACAAGGCCTGTGAGGAGCATTTCGGCCAGGTGGTGACCATCGAGGATATCAGGGAAATTGTCAATCGGGCGGCAACCGTGGTCAGGATGCCCTGCGCCTGCCGCTGGGCAACGATGAAGAAAGAGAATCGCTGCTGCTACAGTGTCAGCTATACCCCTGAAACGTGGTACCAGGACCTTGACATGAGTTATTTCGGCACTGCTCCCGACATGGGATTGGAGAGCCTCACCCCGGAGACCGCAACCCACCAGATGGAGGCGTTGGAAAAAGATGGGGCCGTCCATACTATCTGGACGATGATCACCCCCTTTATCGGTGCCATCTGTAATTGTCAGCCCGGCGACTGTCTTGGTCTGCGTACCCTTGCTGTTGACGTTGAGACTATGTATCGCGGCGAACAGATGGCCGTGGTTGATACTTCGCTCTGTGATGGCTGCGGTTCGTGTGAGGAGGCCTGTCATTTTGACGCCATAAGCAGCATCGGGTCTGGAGAAAAATGTCGGGCGGAGATCGATCCTGAAAAATGCTTCGGCTGCGGTTTATGCCGCAACAGTTGCCCCCAGGATGCACTCAGCATGATGACTCGTGACTGGGGCAGGGATTCCCCGATTGGCGGTTGGCACGTTATCTAGAGGCTTGAAGGAGGGGCAAGAGTCAAGCAAGGATTTGCTCCATTTTGCAAACAGGGTTTCTTAGACATACTTCCAGTTGCTTCCGATTCCCGCCATGGGCAGTACGGTTATTTTTTCATCCAGGGCATATGGTTGCATGCCGGGATATACTACCCAGAGGTGTTCAAGATTCAAGTCGTCGAGCACTGATGACATGGACCGGCTGCGCCGCGGAGCATCGGCATACTTGAATTCAACCCCCCAGTTTTTTCCATTATGTTGCCAGAATAAATCCAATTCAGCTCCGGCATGGGTTCGCCAGAAATAGAATTCTTCCTCAGGCTTTGCTACTGCCCGGCAGACATTTTCCAAAGCAAATCCTTCCCAGGACGCGCCAAGTTTCGGATTCGATTGCAGCTGTTCAAGGGATGATATTGTCATGAAATAATGAAAAATTCCGGAGTCACGAAAGTAGAGTTTTGGTCTTTTAACCAGACGTTTGGATACGTTGGCAAACCAGGCTGGCAGTGTTCTTACCATGAAGGTACCGGTCAGAATATCAATATATTTTCTCACGGTCATGTCGGAAATACCGAAGGATGTGGCAAGTTCCGAATAATTAATTATCTGTCCGTGATAATGGCTGAGCATTGTCCAGAATCGGCGCAGGGTCTGAGCTGGAATCTTGATCCCCAACTGAGGAATATCCCTTTCCATGAATGTAGCAATGTATTGCTCAAGCCAGGTGAAAGAGTCGGCATCGCTTTGAGCTAAAAAGGCTTTCGGATATCCCCCACGAGTCCACAGGCGGTTCATGTCATCAATCTCATGGGGAGCAAGTCCCCCAAGATGATAATAACCTATACGTCCTGCAAGTGTTTCGCTGCTCTGCCGGATCAAATCACGGGATGCACTCCCAAGGATGAGGTACCTTTGCTGCGGTTGCGTGTCAACGAGGTGACGTATGAGAGGGAAAAGGTCAGGGGTTCGTTGTATTTCGTCAATGACAATGAGTCCGGAAAGCTTTTCCAAAGTAAGTTGGGGAGTTTCCAGGCGCGCCAGATCTCTTGGATTTTCCAGATCAAAATAGTGATCAGTCTTCAGAAGCTTCGCCAGAGTGGTCTTACCGCACTGCCTTGCACCCAGGATGGCAGTTACAGGAAACAACCGCATGAGTCGTGAAAGGCGGCGGATATCTTCGTTTCTGTTTATAAACATAAAACCACACGATTAGCATTGAAATTTCATACATACTATATGGTTTTTCAATATTAATCAACAAGACAATCATCAAACAAACAAGTTAATTCATAATTCTAAATTCTCAAGTCATCATTCATCTTTTCCTTCTCCCCTATTCATCATTCCAAAACCTCTCCTATCAAAACCTTTGACCTGATCCGCTAATGGGTTTACATTGATTTACAATTTGAATTGAGAAGAGTGAGGAGTGAAGTTTGGAATGAATACGGAACACGGCGACAAAACTATTTATCAGGCAAAAGACGGTCAGAGTTTGCTTGAAGTCCATCTTCAAGAAGAAACGGTTTGGCTTTCCCGGAAAATAATAAGATAAACATTAGAAATAAACAAAGATTGAAGAAGGATAATTGTATAAAATCATTAAATAAATAGTGAAAAAGGTCAAACGGAGACTTGACCCCCACTCCTTTGACCCCCATTTGATTTTTTTTAATATAGGAGGTTTTGTGATGGGTTTATTTCTCGATCCGAATAAACCGCTCGCCACCTGTGTGGCGGAGACATGTGAAAACTGTCCGGTCAGTGAAAGACTGCATTGCCATTTTGCAATGCGGGACCTGGTCCACTTCCTGTTGATCGCCTTTCCCGGTTTTCTGCTGGGGGGATACGGGATCTACAATATCAGCGGCCAGATGCTGATCCCGTGGCTGGCCATAATTGTTGCCTATTTCGGTTTTGTGGAGATCAGGGTGATGTGCTCCCATTGCCCCCATTATGCTGAAGAAGGGAAATCGTTAAAATGCTGGGCCAATTACGGCTCAGCCAAACTATGGAAGTATAGGCCAGGACCGATGACCAGCGGAGAGAAGTTTGTCTTCCTGGGAGGGTTTGTCCTGGTCTGGGGTTTCCCGATAGTATTCCTTGCTTATGGCTTCCAGCTTTTCCTGTTGGTGGTCTACCTGGTGACTGTGTCCGGTTTTTTCATGACCCTGAAGAGCTTTCTCTGCACCCAGTGCATCAATTTCGCTTGCCCGCTGAACCGGGTCGGAGAAGATGTACGTGCGATTTTCTTTGAGCGTAATCCGCTGATCGCTAAGGCCTGGGGGAAAGAAGATTGATGATATTGATGGTTTTAACGAGGTTTTTTTTAGGGGCGAAATATGGATAAGGAACTGTTTAAACTATCTCTCATGCCGGTCCTACGCCAACGCCTCCGCACAACCCTCGCCACCAACTATTTTGGTCCGGGAATTCAAACTGCAATTCTTGAAAATTAGTATTATGTCACCGGATTTATTTTCGGGTCTGTCCCAAGATTAAAGAAAGGAGAAAAGTCAAAAGCGGACTTGACCCCTTTTTTTTGTATGCGGTGGAGCGCCGCATGGCGACCGGCAGCCCGGATTACTGGGACCATGCCACCATGCTTGAGCTTGCCGTGTTGGATAAGGATCAGGAAGGTGCCATGAGCGCCCTGGCCGATTCTCTGGCTGCAGTGCGCGAGGTCTGGGAACCGGAGACCACGGCCAGAAATTTACGGTTGATTCGTGAGACAAGGAAGGGGCGCAACGAAACCCCGGACTGGGCCCTGGACATTGAAAAGATCCTATTAGAGCGGGACTAATAACTCTCCTGGTTTAGGAGGGGCAGAAAAATATTAGGTGAATACCATTCACTTCATTCCTAACCAATTGACAAACGTATTTGATTAGGCTATCAGAATCAACAGTTGGTCATGGGATGGCCGGAGACTTTCTTTGCGAGTTCCATTGTAATGAATAGGTGAAAAGGAACGACACAGTAACGATGGCTAAAGGACGAGGTGGAGAATAGACGATGAGTGACATTTTCATCAGTTATAAGCGGGAGGAACGAGCCGAAGCCAGAAAGCTGGCCAAGGCGCTTGAAAAACAAGGCTGGACTGTCTGGTGGGACCCCAAGCTGCGGGCGGGCGAGCCAGTTGATGATGTTATTGAAACGGCCTTGAAAGAAGCAAAGTGCGTCATCATCATGTGGTCCCGACTTTCAGTGAAATCGGACTATGTTAAAGACGAAGCCACCTATGCTTTAAATCGGAGAAAACTTGTACCTGTGTCGATTGAAGAAGTTGAACTCCCGTTCAGGTTTGAGCGGTTTCACACCCCGCAGTTGATCGATTGGGACGGCTCCAAGAATTCTTCTGAATTTCAGAAGCTCGTTCATGACATTGCCGAAATCGTTGGACCTCCCCCCCCGGCCAAACGGGAGGCAGAAGAAGCAAGAAAAGCGGAAGAGGCAAGGAAGGCTGAAACGGAGAGAAAAGCAGAGGAATCCCGAAAGAAGGCTGCGGAAGCTCGCAAAGCAGAGGAGACACGGAAGAAAACTGAAGAAGCTCGGCAGGCCGAGGAAGCGCGCAGAGCGGCGGAGGAAAACCGCCGACAGGTTGAGGAGGAGGCCAAACGAAAGGTAGAAGAAGTAAGAAAAGTGGAAGAGTTAAGGAATGTAGAAGAAGCAAGGCTTGAGGAACCGAGCATAAGCCGCAAACCGGCCACCATGGAAAAAATTTGGAAAGAACCGATAACAGGCATGGAGTTTGTCTGGGTTGAGGGCGGCTGTTTTGAGATGGGCTGCGGCAGCTGGACGGCAGAGTGCGATGCCGATGAAAAGCCAGTCCACGAGGTGTGCTTGGGCGGCTTTTATATGGGCAGATATGAGGTAACCCAGGATCAGTGGAAAAAGATAATGAATAGTAATCCTTCTTTCTTTAAGAAAGGCGGGAACTATCCGGTCGAAAGTGTGAGTTGGAACGATGTGCAGGAATTTATTAGAAAGCTGAAAAACAGGTCAGGAAAGAATTTTCGCCTGCCCACCGAGGCGGAGTGGGAATATGCGGCTCGAAGTGGCGGCAGGCCTGAGAAATATGCAGGCGGGGCCAATGTTGATGCCGTTGCCTGGTATGGTAAAAATAGTGGCGGTTCAACCCATCCGGTAGGCGGCAAGACGCCCAATGGTCTGGGATTATATGACATGAGCGGCAATGTTAGGGAGTGGTGCAGCGACTGGTATGATAGCGAGTATTACAAGGCCAGTCCCCGCAATAATCCCCGGGGGCCTTCATCAGGCTCGTCCCGCGTTTTTCGCGGCGGCGGCTGGAACTGCATTCCGAGGAAGGTGCGGCCCACGTTCCGTAGCGGGTACTCGCCGGACCGTCGCGGGTTCGCGCCAGGCTTTAGCGAAGACGGCCTCGGTTTCAGGCTTCTTGCCCCTCAAGGTTAGTGAAAGCAGGCAGATGCGGAATCGCATGCTGGGGACAGGAGGGTTGCGGAGCAAGCCCGACTGTGGCCCCGGCAGCGCGATGGTGGAGTGTTAGTATGACTTGTTTTGTGTCACGGAGATATTCAAGGCACCGGGTCAATTCTTTGCTTGGCTCTTGTCATAAAAAATGAACCAGTTGGACATTGGGTCAGACATCAATTGTTGAGTTCATTTCTTTTGTCTCTCTCCCCTTTTTGAATACCTTTTTGAGCGAAGATCTAGGGTCACATCTTAAAAATTATTTCAGAAAAGGGGTCAAGTCTGCTCTTGACTCTTGCTGATCAATATTTCCAAACAAAAAGCACCCCGTGATAGAAGTTACCAAAACACTGACAGGTTATCTGGATATTCTATTTTGATTTGATTGTCAAACGATTGGTGTGGTTTTTTTTGGAAATCATCCCAAACAGATGGCCCTGATATTTCCAGAGCAGTGAATTCAGATAAAAAATAGTTCTGTCCCGTTTTTGTTTCCTTTGCCGTCCCGAGCCAGGGCACAGGCTCAAGGCACATGGCCTTTGCCTGAATCTTATTCTTGATTTTCCATTATTTCTTAATCCAAATGTTGACAATAAAATAAAATATATGTTGACAATAAGTTGACAATTGTTAACCTTGACTTATGGACGTCAAAGAAAAAATACTCGCCCTGACCAAGAAGAAAAAAGCCGTTTCTGGTGTGGAGTTGTCCGCTTTTCTTGGGATTTCAAGGCAGGCTGTCAATAAACACCTGAAAAGCCTGATTCAAAACGGTTCTATTATCAAGGAGGGAGTTACCCGAGGATCCGTCTACAGAATTGCAACCACCCGCAAGATTTTTCCCACGAAACTGAAAAAAATATTCTTACTTGATAATCTTGCAGAAGATATTGTTTTCCGTGACATCTCTTCATCTCTGAATCTGTCCAGAATATTGAGCCCAGGTGCAATGGAAATTGTCCGTTACGCATTTACGGAAATGCTCAACAATGCAATAGACCACTCTGATTCTGAAAAATGTCAAATTGAGATTTTAATCGATGAATTCAAATTCCACTTCCGAATAAGAGACTATGGGATCGGAATATTTTATTCAGTCTTCGACAAATTCAACCTGCCGGATGAATACTCAGCCGTTGGAGAAATCATCAAGGGCAAGACAACCACAATGAAGGAAAGACATTCCGGGGAAGGCATTTTTTTTACATCAAAAATTGCGGACACCATTTATTTCAGATCTCATAAGACCAAGCTTATTTTTGATAATTTACAAAAGGACGTTTTTATTGAAGAGAAAAAAAATATCAGTGGCACTGAGGTTTTTTTCAGCATCAATAAGCGGACCAGAAAAAAACTCGACAACATTTTCTCTGTGTATGCTCCTGAGGAGTTTGATTATAAATTTGCTAAGACCAGGGCAATGGTCAAGCTTTTTGAACGTGAATACGTTTCAAGGTCTGAGGCAAGAAGGCTGCTTCATGGTCTGGATAAATTCAAAAAAATCATACTCGATTTCAAGGGCGTCAAAACCATGGGCCAGGGTTTTGCCGATGAAATATTCAGGGTGTTCGCCCGGAACCATCCGGAAATCTCTATTGAGATAGAGAACCTGAGCCCTGCCCTCCGCCCGATCATCAAACATGTTGTTGACAATAAAATATATAAAAGGTTGACAATAAGTTGACAATGACCTGGAGGAAATCAATGTGGTTAAATTTTAAAAAAACCATCACTCTTTTTTCCCTCATTATAATTGCGACCGCATGCTCAGTTTCATCCCAGGACATCCCCAATACTGCAATCTCGATTCCGTCTCTTCCTAAAATCCCCGGCTCAAGGGAGCACTTGGTGGTTGACCCGGTTTCCAATGGAGAAACATACATCTATGAGGCTGGAATGGGAAACCAGGTCAGCATTCTTTTGATACACGGGGTAGGAGACGAAGGATCACTAAACTGGAGACACCTGATACCAGAGTTGGCCAAACAATATCATGTGGTTACTTTTGATCTGCCGGGTTTCGGCCGTTCCAGCAAGCAGAATATCCTGTACTCGCCATTATTTTATTCCAAGTTTATTCAATGGGTGAAGGACCATTATGTTCACGACCGACCGTTTATTATAATCGGACATTCTCTTGGGGGAGCGGTCACCCTTTGCTATGCAGCCACTCAACCTGACAACCTGCAACGGCTGATCCTGGCTGATGTCAGTGGAGTAATTCATCGCCAGGCATTGACTGAGCATATCGTGAAGAATATGCACGAAAAAAATGATTCCCTGCTCAAACAGCCAACTAAGCTGTTTGGCATGTTTACGAGCCATACTCTGGGGGCCATGGAAGCCCCTGACTTGTCAGTCAAGCTTGAAAAGGTCCTGGAGTCACCTGACCTCCGTAGCCGGTATCTTAGTGGTGATCCCCATAAAATAGCCAGCCTGGCCCTGGCAAATTTTGATTTTAGCAGCCTGATCTATCGGGTGAATGTCCCGGCAATTATAATATGGGGGGCAAATGATCAAACGACTCCGATCCGTACAGGAAAATTGTTGAACTCTATACTGGAGAAAACTCAGTTCAACATCGTGCCTGAAACCGGCCACAATCCCATACTTGAACGACCTGATGAGTTTAATCGCTTGATCCAAGACGCACTTGTAACAGAAACATGGCAAGCCCCATGGGAGAAACTCCAAAAAACCGATCGTGTGGCTGTGCTTTCAAACAAACAAAACATGACCCTGACAGGACACTATAAATCTATTGAAATATCTGACTGCAAAAGTATCCGGATGGAAAATCTGGAAGCTGACTTCATCAAGGTAATTGAGTCCGATGACGTCGTAATAGAAAATAGCAGAGTTAATGGAAAGGATGTTGCATTGCATACCCGGGAATCAAGAATCAAAGTAACAGGGGGGCAACTCTCAGGTGAAACAGCGGTTCTTGCGTCCGGGAGCATAATAGACCTTGCAGGTGTAAAAATTACAGGAAAAAAAGCCGCCGTCCAGGCCACAAATGGTTCAAGAGTCCTTTTTTCTGTCAGCAGAATCGAGAGCCCATTTAATAACGGCAATATACACGGCTTTTATGTAGTAGTGCCTGGAAGCCCTTTATAATGGCGTAAGAGAAAATTTTTTGACTAAAATCTTTAAGTTCCTTGACGGACAGCTAAGTGCTCTAACACCGGGTCAACACCGGGTCAAATCTTTGCTTGACTCTTAGGTCAACACCGGGTCAATTCTTTGCTTGACTCTTGTTATTAATATTGGGCATCGTGTCAGACTCCAATTGTTGGGTTCATTTCTTTTGTCTCTCTCCCCTTCTGAATACCTTTTTCGAATTGAGAATTTAGAATTGTGAATTATCTTCCTTTATGCTGGATTGTGGATTGGGGTCGGACCACGGTAACATAATGAAATAATAGCAAAAGAGCTTTGAAAAAGGTCGATTTTAGGGCTTAAACGCACCTTTTTGGGTATAAAATGGATAGTATAATAGAAATTATGTCATGGAACTTTTCTTAAACGGCCCTATTCGGCATCAAAAAAAGCCGTTTAAGGCCAAAATCACCCCTAAATATGACCTTTATATTCATGATATCAATTGGTTATCGTGGTCCG
>CALZHT010000106.1 GCA_945787445.1 uncultured Desulfobulbaceae bacterium
ACCCGCATCTCTTCCATGAGCTCATAGCGCCGTTCCATCTCGCGCACCGCCCACATGAGCGCCCTGCTCGCCATCTTCGGGTCAACAACTACCGGGTGCAGCAAGTGCGGGATATCCTCGTAGATGGACAGCTCTATGCGTTTGGGGTCCACCATCAGCAGCCGCACCTCATCCGGGGTGCTTTTGAACAGGATGCTGCAGATAATGGCGTTTATGGCCACACTCTTGCCGGAACCGGTGGCGCCGGCAATCAGGAGATGGGGCATCTTGGCGAGATTGGTAAGCACCGGGCTGCCCACCACATCCATGCCCAGGCCGATGGTGAGCTTGGACGGTGATTTCTGGAATACTTCGCTGGCCAGAATGTCGCGGATATGAACCACCAGCCTCTCCGGGTTGGGGATCTCGATACCCAAGGCGGCCTTGCCGGGAATGGAACCCACAATGCGGACGCTTTCCGCTTTCAACCCCAGGGCAATATCATCGGCCAGGGACACAACCTTGTTTATCTTCACGCCGGGGGCGGGTGCATATTCATAGGTGGTGATGATCGGCCCCGGTGATATCCCGGAAACCGTGCCTTCCACTCCGAAATCCTTGAGCTTGTTCTCAAGCTTCTTGCTCACCTCATAATAAAACTGATGGTCAATATGGAGTTCCTTACTGTCCGGCTTATCGAGAAGATTCAAGGAAGGCAGCCGGAACTCCGCCGCTGAAACGGGCAGAGGATGGAATTCTTCGTCCTCTTCCTCATGGGCAATCAGCTTCACCGGCTCATGCACCCGCGGGATATTGATGGTCTTGCCGAAATCCTCATCGAGTTCCTCAATATCCTGCGCAGGGATCCTGTTCCGAGTAACTGCTGCCTTGTCAGTGCTTTTCTTCTCCCTGGCCTGCTTGCGCGCCCGCATCCTGTCCAATCCCCAGCCCCATATCTGTGAAACCTTTATAGTGGCAAGGTAGAGGGAAAACTTGACCGCAGCCATGAGCGAGACAATGAGGATGGCGACAAAAAACAGCACCGATCCCGGCCCGCCAAAGGCCTTTTCGAAAAAAACGGCAAACAGGCTGCCAAGGTGCCCACCGCTGGGATACACATTGCCCAGCAGCTCCAGAGAAGGATTGGTCATGGTGCCGAAGAGACCGGTGGACGCCAGAATTATGCCGGTGCACCCCACAAAAACATAAGGAATTCGTGTAAACGAGGCGTTGGGTGAAAAAAACTGGAGGGAAAAGAGAAAAATCAACAAAGGCAGCAAAAAGGAGCTTATCCCCAAGAAACTGGTGAGTACCCGGGCGATAAACTGGCCTACCGTGCCGCCCCAATTTCCCGACGCCGAGAATATATGGGTCGGATCATTGGAAAAGCTCACCAGACACAGGAGGATGAAGGCGGCTAGAAAAATTCCGCCCACAGCTAGAATTTCCTGGCCTAAAGAAGGTTTTTCCTGTTGATTCCGTATTTTAGCCATACACTATCAAACAGCAATGGAGGTGCGCTACCCCGGTCCCGGCCAATACCAATTACACAAGTTCATGAATTCGGTGGCAAATATTGGTCAGTTTCATAGACGAACCACAGAGAGCACAGAGGACACAGAGAATTATATCCTAAACCTTTGAATTCCGTCCTTAAGTCTTTCTACATTGAATTTAAGCAGCGGATCAGTATCCATTTCGGACAATTTCATATATGTCAGTAATTGTGCCTTATGGATACATTTGATCCCATCAACAGCTTTAAGTTCAATCTTCATTATTCTCTGTGGTCTCTGTGTCCTCTGTGGTAAAAATATTTACGTAATTGTAATTACAAATGTGTTTACTAAGGCATGCAACGTTCCCTGGCCCCGGATTTATTTATGCCGTCGAGAATGCCGTTGATAAACCCCCCGGCATCATCGGTGCTGAAACGCTTCGCTACTTCAATGGCCTCGTTGATCACCACCGTGGCCGGCACATCGTCCTGCCAGAACAATTCATAGACCGCCAACCGAATAATATTGCGGTCTACCAAGGACATACGGTCAATACGCCAGTTGGCCGCGTGCTCCTTGATGAGATCATTGATCTCCTGCAGGTGGTCGGCCACCCCGCAAATAAGCGAACGGGCATAGGGCACCGACTTATTATTGACCTCGAAGTTTTCACATAAAAGATTGAACACTTCAAGGGACTGCTCCCCGGTCAACTCGCTCTGATACAATGCCTGCAAGGCCATTTCTCTGGCTTTCCGACGAATACCCATGGCCAAATCACGTTACATTTGTTACAAAAATATTTTTTATCACAGAGAGCACGAAGAAAAACCTTGTATTTCATTCATGTAACTCTGTGACCTCTGTGTTCTCTGTAGTGAAGTAAAGGCATAAACAAACGCGAATCGCCGCCAAGCAATATCCCGCTTTAAAGCTGTTCCAAAAGGTTGACCATTTCAATGGCAGCGGCGGCGCATTCCGATCCTTTATTGCCGGCCTTGGAACCGGAGCGCTCGATGGCCTGTTCGATGGTATCGGTGGTGAGCACCCCGAAAATAATGGGGACCCCCGTTTCCATGCCTGCCTGGGCAATGCCCTTAGAGGCCTCATTGGCGACAAAGTCGAAATGGGGGGTGGCACCGCGGATTACCACGCCCAGGCAAATAACCGCATCATAACGGCCTGATTTGGCCATTTTCTGCGCTACCAGAGGGATCTCATACGCACCCGGCACCCGGGCTATTTCAATACCATCTTCTGCAACCCCGGACCTGTTCAGCGTATCCAGAGCGCCATCAAGTAATTTTTCTGCAATAAAAGAATTAAAACGGGAAATTACAATACCGAACTTCCTACCCTCTGCCTGTAAATTTCCCTCAAAGTACTTCGCCATTTCAGCCTCCCGTGGTAAGTAAATCATTCTCCCCTTTGCCGCTGGGGAGCAAATCCAGAATATGTCCCATCTTGTCTTTCTTGCACTGGAGATAGCGGAGATTCTCCGGCACGGGCTCAACCTCTATGGGCATACGGCTGACCACTTGCAGGCCGTAGCCTTCCAGTCCTACTATTTTCTTAGGATTATTGGTCATGAGCCGCATTTTTCCCACGCCGAGATCGCGAAGAATCTGGGCGCCTATGCCGTAATCCCTGAGATCCGGCTTGAAGCCCAGTTTCAGATTGGCCTCCACCGTGTCAAGTCCCTGGTCCTGCAAGGCATAGGCCTTCAGCTTGTTTACCAGGCCGATACCCCTGCCCTCCTGGTGCATATAGAGGATGACGCCGCATCCTTCCCGGCCTACCATTTTCATAGCGGCCTGCAGTTGGGCGCCGCAGTCGCAGCGCAAGGACCCGAAAACATCGCCGGTAAGGCATTCGGAATGAACCCTGACCATCACCTCTTTGTCCGGCCGGATATCGCCCATAACCAAGGCCAGATGTTCGTAATTATCCACGTCGTTGGTATAGACAATAGCCTTGAATTCCCCGCCGTATCTGGTAGGCATAAGTGTTTCCGCGGCCCTGTGCACCAATACGTCTTTACGAAGACGGTAGGCAACAAGATCGGCAATGGTGGCGATCTTGAGATCGTGCTCTTTAGCAAATATCTCCAGATCGGGCATCCGGGCCATGGTGCCGTCTTCCTTCATGATCTCGCAGATCACCCCGGTGGCCCGCAAGCCTGCCAACCGAGCAAGGTCTACCGATCCTTCCGTCTGGCCGGTTCGCACCAACACCCCGCCCTTTCGCGCCCGCAGGGGAAAAATATGACCGGGGCTGACAATATCTTCCGCCTGCACATCCGACGCCACTGCAACCTGAATGGTGCGGGCCCGGTCAGCCGCGGAAATACCGGTGGTCACTCCGGTTCTCGCTTCAATGCTCACCGTAAAGGCGGTCTCAAAAGGAGAGCGGTTGTCCTTCACCATCATGGGCAATTGCAGCTTGTCAATCTGCTCAGGAGTCATGGTTAGGCAAATCAAGCCCCTGCCGTATTTGGCCATGAAATTTACCGCCTCCGGGGTCACCATCTGGGCGGCCATGCACAGATCCCCTTCATTTTCGCGGTCCTCGTCATCCACAAGGATGATCATTTTCCCGGACCGGATGTCCTCTATAACTGCTTCAATCGTGCTCACCGGCATGACATTTCACCACCATGTATCACTCGACTCCGTGGACCTGCCATTAAGCCGAATATATCTCTTATTTTTTGTACCATCACAACCACACTATGTAAAAGCTGCTTAAAACAGCGTCATTTATTCTTTAATAAATCCATGTTCCGCCAGAAAAGCGGGGTTGATGCCGGATCTGTCACTGCTGCTGCTCTCTTCTTTTACGGAGAGCAATTTTTCCACGTATTTACCGATCAGGTCCACCTCGATGTTCACGGTATCGCCTTGTTTCCTCTGGCCGAGGGTTGTTATCTGCAGGGTATGCGGAATAATGGCCACTGCAAACGATTGGGCATCACATTGATTTACTGTAAGGCTTATGCCGTCAATGGCGATGGATCCCTTCTCAATGATATATTTATCCAGCCCATCCGGAACGGTAAAGGTGAAGCGGACAAAATCTCCTTCAACCTTCCTTTCGAGAATTTTGGCCACCGCGTCAATATGACCGCTGACCAGATGGCCGCCTAAGCGGTCGCTCAACTGGAGAGCCCTTTCAAGATTGACCACGCTTCCAGGGGCAAGATCACCCAGGTTGGTGCGGGAAAGGCTTTCCGGTGACACATCCGCCGTAAAGCGACGACCGGCAATATCCTTTGCCGTGAGACAGACACCGTTTATGGCAATGCTCTCCCCTTCTTGCGGCTGGGGCAGATCAAAATCAGCCTCAACACCAAAGACCATGCCTGAGCCGAAAGGTTGCTTGGCAATAATTTTTCCTTTTCCTTGAATTATTCCGGTAAACATGGACTCGTTTCTCTAAATTCTCAATACCCGAACCTAATGAAAGCCAAAAAATGTTCTTTTTTACCACAGAGGACACAGAGTTCACAGAGGTAACTGTTTAAAAGAATAGGTATTACTCTGTGCTCACTGTGTCCTCTGTGGTGCAATCATAATTTATACGAATGTGCCAAATACTAACTGTTTCGTCAGAAAAAGAGGCATTATACCTCAAAATCCGTAAATATGCCTTCAATCATTACATCATCTTGAAAACGTTTCACCCTGACAGGCTGCATGCGACGTGCCTTTTCCACTGTTTTCAGCCCCAGGTCATCCAGGAGCGATACCCCGTCCGCCCCGATAAAAAATGGCGCCATATAGATCATCGCTTGATCGACCAGACCGTGACGCAAAAAAGAACCATGCACCCGACTGCCGCCTTCGACCAAAACGCTGGTGACTTGTTCGCGGCCCAACTCGCTGAGAACCGCTTGCAAGTCAAGGCCCCCTTGCGGAGCAAGTGGTACCGATTTTACCATGGCGCCTGCCGCCTCAAGTCCTCTCCGTTTATCATGCGATGCTTGCGGCCCGCAAAAAATCCAGGTGGCAGCATTGCTGGATTGGGTAAGCATCCGTGCCTGCAGAGGCAAGCGTAAATGTGTATCGAGCACGACCCGCAGAGGATCTTTACCTTTTTTGGCAGGAAGTCTGGTGGTCAAGGACGGATCATCATTGGTGGCTGTCCCGATCCCGACCAGAATAGCGTCAACCCTGTCCCGTATCCGGTGCACGTCCAGCCTGGACTGGTCATTGGTGATCCAGCCATTTTTACCGGAACCGACTGCAATCCTTCCATCCAGGCTGCAGCCGGCCTTCATAATCACCCAGGGATGACCCGTCCGAATATGCTTGATAAACGGCCGGTTCAACTTTTTACAGCTGTCCTCCAAGACCCCGCAGGTTACGGATATGCCATGATCAGCCAGAAACGTGCAGCCGCCGCCGGCCACATGGGGATTGGGATCGGTCATGCCCACAACCACGCGCGCAACGCCGCTCTCTAAAAGAGCGTGGGTGCAGGGCGGAGTGCGTCCTTTATGATTACATGGCTCCAGGGTAATATAAATTATAGCGCCTCGGGCGTTTTTGCCGGCTGCACGCAGCGCATTGACCTCAGCATGGGGGGTGCCTGCGCGTCGGTGATACCCCTTGGCGATCACTTTGTCACCCTTCACCACAACCGCCCCGACACAGGGATTGGGCGAGGTCCTCCCCCTGCCCTTCCTGGCTTCACGCAAGGCCAGCTTCATAAAGTGAATATCGTCCGGCAAATCCCCTATTCCTTCTGGGTGTTCAGCACATTCTTAAGTTCGTCCATGAACTCATTCAAGTCCTTAAACTGTCTATACACAGAGGCGAATCTTACGTAGGCCACACCATCCATCTGGCGCAACCCTTCCATGACCTTTTCTCCCACCAGATTCACCGGGACTTCACGCTCGCCCAAGTCCTGGAGTTCCTTTTCCAGGTTATCAACAAACAATTCAATATCCGTCATGCTCACAGGCCTTTTTTCACAAGCCTTTTTCAATCCTTCAACCACCTTATGCCGGTCCCAGGACTCACGGCGACCGTCTTTCTTGATAAGCATGGGCATGGTCACTTCCAGCCTTTCATAGGTGGTGAACCTCCTGCCGCAATCGTCACAAGCTCTCCGGCGGCGGGTAATGGTAAAATCCTTATTGAGGCGGGAGTCGATCACTCTATTTTCCAAGTGACCGCAATAGGGGCATTTCATGACGCGAAGTTCCTAAATAATGTTTTGCTAATCTCGGCTGAAAACTGGGAACAGGAGAAAATCACCATCTAACCGATCTGTATAAACGGTATTCCTGCCTCATCCATCAGCATATTGGAAAGAGAATCAGCATACCCTTCTTTGTAAAAAACCTCAACTATTCGGGCATTGATCAACATTTTACTGCATATGGAACATGGCATATTGGTACAATACAGGCTTGCACTTTTAACGCTTACGCCATACAGAGCCGCCTGAATAAGGGCGTTCTGTTCGGCGTGTGATCCTCGGCACAGTTCATGGCGCTCACCGGACGGCACTCCCTGCTCCTCCCGCAGGCAACCGATATCAATACAATGCTGGATGCCTGAAGGGGCGCCATTATAGCCGGTTGAAATTATGCGCTTATCACGCACGAGCACCGCGCCGACATGCCGGCGGATGCAGGTGGATCTCTGCGCCACCAGTTCGGCGATGCTCATGAAATATTCTTCCCAGGAGGGCCGTGAAGATCCGCTCATATTTCGTATTCCTCGTCCCGCTCCCGGTGGGGATACAGCGGAAAATTCTCGCACAGAGCCCGAACCTCCATACGAATCCCGGCAATCTCATCCGTGCTGTCGCGGTTACTGATAACTCTGCCGATCCACTCCGCAATCTTTTCCATTTCGGATTCTTTCAGGCCTCTGGTGGTGACTGCCGGTGTGCCGATTCTGATGCCGCCGGTCACAAAACGGCTCTGGGTGTCGAACGGCACGGCATTCTTATTTACCGTAATTCCTGCATCCTCAAGCACTCTTTCCGCATCCTTGCCGGTTATGGATTTATCGCTGAGGTCAACGAGCAGCAAATGATTATCCGTGCCTCCGGACACAATGCGAAATCCGTAGCTCATGAGCTTATCGCCCAGGATCTTGGCGTTTTTGACAACCTGTGCCTGGTATTCTCTATAGCCTCCCTCCATGGCCTCTTTGAAACTCACCGCCTTGGCGGCAATGACATGGACCAGCGGCCCTCCTTGTATGCCTGGGAATATCTTGCTGTCCAGAAGTTTGCCAAACTCGGCCTTGGCAAGGATCAACCCCCCGCGCGGGCCGCGCATGGTCTTATGGGTGGTGGTGGTGACAAAATCGGCATAGGGCACGGGAGAAGGATGCACCCCTGCGGCAATCAACCCGGCGATATGAGCCATATCAACCATCAACAACGCGTCAACCTTGTCCGCGATCCGCCGAAATCCTTCAAAATCGATAATCCTGGGATATGCGCTTGCGCCGGCCACAATCATTTTTGGCCTCTCTTTACAAGCAAGGCGCTCGACCTCCTCCATATCGATCCGTTCCCTCTCCCGGTCAACACCGTATGAAACAAAGTCAAAAAACTGTCCTGAAAAATTCACTGAACTGCCGTGGGTAAGATGCCCCCCGTGCGCCAGATCCATGCCCAGCACCTTGTCTCCCGGCTCCAGGGTGGCGAAATACACCGCCATGTTCGCCTGACTGCCGGAATGGGGCTGCACATTAGCATACTCGGCCTGGAAAATATCCTTAGCCCTGGAAATGGCAAGCGATTCTATTTCGTCGGCATAATCACAGCCGCCATAATAACGCTTACTGGGATATCCTTCCGCATACTTGTTGGTGAAAATGGACCCCTGCGCTTCCAGCACCGCCTCGCTGACAATATTCTCCGAGGCGATCAGTTCCAACTGATAAGACTGCCGTTCCAATTCGTACCGGATTGTCCGGTACACCTCCGGATCTTGCTGCTTTAAAAAAGAAATCATCGCGCCAAGTTCTTCTAATATTCTTGCCTAGTATAGTTTTTACACCACGTTGTGATGCATGCTTATGCATATTCGAAAAAAAATAAGTCTATATGCTACTAAAAAATTCGCAAAAAAAAAAGAGAGCCCGTCAATATTCAGGGCTCATTTTCTATTTATATGCCTAGCAAGCTATAATTAATTGAATAAACTGAATAGTACAGAGGAGCCTGCCGGGAAAGCAGAATCAGAACATAGATATTCGGCGTAGGTGCCTGCCGCCTGCAAAATCAGAATTAATCCATGTCCGGACTATATCCAGAGCTAGACCGACCCCCAAAACCCTTTCCCCCAGACAAAGGACATTGGCATCGTTATGTTCTCTGCTCATTCTGGCCGCAAACGGTTCATGGCAGAGGGCGGCCCGGATATTTTCGTTGCGATTCGCAACCATTGACATGCCGATACCGGTACCACATACCAGTATACCTCTGTTGCTTTTCCCTGCCATCACTTCTGCGCACACGAGTTGCGCAAAATCGGGATAATCAACTGAATCTTGCGAGTGGGTACCGTGATCCCCCACCTCATGCCCGAGTTCCTGCAACAAGGTAATGATTTCACTTTTCAACAAAAAGCCGCCGTGATCTGATCCAATGGCAATTTTCATATCATCCTGCAAACTTCTTCATGATTAAAACAGCGTTGGTGCCGCCAAAACCGAAGGAATTGGACATTGCAGCTCGTATCGTCATGTTTCGCGCCTCATTGGGTACATAATCGAGATCGCATTGCGGGTCGGGATTTTCAAGGTTTATGGTAGGTGGGGCCGTATCATGGTGGACTGCCAAAGCGGTGAAAACCGCTTCAATGCCACCGGCACCGCCAAGCATATGACCGGTCATTGACTTGGTGGAACTGACCGCCAGTTTCCCGGCATGATCGCCAAAAACAGTTTTGATGGCAAGGGTTTCACAGACATCATTGAGTGGGGTGGATGTACCATGGGCATTGATATAATCGATATCAGCAGGGTGCATTGCCGCATCCTGCAGCGCCATTTTCATACAACGCACCGCGCCCTCGCCGTCTTCAGGGGGCGCCGCGATATGGTAGGCATCGCCGGAAAGGCCGTAGCCGGCCATTTCAGCGTAAATCGTTGCTCCTCTAGCCATGGCCCGCTCAAGATCCTCCAGAATGAGCATGCCTGCCCCTTCCGAGATAATAAAGCCGTCGCGGCCTTCATCAAACGGCCGAGAGGCCTTTTCCGGTTCATCATTACGTTTGGAAAGGGCCTTCATCGAATTAAAACCGCCAATGGCAAGCGGACAGATAGTGGATTCACTGCCGCCGGTGATTGCCACATCACAGTCACCACGGCTCACCATCCGGAAGGCGTCACCAACAGCGTGAGAACCGGCGGCACATGCTGTGGTAACAGACAAATTCGGTCCTTTAGCTCCGGTGAGAATAGAAATCTGGCCGGCGCTCATATTGGAAATAACCATGGGAATGAAAAAAGGGGTTATCCTCTTCATCCCCCGTTCCAAGGCGATCTGGTGATATTTTTCAATGGTGGGCAGGCCGCCGATACCATTACCTGTAACAACACCGAAACTGGTGGCATTTTCATCGGTAATCGTCAGGCCTGCGTCCTCAAGGGCCATCAAGGAAGCGGCCACCGCATACTGGACGAACAGCTCCATATGTTTGGCTGTTTTTACATCCAGAAATTTTGCTGATTCGAAGTCTTTTACCTCTGCAGCAATACGGACATCAAGTTCAGATGCGTCGAAACGGCTTATGGTGCCAACGCCGCTCCGACCACGGCATAGGCCATTCCAGGTCTTTTCAACCCCGGTCCCCAAGGGTGTTACCAGGCCGACCCCTGTAACAACGACTCTTCTCGCCACCTCATCTCCTTATTGTAGGAATTTCCTATCAGAAT
>CALZHT010000107.1 GCA_945787445.1 uncultured Desulfobulbaceae bacterium
ATTGATTTCATTCCTCGTTTCAAGGCCGGATCACGGGTGACTTTCGGCCCTCATTTTGCCTATCTGATGTTTAAGGCCCCGGAATGGGACGGCGATGCCGAGCTTGAATTCTCAAGCACCGACGGCTTTATGAGCGGCTTTGAACTTACTTTTGGAGGAGAGGTCGCCTTTTCGCTGGCATTCGATTACATAGACGCGACATTCGACGTCGAGCCTGTGCTCGGCTCAGACTGGCAAGTGAACCGCAACAAGATTAATATGTCCGGCATGTCGGTGCAGATCGGTATTGTCGGTCATTTTTAAGGGCAGCAATACTAGTCTATACTTGCAGTTACTGCCGGCTCCTATTGAATACCCATTTTTCCAAGGCTTCAAAAACAATCTCTCTTTTAATGGGTTTGGTGATGTAGTCGTTCATTCCAGAGTCCAGGCATCGTTCCCGGTCTCCTTTCATGGCATGCGCAGTCATGGCGATAATAGGAACGGTGCGAAAGCCTTTTTCGCGAATTATTTTCGTTGCTGCCAATCCATCAACTAGCGGCATCTGTATATCCATAAAAATGACATCAAAATCATCAGGGGAGGCGGTAAATTTTTCGATCGCTACTTCTCCATTGTCAGCCGTCTCAACATGATACCCTGCTTTGCTCAGCATAATTTTAGCAAGCTTCTGGTTGACCGGATTGTCTTCCACGAGAAGTACCCGCACGGAACGCTTTAAATCCTCATTAACGGAATATTGGGTAAAAATCCTGGGTTGTTCCTCTTTTCCTATATCTTCCTCATCAAGCTTGAAGAGCCGGATAATCATTTTAATAAGCTTGGTTCTCTGAACCGGTTTACTCAAATAGCCATTATACCCGGCTGTTTCACATGTGCTGGCATCCATGACTGAAGAGAGGGCTATCATGGGCAGCGAAGCAAAATCTTGGGTTGAGGTCCGAACCTTCTTGACAACTTCATAGCCATCTGTATGCGGCATTTGAATATCACAGATACAGAGGTCAAAAGGGCTCTTGTCCTCCAGGGCTGCCTGCAGGGCCGGCAGAACATCTCTGCCATTGTCCAGTGGAATAGCGGACATGCCTGCCGATGCCAATACGTATTGGAGTATTGCAAGATTGTTGCGGTTGTCATCAACCACAAGGACCTTTTTTCCGGCAAGCACAACGTTGCCGAATGTCCGGCTCTCTTCTTTAGCGGCAACTGTTCCTAACCATGCCGTAAAATGGAAAATGGATCCCGTATCCGGGCCGCTCTCCGCCCAGACATCTCCACCCATGAGGTTGGATATTCGTTTACAAATTGAAAGTCCCAGGCCGCTACCGCCATATTTTCTTGTGGTTGAGCCATCGGCCTGCTGAAAGGGGCTGAAGATGTCGGCAAGCCTGTCCACCGGGATACCGATACCAGTATCCCTTATGGCGCCATGGAGTTGTATCTGATCACCTTTTTCTTCCTCAACACTAAGAGAGACTTCGATCTCTCCCCTATGGGTGAATTTTGATGCATTCCCCATCAAATTCATCAAGACTTGTCGGAACCGGGCAGGATCTCCTTGGACGAGCGCGGGCAAGTTGTCATCTATATGGCAAAGAAGCTCTATGGGTTTTAAGCCTATTCTCGGACGGATAATGTCACAGATGTCATAGACAAGAAGCTCGGGATCGAATTCAATTTCCTCGATGGTAAGTTCACCCGCCTCCACCTTGGAAAAATCAAGAATGTCGTTGAGCAAAGAGAGCAAAGCCTCGCCGCTCCGTTTAATGGTTTTGGTATATTCATCTTGAGTTTTTGTGAGTTTGGTTTCCAGCAACATTTCAGTAAAGCCGATAATGCCGTTCATGGGTGTACGGATCTCATGGCTCATATTGGCCAGAAATTCGCTCTTTGCCTTGTTGGCAAATTCTGCTTTGATGGCCAATTCGTTGCTTATTTTACTGGCGGTTTCAAGTTTGGCGGCAAAGGATTTCAAATCCTCTTCCGCCTGTTTGCGTTGGCTTATGTCTCGAACTATGCCCTGGATAATCTTTTGCTCACCAATTTCGACAATGCTCGAAGAGACTTCGGCAAAAAAAACCTCTCCACTTTTCTTGACAAATTGTATTTCAAATCTGACAAAGCCATCTTTCTGGATGTCCGCAAAGGCCTTTTTTGAAGCATCAAGGGCTTCGGGCGGATGAAGGTCCATAATGCGCAAAGAAGTGACTTCTTCGCGGCCATACCCAAACAAATCCAAAGTACTCTGGTTTACATCCAGCAAGTTGCCTTGCAAGTCATGCAGGAAGATGCTGTCAATCGATTTTTCGAAAAGCTGACTGTACTTTTCCTGACTGTCTCTTAGGCCTTTTTCCGCTTTTTTCAAGTTTGATATGTCTTGGGCAACGCAAACGAAACCTTGGAGGGTTCCGAGATTGTCTTGAATGAGAGAGGCGGAAAAAAGAACGGGAATTTTGCCGCCGCCTTTGGTCAGATAAAGGGATTCAAAGTGTTTTGTGCCGTGCAAAACAATTTCACCGGATAATAATCTTTCCAAGGGCTTATCATTTTCAATGAACAGGGAATAAGGTCGGCCGATAAGCTCCTGATCTTCATAGCCCAGTAGGGTTCGGGCCGAGACATTTGTCCTGACTATTTTGCCCTGGGGAGAGAGGACGATAACCGCGTCGATCATGCTGTTAAGGATATTATCAACATATGCTTTGGAAACAGTGGTCATTTCCAGGTTATGGGCCATGGTGTTAAAGCTCTCGATCAGCTGCTGCACTTCGCCGCCTGTTCGGAATTGAACCTGGGTGGCAAGATCCCCTTTGGCAAGCTTTTTGGCGGCGTTGGCCAGTCCAACAATCGGCCTGGAAAGGTGTTTCGATAAATACGATGAAACCAGAAATATCAGGAAAAGGGATCCTGCAAAGACCAGGGAAAAGAACTTGAGAAGTTCATTTATTTCTTTGCGCAAGAGAAGGTTTGATAAACTGACCACCACTCTGAGGAATGAAGACCCGGGAAGAATGGAAAAATCCTGATAAACAAATAAGCCTTCGGGCACAGGATTTATGGCGAGCTCATGCTGATGCGGGGGTGTTAAATATTTATGAGGCGCAAAGGAAAATTTTTGGCTGATTGGTCTTAAAAGCGTTTGACCGGAAGGGGTGAAAACCCAGATCGGATTTTCTCCCAAGATGATGGTTTCTTTCAAATCTGTGAAAATATTATCCAAACTGAAATCGATGATAACCACCCCACCGAACTCTCCTATATCCATATCTATTTTGTGGATACCGATGATCCCGGTAATGATGCCATCATTCCTTTGATAGAGGTCATCGACATGGATGCTCTGTGCCGAACCTGATTCGATCTTATTGAAAAGATGGTTGTCAGTGAAATCACGGTACTCTCGGCCACGGCCTTCTCTGGTCACCCGGATTTTTTCTTTTCCTGTAAAATCGATAAAGTATATTCCGTTATAATTTTCTGTATTGTCAATATACTGCAGGAACAGCCGTTCAACAGATCGGGCATGGACTTTTGCTTCCACCCCGGTAGACATCATATATTCGTCTAGAATAGGATTGGCAGCGAGCATCTTTAAATCTTTTATGAGATTGTCCCTAACGTCCTGATTGAAACGATGGCTTATATCTTTGTACTGGCGCAAGATTTGCTCGGTAGCATATTCGGTAAGCCTTTTTTTGTTAAACTCATAAATGACAAAGGTAAGCAGGCCGCAAACCAAAATAAAGGACCCCATGCTCCCAAGGAGTAATCTGTAGAAGATGGAAAGTCCCTTGTCTTTAGTTTCTTTCATCTGTTGTGCAAACCAAGAGCTTAATATTATGGAACAAACTGTTCGATTCCCATTTCCGGAGTGATGGTAATGCCGAGGGTTTTAGCCCTTTGCTTGTTGGCCATCAAAGGGCCACGAGAGGGGGTTCTGGGGGGATAGGTTGCCGGGACGGCAATTCCGGACAAAATGTTATGGGCCATGGTTACGGCCTCAAATCCCTGCTTATATCCGGAATCGTCAGCACCGCACAATAGACCCAATTTTACCCGATGTCCCGGGGTGGCTTCAGGTCTTGTAATATGTTTGATATACCAGTCAACAATCTCTTCATCTGATACAGGTTCACCATTTTTTGTTTTTATGTTTGAAAATTGGACTAAAAAGAAGGCATCTACCTTCTCCTGAAGGTCCAATGCCTTCATTTTCCATTGGTCGAAATCGTTTGTGGAAACAATGTCGATTAAGGTGACCGGGAGAAGTCCCTTATGGGCAAGCCGCTCTATTTCCTTGTAATGTGATCTGCCGGTAGGAGTTGTATCGGATAATACTGCAAAGGTCTTAATACTTGGTATGATGGCCTGTAAAAGCTCCAGACTTTCTATGTAATATCCTGATTGATAAACTCCGGTGACGTTATGGCCCGGCGCTTCAATACTGTCAATCAAATTGTATTTAACCGGCGTATTATTAAGCCCCCAGAATACCATGGGTATCGACGTATCCAGGAATTTCCTGCCCAGATATCTGGCAGCATTGTCATCGCCGAGAAAAATAAGATCAGGCTCAAAATCTCCTGCAAATTTAAATAGTTTTAAACTTGTTTCCTCTATTTCAGCTTTGCTGCTTTTTCTTTTGGTATCCATCCACATTTTCTTAATAATTACTGTAGAAGACTCCGCATAATCATTTGTTTTGTATTCGTTTATCTGTTTATTATTGTCAAAATATCCAAACTTAAGCATTGCATCGCAAAAGCCTTTATTTGTTTCCTGCGACCACAGATAGCCTTTGTGATAACTGCTAACCACCAGGATTTTCTTTTTGACGGTTTCTCCGTGGCAAACCGTGGACGACAATAGTCCTAGTAATAAAACCAATGCGAATTTTCCTGTTTTCATGGTTTTCCCTGTGCCTTTCATTGAATTTTCTTTAATACAGGTATCTCATCAATAAATTCTTCAATCCCCATATCATCGGTAAGTTTAATACCTAGCTGCTGGGCGCGCTGCCGGTTGACCATCAGGGGGCCGCGTTTGGGAGCCCGGGGGGGATAGGTGGAAGGGTCGGCGCCTTTTGCCAGGATATCATGGGCAATAACAACAGCCTCATACCCCTGATTGTATCCCGAATCGTCAGCGCCACACAGCATCCCTTGCTTGATAAACTGGCTCTGTCCCACTGCTTCCGGAATCTGGACGTGAGCGAAGTACCAATCAGCCACTTCATCGGTTGATAAATAGTGTTTTTGTTTATCTTCGAGCCCGGAATAATGGGCCACAAAAAGGGCATCGACTTTCTTTTGTAAATCTAAGGCCTTGCTTTTCCACGAATCAAAGTCGTTGGTTGATATTGAATCAACAAGTTGCAAGGGAAGAAGGCCTTTGAGAGCAAGATATTCTATCTTTTTTGTGTGTGATCTTCCGGTGTTTGTGTCCACTGACAAAATAGCAAAGGTTTTAACAGATGGTTTTATTTTTTTTAATAATTCCAAGCTTTCGACGTAGTATCCTGACTGATAAACACCTGTAACATTATGCCCTGGCTTTTCTTCGCTGTCCACCAAGCCGTACTTTACAGGAGTATTGTTGACTCCCCAGAAGACAATCGGTATGTTGGTGTCCAGGAATTGATTGCCAATATAATTGGCGGCGTTATCATCACCAAGCATGATAATATCAGGCTTGTAATCGTTAATGACTGTTGTAAATTCGGAGGTGATCGCTGCAATTGCTTGCTTTTCTTTTTTCCGTTTGGTATCCATCCACAGTTTTTTGACAATGGCCTTTGACGTCTCAACAGCATCATTCTCGGTTAATTCTACTGCCTGCTCCTTGCTATCAAAATAGCCATATTTCAGCATGGCTGTGCAGAAACCATTGTTGGTTTCCTGAGACCATTGGTATTCTGGGTGGTAACTGCTTACAACCATGAATCTTTTTTTTTCAGCGGCAGAAGCACCTGCCCCACTGAGAAAAGCAGAAGTGCTCACAAATACAAACAGGCATAACAGAGTAAAATATTTTAGCATTATTATTCCTTGGCTAAGGGTTTTGGTGTTTCCGCTCATATCATAAATACTCCTAATAGATGATTCCTAATCAATGAATTCTTCAATCCCCCTATTATCGGTAAGTTTAATACCTAGCTGCTGGGCGCGCTGTCGGTTGACCAGCAGGGGGCCCCGCCTGGGAGCGCGGGGAGGATAAGTTGATGGGTCTAAGCCGTTAGCAAGCATATCATGTGCAATTACAACCGCTTCGTAGCCTTGATTGTAACCGGAATCATCCGCTGCGCACAGCATGCCTTGAGCAACCCGGTGCCTAAAGCCGGCAGCTTCTGGAATCTTGATGTTCTTGATATACCAGGCAGCAACCTCCGCATCCGGCACAGAGGAACCATTTTTATCTTTTAAGCCTGAATACTGGGCCACGAAAAAGGCATCGGCTTTTTCCTGATACTCCGAAGCTTTTCTTTGCCAAATTTCATAATCACTGGTGGACACTGTTCCCATCAGTTTACAAGGGAGTAGTCCTTTTTGATCAAGGTGCATTAATGACTTTGTAAAGATTCTACCGGTGGTAGAATCATCAGACAGCACCACAAAAGTTTTTACCCGCGGGACAATGGCCTTAAGCAACTGTAAACTTTCCGTATAATACGTTGTCTGATACACCCCAGTAATATTATGGCCCGGCCTCTCCTTGCTGTTTACCAGTCCATATTTCACCGGAGTGTTGTTAACCCCCCAGAAGACAATGGGTATGGCTGCATCGAGAAACTGGTTACCGATATAATCGGTTGCGTTGTCTTCCCCGAGAAATATCAGGTCGGGCTTGAATGAATTGATAATTTTAGTGAATTCCGCGGTGACTTCAGCAAGTTCAGCCTTGCTTTTTTTTCTTTTCGAATCCATCCACAATCTTTTAATTATAGAGGTTGACGTCTCCACATAATCTTTTTGGTTGTATTCCGTTATCTGGTCCCGGTTGTCAAAATAGCCCAATTTGAGCATGGCATCACAAAAGCCTTTATGGGTATATTGCGCCCACAGATATTCCTTATGGTAACTGTCTATGACTATGAGTTTTTTCTTTTCTGCCGCCCGCACACTGACCGGAAAAACTAGTGCAACAGTAATACCAAGGAGCATCATGTACAAAAGCGCAAATTTTTTTGATTTTGCCATAAATTACACCTGTTGTGTGGATATCGAGGAGTTAGCACAAAAAACAAACGAAAATCTGCCCAGTTGACTTTTGAGCGAACTAATTCAAGAAAAAGTTCAATATTTCATTATTTTATCAAAAATTTCTGGTAAAATGAAATGCTTTCACCGAAGGCAAGCTATTTTTGCCGATACCACAAGGACCAAAAGAAGAACAATGTGTTAGCATGATGCAAAAAATACTATCATTTGAATTGAAGCGCAGAATAGCCGAACTCTATTCCCGTATGGAAAATGCCTACGATGCAGTGGCCCGGCAACTCAATTTTACCTGTGAAGGTTGCCCGGACAACTGTTGCGACAGTTTTTTCCAGCACCATACGTATATTGAATGGGCCTATCTCTGGGAAGGTCTCTATACGCTTCCCGAAGCGCAACGTGAAACATATATCGAGAGGGCCAAGAACTGTGTGATAGAAAGCGAAGCCATGCTTGGCAGGGGCGAGAGACCTGCATTGATGTGCCCCGTGAACGACGAAGGCCTCTGCGCCCTCTATTCATATCGCTTAATGATCTGCCGGATGCATGGTGTACCGTCTGCGTTCATGCGCCCGGACGGCCGTAAAATAGAATTTCCCGGTTGTTTCAGGTGTCAGGATCTTGTTGAAGGAAAGGAAAATATTCCTGTGGTTGACAGAACGGAACTTTATCGGGATCTTGCCATGCTGGAGGCGGAGTTTCTTGGCCACCGACGGCATGTGCTGCCCCGGGTAAAGTTGACCCTGGCCCAGATGCTGGTGCAGGGCCCGCCCCGTATACCAGAGCCCTGTTGAGAGAAAGTTTCAAAAAGTCATTTTAACAAAGACAATATCGGCAGCAGAATAAAGAACCCTGGTTCAGACAACCATGGGGATATTTAAGGTAAAGGTGGTTCCTTTGCCTGCTTCACTGTGCACTGCTATGTCGCCATCATGTTTCTTGACAATGTCATATGCTATGCTGAGCCCTAAACCGGTGCCTTTGCCCACATCTTTTGTAGTAAAAAAGGGCTCAAACAGCTTAGCGATGTTTTCTTCAGCGATACCGCAACCCGTATCAGAAACCGATGCATAAACATTACTGTCGTCCGCCCAGGTTTTAATGGTAATCTGTCCCTGGTCATCAATGGCATGGGCGGCATTGACCAGGAGATTCATAAAAACCTGGTTGAGCTGCTGTGGAAAGCATTTTATCTGGGGAATGTCTCCAAAGTCTTTTGTAACCTCGGCCTTGTATTTAACTTCATTCCAGACAATGTTTAATGTGGTTTGGAGACATTCGTTAAGGTCGGCGAGACTTTGCTCCGGTGCATCCACCCTGGAAAAGCTCTTTAAGTCCATGACAATCTCTTTCACCCGCTCCGCCCCTTCCTGGGATTCTTTAATGAGTTCATCGATATCCTCCAGGATATAATTGATTTTTAGAGCCTTTTTTTTATCCTTAAGAGATTCGATGGCCTCGGTCGAGCTGGAGGATTCAATTATACCGGATTGGAAGCCAATAAATTCATTAAGCTTATGATGATATTTTTGTAATGTTCCCAGGTTGCTCATGATATAGCCGGTAGGATTATTAATTTCATGGGCCACCCCTGCTGCCAACTGTCCTATGGAAGCCATTTTTTCCTGCTGCAGAATCTGGGATTGCGTTTGCTTCAATTCTTCATACGCTTTTTCAAGTTCGTTTTTATTGTATTCCAACAGGTGCATTATGGACAGTTGCTCGGCACTGGCATGCTGGAGTTCCTTGTTGGTTCTTTCCAATTCATTGGTCAGCGTAATGAGTTCGGTTGAATCAGTTAAAGTGATAACCGTGCCTGCCAGATTTTCGTTGAATTTGCGCTTAAAGGGATAGGCGGACAAAATAAACCACTTGCCGGAAGGTTTATGGAAAATCTCCTGGCTTTCTTCCTGTGCTGCGTTCAGAGTAATGTTGTGTTTTGCGAGAAGGCTTTTCCAGTCCTTGCCGAGAACATCCTTAAATTCACAAGCAAAAAATGAGATGAGAGAATGGTTGCATCGCATTATTTTACCGTTTTGGTCGATCAGGATAATCATATCGCCGATGCAATCCATCGTGCTTTCCCATTCCTGCTTGGCAGCCTCGACCTGACTGTAGAGCCTATTCAGTTCCTCATGTTTTTTGAGGAGTTCTTCCTGGCTCTGGTGCAATTCTCTCTCCGCCTGCTTGCGGTAGACCGTATAGCGAATTGCCCGTTCGATGGTTGACGTGGTAATTGCACTTTTGACAAGATAATCCACAGCACCGGCTTTCATTGCTTCAACATCAATTTCGCGGCTTTCTTGTCCGGTAAGCAAGATGATAGGTGTTTTACAGCCGTTTTCCATTGCTTCGCCCAGCAATTCAAGGCCTGTCCTTTCGCCAAGACGGTAATCAAGAAAACAGAGATCATGTGTATTGTGCACTAAGGCTTGCAGCCCCTCAGTATAATTTGCAATCCATTGGGAGGTGATCTCCATCCAGTCAATATCGGAGAGGAAATCTTGCGTAATAATATAATCATCCTCATCATCATCAATGATAAGAATTGATAATTTTTGCTTATCCATTAGCGGTTCCGTGTATGTTTGGAGGAAGCTGCACAATGCCGAACCAATAGCTTGCCAGGGATTTCATGACTTGAACCAATCCCTCAAAGGTTACCGGCTTTGTGATGTAGGAATTGACTCCCAAGTTGTATGTACGCAGAATGTCCTCTTCTGCTTGTGAAGTGGTGAGGACCACCACCGGAATCTGGCGGAAGCTCGGATCTGCTTTAATTTCCTGGAGCGCTTCTCTGCCGTCTTTTTTAGGCATGTTCAGATCAAGCAAAATGAGGCCGGGGCGGGGGGCATCCGCAGGATCTGTAAATTTGCCGCGCCTGAAAAGATAATCGAGCAATTCTTCACCATTTTCGACA
>CALZHT010000108.1 GCA_945787445.1 uncultured Desulfobulbaceae bacterium
GCAAAAAGAAATGCGACGATGAGCATGAGCCAGGAGCCTTTTTCATAAACAAGTGCCGCAACAGGTTTCAGAATACCCTCTTCAGCTTTGCTGAAATTCAGGACATAGCCCCCGATGACAATAAGGCCGGTGCCTAGCCCACCCCAGAGGGTGACGGTCTCGCCCAGGGTGATGAATCCGGTAAGGATCATGAATACCGGAGTGAAGGCGAGAAAGGGGACGGAAAGTGAAATAGGGGAAAGCTTTATGGCATAAAGGTAAAGAATATAGGCAACCATGTTCAGTGGGATGGAGAGAAGAAATGCCTCCCAGAAGGCCCGGTCCAGTTCCGGCACAGGAACCAGCAAGAAGCCGGCGGCAAAAAGAGGGATGCCCCAGAACATCTCCATTGCGGCTATCTCCAAGGGCTCCAGATCGGCAAAGGCCTTGACCGAGACATCGCGGATGGCGACACTTATTGCGGTGAGAAGGGCCAGGACAAACCAGAGCATAGGTCAACCAAAAAACAGATAACAGATAGTGATGGCGGAAATGATGCCGACAGCGTCAGCTATCAGGCCGCAGGGAACGGCATGCCTGGTTCTTTTCACACCCACCGCGCCGAAATATACGGCAATTATATAGAAGGTTGTTTCCGTACTGCCTTGCATTATGGCGACCATTTTGGAAACCAGGGCATCCACCCCATGGGTGTTAATGGTTTCGATCATCATACCGCGGGCGCCGCTGCCGGACAGAGGTTTCATAAAGCCGGTGGGCAGGGCCTCGATAAAGGCAATGGGGCCGCCGTCATAGGTAATTAAGCCGATATGATTCAACAACAAGCCGCCCGCCCTGGTGATTATCTCAATGAGTTCAAGGAGCAGATCCAGGGCACCGCTAGCCCGGAACACACCAATGGCCACCAGCATGGCAACAAGGTAAGGGATTATGGTGATAGCCACCTGAAAACCGTCTTTTGCACCGTTGATGAATTCTTCATATACATTGACCCTTCGAAAAGCGGCCAATACGATGAACAGGATAACCACCCCGAAGATAATACTGTTGCTGAGCAGCAGGGAAAATGTTTGCATTTGGTTTTTGTCCATGGAGAGCAGGGTAGTGATGAGGACGGCCAGCATGGACATGAAGCCTAGGAGGTAGAAGAGAATTATTGGCTGGAGCAGGTTGATGCGTTGATAGAGAGAGACGGTGATAAGCCCGGCAATGCTCGAACAACTGGTGGCCAGGAGGATGGGGATGAACAGCTCCGTGGGGTTCGGGTAATTTAGTTGATAGAGATAGGTGAAAATTGTCACCGGGATCAAGGTGACGGAAGAAGTATTTATTACCAGAAACATGATCTGGGCGTTTGAGGCGCTGTCAGGGTCCTGATTCAATGTCTGCAGTTCACGCATGGCTTTTAAGCCCAGAGGAGTCGCCGCATTATCAAGACCGAGCACGTTGGCGGCAAGGTTCATGACCATGGCGCCAAAGGCGGGATGATCTTTGGGTATTTCCGGAAAAAGCTTATGGAAAAAGGGCGAAATGCATCTACTGATTATGCGCACCATGCCGCCTGCTTCGCCAATCCGCATGATCCCGAGCCACAGGGCCATTACCCCGGTGAGACCCAGAGAAATGGTAAAGGCGGTCTCTGCCATTTTGAATATGGCTTCCATGATCCGGTTGAGCACGTCGGCCTCACCGAGGAAAACCAGGCGATGGAGGGCGGAGGCCGCGCCAAGGACAAAGAAGCTGATCCAGATTTTATTGAGCAATTTTTATTCCTTATTCCCTGTGAAGCTGGAGAGCAACATCAAATAATCGCCTCTATCTTTTGCGTGATGTCCTGCTCAGGCGCCGCACCGACCATCTGATCTATTGGCTGGCCGTTTTTAAAGAAGAGAAGGGTGGGGACTCCCCGGACCTGAAAATGCATGGCGGTCATCTGGTTGCGGCTGGTGTCGAGTTTGGCGACAATCAGCCGGCCGAAATATTTTCTGGCCAGGGAATCAATAACCGGAGCGAGCATGCGGCAGGGACCACAAGTCGGCGAGAAAAAATCAACCAGTGCTGGGAGCTGAATATCCTGGATAAAGTCCTGGAAGTCCGTGTCGCTGAGTTCCACCGGCACAACATTTTGTGAAATATTCAGACGCTGTCCGCATTTCCCGCATTTGGGGCCAAGGTGCTGCTTTGCAGCGGGAATTTTGTTCTTTGCCCCGCAATCATTACATTGCACAATTATTGAATCCATAGTGTACTCCTTAATTGGTTTCCATCCGGAAATGGCCTTTTTCCTCAACCTCAGCGTCAAACTGCGGAGTCACTTGTGCGGCGTACCTGCGTACGCCTCCGCGTGACCAGAGGAAATCCTTTAGGGTAACTCCTTGTTTTCCTTGATCTTGACGAAAAATTTCCATTTCCGAATTGGAAACAAATTGTTCCAGCATCCGTAAAGTCTGCAACTTTGCGGATGGGAACTAATTGTCTGGAATTTTTTGGTGCTTTTAGTAATGTACTGCAACGTTTTGCTCTGCGTCATGTTTTTTTTATACACAGCGCCATAAGTCCGATACATCCCATCAGGCTTTGTCACTCGCTGCGGGGCCTGCTCATCCCGCTACAGCGGGACTCCGCTGGCTCCTCACTCTTTCCTCGCCTGGATGGGCGCCTGGAACTTATGCCACTATGTATAAAGAGGTGCTGCAATGAAAATAACATTTATCGGGGTTGGCGAAGCATGTGACAGCAGGTATCCCAATACTTCCCTACTTGTTGAGACAAAGGGACAGAAGCTGCGGCAATTCCTTCTGGACTGCGGATTTACCACCCCCCATCTTTATTTCAAAAATAATGATGATCCGGACACATTGGATTGTCTGTGGATCTCACATTTTCACGGCGATCATTTTTTCGGAGCACCTCTGCTTCTTCTTCGTTTATGGGAAATGGGCAGAAAAAAACCTTTGCTCATCCTGGGGCAGGAGGGAATCAGCCGCAAGATAGAGGATGCCCTTGATTTAGCATATCCAGGCTTTGGCAGAAATTTGCACTATGGGATTGATTATCTGGAAATTGAACCTGGTAAAGACAAGGAGATTGGTGGTGTGCTTTGGCGCGCTGCCGAAAATGAACATTCACAGCGGGCATTTTCCCTTCGGATCGATGGCGGCAATAAATCAGTATTTTACAGCGGCGATGGGCGACCCACGCCTGAGACTTTGGCCTTGGCAAAGGGCTGCGACCTCATTGTCCACGAGGCCTTTCGGGTGGAGGCAGACACCCCTGGTCACGGCAGTGTGCGGGGCGCCATAGAATTTGCTGAAAACGCCGGAGCAAAGCAACTCGCCCTGGTCCATATTGAGCGGAATGACCGGAAGAAGAGGATGATAGAGATTGAGAAAATCATAAAAATAGACCGTTCCGTGAGCGTGTTTCTTCCTGAACCAGGCGATATTATTCGTTTGTGATTTTTGTTTTAGTCAAGGTTAAAATCCCCGCCTTTTAGGAGGGCAGCTTAAGCTCGCATTTATTATTTTCGTGCGCGTGCTCGTGCTCGTAATCGTAATCGTAATCGTACTGGATAGTTTCGAATTGGATCACCGGGTGCATTTATAAAGAGAAAAAAGCTATTGCAAAGAATTTTGTGTGTGCTCGAAAGAAGGACAGAATATGGGAAGATCGATTACGAGCATAAGCACGAGCACGATTAAAAAACAGGTCTATAACAAAGTGATATAAATTCCCCACAATGGAAGACATGCTGGAATTCCTAAATACCGTAAGTTCATTTGTCTGGGGTCCGATAACAATCATCCTGCTTGTCGGCACAGGGGTACTCATTACCCTGTTGGTGCGGGGAATCCAGTTCCGTCATTTTGTTTATGGCGTGCAGCTCATCACCGGTAAATACGATAACCCCAAGGATCACGGGGAGATCACTCATTTTCAGGCATTGAGCGCCGCCCTTTCCGCCACCATCGGCACAGGCAACATTGCCGGGGTTGGAACAGCCATCGCGGTTGGTGGCCCGGGCGCGGTTTTCTGGATGTGGATCACCGCTATTTTCGGCATGGCGCTCAAGTATGGAGAGTGTCTGCTTTCCCTCAAATACAGAGTAGTCCATGAAAACGGTATTGTCAGCGCCGGTCCCATGTATTATCTGGAACGGGGATTGGGGCAAAAATGGCTGGGCATGCTGTTTGCGCTGTTTGCATCGATCGCTTCCTTTGGCATAGGAAACATGGTGCAGGCCAATTCAGTGGCTGAGCCGGCCCTGGTCTATTTCGGCTTGCCCAAGATTGTTACCGGTTTGGTGATCGGCGCCTTGGTTTTTCTGGTCATTGTGGGTGGCATCAAGCGGATAGGACATGTTGCCAGTGGTCTGGTGCCTTTCATGACCATTTTTTATATTGCCGGAGCCCTTATAGTTATTCTCGGAAATCTGCAAGCGGTTCCAGCCTGTTTCGCCCTTATTTTTCATGATGCCTTTACCGGAAGTGCGGCGACCGGAGGATTTACCGGCGCTGCGGTGGCCCAGACCATACGTATGGGAGTAGCTCGCGGTGTGTTTTCCAATGAAGCAGGCCTGGGGAGCGCTCCGATTGCGCACGGCGCCGCACGCACCGAAGAGCCTGTGCGCGAGGGTCTGGTTGCTATGATCGGCCCTTTCATCGATACCATTGTGATCTGCACCATGACCGCCCTGGTTATCACACTTACCGGGGCATATACTCAAGGCTTGACCGGTGCTGAACTCACAGCCAAGGCATTCAGTATGGACCTTCCTGTTGTTGGCGGCTACATTGTCGCCATCGGCATAATCATTTTCGCCTTTTCAACGGCAATCAGCTGGTCGTATTACGGCGACCGTTCGGTGGAGTATCTCTTTGGCCCGAAAATGGTGCTACCCTATCGCATCCTTTACTGTATCCTGCTGCCGGTCGGTGCTTCGGTCCAGCTCAATCTGGTGTGGACCATTTCCGACATTTTCAATGCCCTGATGGCTTGGCCGAATCTGGTGGGACTCATCTGTTTGAGTGGAGTAATTATGAGAAGTACCCATGAATATTTCAGTGATCCTGGACGGATTGCAAGGAAAAGATAGTTTATTTCAAAGCACTGGCGGATAAGCGGCGGATGCGTTCCTGAATAGGAGGGTGGGTGGAGAACAGATTAGCTACAGTGCCGCCTGCCAGAGGATTGACTATGTACATCTGCGCAGTTGCCGGATTAACGTTCATCGGCAGCCGATGGTTGTAATTGTCAAGCTGTTGCAAAGCACCGGCCAGATCTAGAGGCCTGCCGGTAATCCTTGCGCCGGTTGCATCGGCCAGATACTCGCGGCTGCGGGAAATGGCCATCTGAATCAGAGCCGCGGCAATGGGTGCGAGTATCATCATGAGAATGCTGCCTAGGACGCCCCCCATACCGCCGTCATCATCGTCACCTCGAAAACCTCCAAAGATCAAAGCCCACTGGGCCATGGTTGCCAGGTAGCTGATGGCTCCAGCCATGACAGCGGCAATGGAACTGATCAGGATATCGCGGTTTTTGATATGGCCAAGCTCGTGGGCCAGGACACCTTCGATTTCATTGCGGCTAAGGAGCCGCAGCAACCCATCGGTCACCGCCACGGCGGAATGCTCCGGATTGCGACCGGTAGCAAAAGCGTTTGGTGTGTCGTTTCGAATCATATATACCCTCGGCTTTGGAAGTCCGGCTCGAGAAGCCAAGGTAGTGACGATTTCGTGAAGCTCCGGCGCTTCGGATATGGAGATTTCCCTGGCGCCGCTCATTTTCAGGGCCATTTTGTCACTGTACCAGTAGGCAAAAAAGTTCATGCCCAGGGCCATGACAAGAGCGAACATCATGCCGCCGTTACCACCCATCATTTGGCCGGCAATCATAAAAAGGGCGGTGAGAGCCGCCATGAGAATGGATGTTTTTACAATATTAAACATTGGTATTTCCCGGTTTGATTAGTCTAAATTCAAGTTAGCGTCCCACCTTTCAGGGGGGGTAGCTTTATTTTGTATTTGTTATTTTCGTGCTCGTAATCGCAATCGATTTTCCTTGGATTCATAATCAAACAAGTAAGTAATGATTCCTTTTCGATTACGATTACGAGCACGCGCACGAAAAAACAGCTCTATTTGATCCGTATCAGGACTTTCAATCCTTTTCATTCAAAATCCACAGTCTTTAAGCGGAGGTTGTTGTTTGTATTAAAAAGTCATGTCAACAATGGAGATGTTTCTCGTTTCAAGATGTAAATATAAGATGTGTCGGTAAGAAGTCAAGATGGCCCGAAAGGACCTTTTATGGAAAGAAAAATATTTTTACGGCGAAGATTTACGATGTTAAGTGTAATATTTTTAACCAATATGGGATACGTAAAAATACATACTTTTAATGTACTTCATACGCTGTGATTAGCATGCCCCGAAAGACGCTATTATTTTTCTGCCGCAAAGATGAGATGGTTATATAACTCGGGACCGGTCAGTTCATGGTCGCTCAAGGTCCGCAAAAAGGCGATGATGGCCGCTTCTTCCTCCTGGCTCAGGCCAAGGCGCCCAACATCCTGTGTATTGATATTGTCTGCTACCTCAGGAGGTTCCCAGGAGCCCAATTCCCTGGTATTGAGAAAATGAACCATTAATTCCAGGGAAGGAAAGTAGCCATTATGGCCGTAAGGGGCGGTTAAAGCAATATTCCTCAGGGTCGGGACTTTGAATTTGCCAATCTCAAGTCCTGCCGGATCATTTGCCGCAATATCATCCCGGCCTCCCAGGCCATAATCTATGGCAAGAGTGTCCTGGGCGATTTCTTCAATCTCCGGGTTGAATGGCACACCAAGGTTTTCATAGGTGGAATTGGTGAAAAGTGGTGGAGTTACACCGGTCTCATAGTCTGATGACGTGTGGCAGTTGGCGCATCCGCCTTTGCCGTTAAAGATCGCCAAACCTTGAAGTTCCTGCTCCGTCAGAACACCTTGGGGAAGTGATTGGACTGTGCCGGGATCTGTTATGGCGCTCAAATCCATGGCTGGATCAACCTCTTTACAAGCCTGCCAGAAGCTGTCGAACCTGGAAGCAAATTTGGCCACCTTTGGCGATCTTTCAAAGGCGGCGATCGCCGTGGCAATATGATCATATGCACTATCGATATCAGCAAATCCATCCTGACCGAAAACCCCTATGAATTTAGTGATGTAATGTGATGTCCTTACCGCATCAACAACTGTGCCTTTATCGGGCATGGCAAGCCCAACCGGGTTGAGAAAAGGGTCCTGAGCCTGCTCGGCAAGAGGGTCTCCAAGAAAATGACCGGTGGCGCTGCCGTCCCAGAAGAGGCCGCCGACGTATCCGCCAATGTCATCATCCCAGTGAAAGGTGGGGGTGAAACCGGCATAGGCCAAAGACGGGGTGTTACGGATACTCATGCTTTCGCCGTCAGCACCAAAAGATACGGGACTTTTTACCGGATTGAGCAGGTTTGCCGGATCGGCATAGCCTGATATTGGATTATGACATGATTTGCATGACCGGTTTTGATAGAGAGAGAGCTTCTTTGTTTTGAAAAGGTTTTCTCCAAGTATTTCAAGAGGAGACAGTTCTACTGCCATTGCTTTTCCTGATGCGAAAATCAAAAAAAGCCCAACCACGCTGCATATGATATTTTTCCGGTTCATAATTGTAACCTGTTCAACTTAATAGTATTTATCTGCAAATATCTCATTAGACCTTGTCAATAGAAGGAGTACGGGTTTGTTAATTTAAAATAGTAGCTATTCTTATTTAATAAAAATAAGCAGAATTGTAAAACATAATTTATATATGAAACGTTTGGAAAAGGGGGATTTTTAGTTAGAGGTGAATAGAAAGAGAAGGTTATCATCTTCCGGGCAGGATGAATTCCTGGAAAACGGACTCTATGGGAATGGCAAAACCTATGCCTTCCGTCTGCTGCATGATCATGGTGTTCACTCCGACAACAGCGCCATTCTCGAATATCAAGGGACCACCGCTGTTACCGGGATTGATGGGGGCGTCTGTCTGAATATAGAGATTATCTTTGTGTTTCCTGTATCCTGAAAAAATTCCTGCAGTTACGGTATGTCTGAGGCCCATGGGATTGCCTATGGTAAGCAGTTTAGTTCCTTGCTGAAGAAGGGAAGACGAGGCCGGTCGGAGGAAAGGGGAGTTGTCTCCCATAATGGTTATAAGTGCCAGATCGAGGTTGGGACTGATCTGAACAGATGAAACATACTGTTCGCTCCCATCAATCAAGATAACTTTGATGTCGGACCATGAGCTGCTTTTTTCTATGGTCGAAAGTTTCGAAGCCATTTCATCATGTTTTGACTTGGCCTTGTCCATCTGTTTTTGTTTGGCTTCAAGAGCTTTCTCATAATACTTTCTATTCTGAATATTGTTGTTTTGATGCAAATACTGTCGGATATCCTGGATATTTTTTTCTTCCAGGTAGATGAATTCTTTGAGATCAGCAAGTTGTTCTTTTTGGGAAGCGAGTTTTTCATGATCATACTCGACAACATGCCGGTTGGTGATAATGTGACACTTGTCATCGATAAAAAAGCCGGAACCGCTGCCCCAGGGCGCTTTGATGAATACCGTGGCATTTCGCGCTTTTTCAATGATATTTCCTGCCGGATAAGTGGATTCAATTTGACCTGCCAAGCCAAAACTGCTTGATTGATTAATTTTAGGTAATCTCTTTTTTTTGGGGGCCTTGATCTGCTTAATTTCACTCTTTTCTGTCGTAATTTCGTGTTGTATTATTTGACTTGGTTTCTGGTCGTGTTTTGCAAAGAAAAAATAAGAAGACGTTACACCCAAAAGAATACCGATTATCCCGACTATCCAAATGGCTGCCATGCTTTTTCCCTGGTTTGAAGAAGAGAATGATGTTTTGTTATCCGAAGTTGCCGGCGCATTGGCTTCATTATTCTTTTCCTGCCGGCTTAAGTATTTCTGGAAAATAATTCCGCATGCTTCGCATTCGTATTTTCCTGTTTGTTCGTGATGGCAATTAGGGCATTTCATTGGTTTTCCCTGAAATGAGGTTTGTGTAATAGCACCTTTTAAGCTAGTGTAAATTATACTATATTATCAAACCCGTTGTCACGGCGGCTGGTATAAGTTGTTTGAAGTGCCTAGAGTTCGAAGTGCTAAAGTTTGAAAGACCTTTAAAAACTTTGGATTCACCACAGAGTTCACAGAGGTCACAGAGTGAAATGTTTTAAAAAATATAAGTTCTTACTCTGTGGTCTCTGTGTCCTCTGTGGTAAAAGTAGTTTATCCCGTACCATCAATTTTGGTCACTTCAGATAAAGTTTCCTGTTTTTTTGTGCTCATATTTTATATAATAAAAGGAGTATGGAATTAAATCTCTCGTAACCGGGAGATTTTTT
>CALZHT010000109.1 GCA_945787445.1 uncultured Desulfobulbaceae bacterium
AAACTCTTTTACTGCAGCCCTTCCTTCGTCTCCCAAGTCCTCAGAAAATGAGTTTACATAGAGGCTGATATGATCTTTGATAACCTTTTCATTCATCTCCTGGGCATGTTTTGCTATATATTCCATGCCCATGCCAGGGTTGGCAAAGGCCCAGCGCACGCTTTCCCGAACATATTGGTCAATTGCGCCTATTATCTCATTACCCAGCGATCGCTTTGCAGCAATACCACCAAGTGGAATGGGCAGGCCGGTACTATCTTCCCACCAGGAACCGAGATCCTGGATAAGAACAAGACCGTAATCCTGATAGGTAAAACGGCTTTCATGTATAATGACGCCGGCATCAACTTTTCCCGCAACAATACTCGGCATGATCTCATCGAACCGCATTGCTATAATATTTGTGCAATCAGGGAGAAACATGCGCAGGAGCAATGCGGCTGTTGTATATTTTCCAGGAATCGCCACTCTTTTCCCAACGATTTTAGAAGAATTATATGCCTTTGCCGCCACCAGCAGAGGGCCGCATCCGCGTCCCAACGCACTACCTCCATTGAGTAATACATAATCGTTGAGTACATGCCCAAAAGCGTGGAAAGATAGCTTGGTCACGTCAAGCCTAGACTCCAAGGCCCATGCATTCAAATTCTCTACATCGGCGAGTATTTCTTTCTCAAACCGAAGGGGATCAGTGGTAATCTCGCCATGTATCAACGCATTGAAAATAAAAGTGTCATTGGGACAAGGTGAAAAACCAATGGAAAGGTTTGTTGGTGCAACCATAATTTTCGTTTCTTACCCCTCTAAGAGGATGACAAGCCATTAACAATCTTGACCACAATTTCAGCACAATTTCTACAGGACTCCTGGAGATTCCATTTGGAAACGTCTCTGTCTTCAACATGATTGCTGACACAGCGTACCTCAAGAACAGGCAAGCCATATTCCTGACAAACTCTGGCAACGGCCGCTCCCTCCATGTTTTCGCAGATTGCCCCATGCTTCTCTTGCAAAAACCGGCCCCGCCGGGCAGTCCCGCTCACACAGTTGACAGTCACAAATGTGCCTTTGTTGTATGGGATCAAAGCATGAGCAAGGACCTTCTCTGTCTTGGCAAGGAGAGCATTATCCATCTCAAATCGTATGTTCCGAGACATTGGCCCGCTCTCAAAATCAACTACCCGGTCCCCGAAGCAAATTCCGATATCACCAAAGACTTCTTTTTCTGCAAGACAAATGTCGAGCAGTTCAAGACCCGTATCCGGAAATGCACCGGCCACACCGAAATTTATCAACGTCTTGACTTTGTCTTTCTGTGCAGTCAGATATTGGGTAAGGGAAAAAACCGTTTCAACGGGGCCAAGGCCGGAAATCAGAAAGTCCAGCCCTTCAGAATTGTGTAGCAACTTCCTTAAGGGATTCATTTCCTTTTCTGTTGCGGTAACAAGTAGAAACATGCGAGTGGAATCAGGAAGACAGTTTTTTGACAATCCGGTTATTCCCATCAAGCAGCACTATGGCGGGCCGATAATCTTTAAGTTCTTCCGGAGAAAACGAAGCATAGCTCACTATCGCTCACCATTGTTGATGTTATATACTCGCACCTTCTCAAACGGATACAGGTCAACGGCAAACATCAAATCCCTATCAATGGTGAGACTGCCCTCATAATTGAGATTTGATTCGGTAACCGTTGCCCGGTGCAGTTTGCTTTTCAGCATATTACGTAACATTGTATTTTATTCTCCTTCAAAAAGAGCGCCATTATCAATTAATCGTGTACGGCCGACCCAAACAGCCATAATCATAATAGAATGTTCATCAACTTCCTGCTGTTCAGCAAGGGTATCCTGGTCGACCACCTGCACATAGTCAATACGATTATCTTCAGATGACTGGATCAGGGTGGAGGCTTCATGAACAATCCGTGCGACCTCAACAACACCGTTTCGTACCAACTTTCTAGCATACTGGATTGACGTATAAAGGCCTAAAGCTGACTGTCGTTCCTTTTCAGAAAGATACCTATTCCGCGAACTCATGGCTAGCCCATCCGCCTCTCTTACAATGGGATGACCTATTATGGAAATATCCCAACTGAGGTCCTTCACCATTCGGCGAATTACTGCGAGTTGCTGAAAATCTTTTCTACCGAAAACAGCTGCATGGGGTAACACGATGTGGAACAACTTGGCAACCACCGTACACACGCCTTCGAAATGTCCGGGTCGGGACGCTCCGCAAAGGGTTGTCGCCAATGGTTCCACTGAAATTCTCGTTACAGCCGCCTCCGGATACATCTCCCGGGAGTCCGGCACGAAAAGGACGTCAATCCCTTCCTTTGCAGCCATGGAAGCATCATGGTCAAAATCTCTGGGATAGGTGGAATAATCTTCAGAAGGCCCGAACTGGATGGGATTGACAAAGAGGCTCACCACAACATAGTCAGCCATTTCATGGGCCTTTTTCATCAGACGGAGATGCCCCTCGTGAAAAAAGCCCATGGTGGGGACCAGGGCGATGGTCTTCCCAGCAGATATCTTTCGATGTGACCAGGCTCTCATCACATCTGACGATTGGAAGACTTCCATGACGATCTCAATGGCTGTTTTGAAAACTATTCCTTATTAGTAATACTTGCGGTGGTATTTTTTGATTTGAGTTCAGCCAGTTTGTCCTTAACCCACCCGGTGGTCAAAGTAGAATCGTTCACTTTTTCATAAGCCTCTATGGCAAGAGTTGTTTCTCCCTTTTCTTCATAAATCCTGCCAATGGCACTATTGGCAACGTCCTCAAAGCCAGTTGTTTTTCCCAGATTTTGATAGGCAAGCAAGGCCTGGTCCATGTTGTCCATGCTTTCAAAGGCATGGGCCAGGGAGTAATGAACCAGCGGCGTTACCGGATTTTTGGCTTTAACTTTACCAAGGACCGATTTATACTTTTCAGCCGCTTCCGTAAATTTTCCAGCGTCATAGTCCAAATGTCCAAGTTCAAGCTCACTCCAGACCGCTGCATCCGTGCCGGAATGGTTTTGGAGAATATCCTCCAACAATTGAGCGCGTATCTCTTTGTTTTCTTCGCTTAACGCTGTTGTCAAAAGAGCGGCAGTTTTGTCTTGCTTGGTTTCCCGATAATGATCATATGCAGACCAGGCAAGAATCAGCACAACAATGCATCCTGCCAAGATAATAATATTTTTAGCATTCTCTCGTAAAAATGAGGCGATATGGGGAGGGATATTGAACTCTTCCAGGAGTCCTCTTTCGCTTACCGGGGATTCGCCCGGCGGGGTATTTTTCATGGCTTGTTTTTGGGCGTTCATTTACCTTTCCTTTGCATGGTTACTAAATCAGAATAGTTACATTCCCTCTATATTACGCGGCAAACTAGTGAGTCTCCTCCCGTGTAATAGGAGGCCTCGAGAACCCTCCTAAAAGGGGGCCAACAACTACGGACTGTTGAAGAGCACTTTACTTTATTAAATATCGAACAAAGTTTATGCCCGCAGGGTAAACAAGAAATATCGAATTTCGAAGTGAAACAACCGGGTAGGCTCCCTTGTTTCTCATGAAGTAAAATGAAACAATCGAATGACGGTCTTTTAATCCCCTTCGTAATTCGATTGTTCGAATGTTCGATATTCTGCGGTTCGTTTTCTAAATAACTTTGTACAATTTCTCGCCGGATTTGTAAAACCTATCCGGTTCCACCACCAGAAGTGATGGGGTTAGTCAAAACTAAATGGGTAAAGGGAGGATACTATACCGGCATCAACCGGAAAAAGCATCTTTGTTTTGCAATGTTCCTCCATAAAAATCTTGTCCACTCTCGCGCTGCCATGATACCTATATGCGCATGCAAGAATATTACACCCCTAAAATCCAGTCGGTAACAGATATCACTAAATCCATCAAGGTATTATTGGAAACCGGTTTCTCTTTTGTCACCGTGGTGGGTGAGATATCAAATTTGAGGATTCCCCATTCCGGCCATATGTATTTCACCCTCAAGGATCAGGAATCCCAGCTCAAGGCTGTCCTTTTTAAACCTCAGCAGAGATATTTGACCCATAAACCGGGCGATGGCCAAGAAGTTATCTGCCGAGGCAGGATATCGGTGTACGAGCCCCGGGGGGAATACCAGCTTATCGTCGATGTCATGGACCCCAAAGGGGTTGGTGAGCTGCAGATCGCTTTTGAGCTATTGAAGAAAAAGCTGGCAGAAGAAGGCCTTTTCGATGAGTCCCATAAGAAGAGTCTCCCTTTCTTCCCACAAAAGATCACCCTCATCACCTCGCCAAGCGGCGCGGCAGTGGCCGATTTTCTCAAAACAGCAGAGAAACGATTTCCAGGTCTCGCCATTGAAATTTTTCCTGTGCGGGTGCAAGGCGACGGAGCTGCGGACGATATTACTGTAGCCCTTGAAATTGTGAATGAGAGAAAAAGCTCGGATGTGATTGTCTTGTGCCGCGGCGGCGGCTCCATTGAAGACCTGTGGCCCTTTAACGAAGAAAAGGTGGCCCGGACTATATATGCTTCCGCGATTCCGGTGGTTTCAGCTATCGGCCATGAAATTGATTATACCATCACGGATTTTGTTGCTGACTTTCGGGCGTCCACCCCTACTGCAGCAGCAGAAACAGTGGTTCCTGACAAAAATGGTCTCTCTCTTAAAATCGCCCAAGTCGCTACTCGCCTCCAGCAAGCCATGCGGGTTGCAATAAATGACCATAGACTTCGCTTGCAATTACATCGCCGCATGCTAGGAGATCCCACCCTCACGTTGTCCAATTTCCATCTCCGCTTGGATCACAGAATGAATGAAATGATGCATACTCTGTTCCGCGATATACGCCGTAAAAAAGCGGCGGTGGAAAAACTGCAGGCCCTCCTCTACCAGCATAGTCCACAAAGCAGACTTACCCAGCTCCGGCAAAGGTCCGGGGAACATTCCAAGAGGTTGCAACGTACCGGCAACCTGATCATTGAAAGAAAAGTGGCCAAATTACGAAGAATAACCTCTCTGCTTGAGGCTGTCAGCCCCTTAGCCGTTCTGGCAAGGGGATATTCCATCACCCGCCTTGCTAAGAGTGGTGAAATAATCCGATCTGCCAAACAAGTCGAAAAAGGGGATGCTGTTGATATCATGCTGCATGAAGGTGAAATTTCTGCGGGTGTGACGGGAAAAAAGATAAATGAATGAAATTGTTGTACAGGCTATTCATGTATTTTGATCTCGGCAGACTTTTAGTTGATACCAAGAATACTAGCTTAAAAGAAGTGCCTAAAGTTCGAAGTGCCTAAATTGCCTAAAGTTATGGTATTTATGCCCCCTTGCGGGGTGCTTTTCTGATCAGATATCCTTTAACTTTAGGCACTTCGAACTTTAGCTCACTTTAGGCACTTTTTTAGGTATCATTGCATTATCCGAGAACGTTTTGTAACTCCTTGAAATTACCTTTTGAGTTCAGGAGTTCTGATATTACTATCATCCGGATTCAACTTCGGAATAACTGCACTTCTCACATGTATACTGCCGGTCCTGCACCCCCACAATCCCAAGGTGCAGATTGGGCTTTGTATCAGTCAGGACAAAATATTTTGAACCGCATTTAGGGCATTTTTTCACGGAATCATCGGTTTCGAGGTTCTTTTCCAAAGCAGAAAGACGCCGTTCAAAATCCTCTATTTTAGCCGGCAATTCTTTTAATTGCTTCCACAATGGAATCTTTTCGAGGATTTTTAATAGATCAGAAACATTAATCACGTGGAATGTCCCTGGCGGACGCGGTTGATAAGCTTTTTATTCCAAAAAGCCGTTTTTTGATAGTTTATCCTTTTTATAAATAATCCACGGTCCTGGTCTTATTCATCAGGTGGGCAAATGGATCGCTCGAATCTGTCTTCGGTGTAATGTTCTTTTGTTTTCAATAAGAACCGCCTTAATTATTGTACGTAAATCGGGGTAAAATTTCAGTAAAATACTGACAATCCAATATAGGTCCTGAAACCATCACCAACAAAAAAACGCTTACCCCCTTATACCAAGGGGTAAGCGTTTATATTTCAATGGTCGGGACGAGAGGATTCGAACCTCCGACCCCAGCGTCCCGAACGCTGTGCTCTACCAGACTGAGCCACGTCCCGACTTTATTCCATATCATTTGCCACTTTTTTTTACTTTACCAGTGGAAATGATACTGTTTGCAAAAAATTATATGAATAACGAAAAAATTCCGGAAGAGACCACATGTTCTCTTCCGGAATATTCTGAATTTCATTTTTAGTGACACGTGATCGGGGTGCCACGGATACAATAAAAAAATGTGAATTGGAAGCAATCGTGTTGCTGACCAGATTTATCTTACTGCATCAGCAAGTTTGCTTCCCGGTTTAAAACGAGCAACCTTCCGGGCTGCAATTTTAATTGTTGCGCCGGTCTGAGGGTTGCGACCTTGACGGGCAGCTCTTTTAGTTACTGAGAAAGTTCCGAAGCCGACCAGAGTGACCTTGTCGCCTTTTTTCAATGCCTTGGTGACAGCTTCCATACATCCGTTGAGAGCCTTTTCTGCTGCAGCCTTGCTAATTCCGCCTGCTTTAGCCATACTTTCAACCAATTCACTCTTATTCATACTTCCTTTCCTCCTGTGAATGTTGTGGAGTATTGTCACCAGAATAGGAGACAACACAGTTTGCGATTTTAGCCGATTAAATCATATGGTTTGTTTTTGTCAAACAAAAAAAGCCCCGCAACGCTGGAAAGGGCATTTTTTTTATTGCGGAACCTTTGTTCCAGCATGGATTTCGGCCTCCACCCCTTCCGGCAATTCTAAACCCGGACGTTCCTTCAAATCAACCAAAATCTTATTAAGTCCCCAAGATAAAAAGATTTTTTTTGTTTCTTGCATAATCCGTTCTGCGCAGAAACGGGCCAAATCCCCCTGGGAGAACTCCAAGGTAGCCACGCCATGGGCAAGACGCACCCTACACCCGAAAAAACCAAGAGAATGTAAATGCTGTTCACATCGGTCAACAAGTTGGAGTTGCTCTTTTGTAATAGTGATACCTGTCGCTATTCGGGTGGCGAGGCACGAAGATGAGACCTTATCCCAGGTTGGCAGGTTAAAGTCCTTACTCAATTGCCTGATCTCCGCTTTTGCAAGCTCTGAATCCGCCAAGGGTGTACCTACGCCAAACTCACGAATGGCAAGATGTCCCGGTCTATCCTCCTGCAAATCATCAACATTTGTGCCGTCCACCAGGGATGTAATACCCCTATCCCGCAGTCCTTCAGAAAAAACGGTATATATTTGCTTTTTACAATGATAACACCGATTCGGTGGATTTTCTGTAAAGTCCGACCATAGCAACGGATCAAGGTGAAAGGTGACCATGCGGCAGTGCAGTAGATCCGCAACAGCCTTGGCGTTTTCCCTCTCTTCCTTTTTATGCACAGGGGTCACGGCATGAAAGGCGACCGCTTTTCCGCCCAATGTATCTACAGCAGCCTTTAAAAGCAAAGTGCTGTCAACGCCTCCGGAAAAGGCCACTGCGATACTTCCACCCTTTTCAAGAAGCTGTTTCAGTTTTTCATATTTCTGATGTAAGGAAGGACTCATGGGAATGGGGCCGTTTTTGAAAAATAATTTATACACAACACAAAAGTATTGAAATCACCGGCCGGCCAGCTGTCTGAAAGGAACTTACCCCTTAATAAGGGGCAAAAATCTCTGACCATGCTCAAACGTTATAGGCAGATTGAGAGAGGCTCAGGTAATTTATCAGCTATTAGGCAGATGCGTAACCGGCTTTTCCAAGGTAAACTGTTTGTCCAATATCCATTGTTTAAGGGTTTCGGCTATCTCCCGAGCGCGAACAACGCTTGATAAAGGTGCGGTGGTGACCATCCGGCCATTTGCTTCAATTTGACCGCTTTTCAGTTGCGCATAGCTCACTTCGCCGTAATTCCGTTTGACGCCGTGGGAATAATCATATGAATAATCAACTATTTGCGTGTAGATTTCCTTGTCGGCAACACCGGTGAATGACGCCATTTCCTCATTCAGGATGGGAATCGGCACACCCAGCCCGACAGCAAGAGTACTGCCGTACCCCTGCATACTGATACCCTTAAGCCAACGGGGCGACATGTTTTTCAAATTTCCTTGGACCATTAAGGTACCTGCAGGACGCCTTGGTGTGCCGTTTTCAGAACGCAGTACACCTGGATTATGTTGGGTTCCATGCCAGGTTACATAACCAACAGTTCCTCCAAGAAAAATTCTCGTACCCAGGCCGATCGTTTTATAATATGGATCGTTCATCAAGGGACTGAGTTCACCTGCGCTGCAGTAATTGGCATTGCGGCCATGGGGCTTTAAAGTGCCCATATAGGTATAAATTGTTTTGTCAGAGAGGTTTATGGCGCAGTTATAATTCTGGTAACCGTTTCTGGGATTACACAGAAGGGCATAGGGTATATCCTCCAGGGTAATCTCCTTTTCTATGTGCTTATTTGGATAGCAGTCCGTGCCGTAACTGACTGCCCGCAATATGATTTTCTTGCCGGAAACCAAATCTTCAAGAACATGCCCGCCGCCGTATCTGAACTCTCCTGGAAACACCTTATTGAGAGGATCATCCTCGGTAAGTTCGGTGGCACCGATATAAATATCCACGGCAGCAAGGCCGGCATAGGCTGGGACGTCGTTAAGCAATACCTTGCTGGCTTTAAGAGTCGGATTGGTATGACCGAAATTGATAAACGCTCCGGAAGAACACATTGGTGAAAAAGTTCCGGTTGTTACAACATCAACTTTATGTGCTGCATCTTCAGGCCCGTTCTTCCCGACAATATCAACCATTTCCTCGGCCGTGACCACCACGGCTTTACCGGCTTTTATTTTCGCATTAATTTCCTCGTATGTCTTATTAACCTTGTGCTCGCTCATTGATTTCTGAAATCCTCAACTTCCTGGAAATATCCGGCAGGCAGCCGTAAGGTTTTTCCTTTTCCATGATTTTTGATGAAATCGTGATAAATACGATTTTATCGATGTATTACGTTATGACTAGTTGAAATTACATGGCACGTTAACCGCATTCCTGACTTTTTTCGGGGCTATCATTTTAATTTCGGGAATTAGTAGAACAAACGTGATAATCCCGTAGAAGGTCAGGAACGTGGCTCCAATGCCATATGATTTCAAGAGAGTACAGTCTGCCCTGAAGGTCAGTGCAGCAGTTTTTGCAGAACGGACAATCTGAATTTTTTCACAGATTAAATAGATATTGGCTTAATCCATTACAGAAATGACTTTATGTCCTGCTTCCTCAAGAGCCTGGACAACTGAATCCAGATCGCATTTTTTCTCCAAGCGGAAGTAATGGACTTTTTTCCTTCCGGCCCTACTTTCCGTAGCCACACTAACAATCTCGCAGCCATGTTCCTTGATAATTCTGGTGACCTCTTCAAGCCCGCCATCTTCCTTAACGACAACATCAAGGCGCGCTGAGGACTTTAGCAGGCCCATTACTTCGATAAAGGCCGACAACACATCAGAGGCTGTTATGACCCCAACGAGCTTTTTTTTATCGAGGACAGGCAAACCACCGATCTTGTAGTCGTGGATTAACCGGGCAGCGGTTTCAATGCTGGCATTCACATTGATTGTAATGGGATTTAGTACCATCACTTCGTGAACAGGTATGTCTTCGACCATGGAAGGGAAAAAATACTGCCTCAGATCGCTTTCCGAGATAAACCCGACCAGTTGTTCTTCTTCCACAACCGGCAGGTGCCTGATGGAATGCTTTTTCATCATCTTATAGGCATCCTGCAACAATGATGTCCGTTCAACCGTGACAAGATTTTTATTAATCCAATATTTTACTTTCATAGCTGTATGAGGAGTGTATAGTTTAGGATTCTGTTTTTAATAAACTTACGTTTCAGCCATTAATTTCCACTATTTCCTGAAATGCTTGCACAACGCTGTTAAAATCAGAAGCATTTTCAGCGGTTAACTGATTTTCTTTGCTATAAAAAGTAAACAGTAACCTAGAACAAATTAGATAATATTGCAAGCACCATTCAGGATCAGGGCCGTTTTTTCATATATATGGCTTTTTTGCTTTCCTTCCAGCGGATTTTCCTATAAATTTTCAGTTTCATGCGGTTCAGGAGCCAGAAACCAGGGTCAGAATAAAAATTTTAACAGTATCCGGTGATTGATCCCCATCTAGAAAGTCGCAGACTTGGAGGATACTGGAACACGTTGTTTCCAATTCGGGATCCACTTACTTTCTCTCTAAAAAGGGAAAAAATGAAATGACCAACAAAAACAATACGACACTTCTTGAATTAAGACAGCGGATAGATGCCATTGATGATCAAATTCTCGCGCTTGTCAAAGAGCGTTTGCGCTGCGCCAAAGAAATAGGCCAAATAAAGGCGAAGGACAATCTCGCCAAATGGGATCCCCAGCGGGAAAGAGAAATAATCGATCGGATACTTCAGAAAAATGCTAAAGAATTTCCAGACCAACCACTCAGGTCCATCTTCAATGAAATTATTACAACCTGCCGCTTATCGCAAAAAGAAATTGATGTGGCCTATCTAGGGCCGGAGGCAACCTTTTCCCACCTTGCCGGGGTAAAATATTTTGGCCATGCCGCTACCTACAAGCCCATTGAGACAATCCAGGAAATCTTTATCGAAGTTGAAAGAAGCCGCATCCAGTATGGCATTGTGCCTGTGGAAAACTCCATTGAGGGAGCTGTTACTTCAAGCCTGGATGCTTTTATGAATCATCGGGTAAAAATATGCGGGGAAGAACTCCTGGCCATCAGCCATAATCTCATAAATCAATCCGGCGACATCAGTGACCCAAGCGTTGCAGCCATTGCCAGTTCACTGGCCATCAAGACCTATCAGTTACAGGTTGTTGTTAAGGGGGTGGAGGATTACAGTGGCAACACAACCCGGTTTGTGGTTATCGGCCAGAATTCACCTTCAAAAAGCGGCAAGGACAAAACATCACTCTTAGTCGGCCTTATGGATCAACCGGGGGCCCTTAATAATGCACTCAACATCCTTGCTGAACGCAACATAAACCTAACAAAAATAGAATCGCGTCCGGCTAAAGGCGAAATGCCCTGGAATTATCTATTTTTCATCGATATGCTGGGGCATATGGAAGACGAAAACGTTAAAGTTGGTTGCGATCGACTCCGTAAGATATGCTCATTTTATGAATGGCTGGGATCATACCCCCAGGCCATGGGGTCAGCCGCCAATTCTTGACATCCTGCCGTGGCAATTAAATACTCCCCCATCAGACAATAAATACCCTTGAGGCTTATTCTAAGGTCAACTAACAAAAATCGATTATCCCAGGTGCCTTCCATAATGAGTTGTCAGAAAACTTCCTGAAAAAGGAACCAAAACGTAAAAAAAACATGTTAATACTCGGCATTGAAAGTTCATGTGATGAAACCGCTGCGGCTGTTTTGGAAAATGGCGACAAACTTCGCTCCAATGTGGTGAACACCCAGATTAATGTTCATCGCAAATATGGCGGAGTGGTTCCTGAACTGGCCTCAAGAAAACACGTTGAAAATATCTATCCGGTCGTGCAGGAGGCTCTGGATCAGGCCGGTGTTACTCTCGATCAGATTGATGGACTTGCAGTCACCCAGGGCCCCGGTTTGATCGGATCTTTATTGGTTGGTTTGTCTTTTGCCAAGGCGGTGTCCTTTGTCAAAAAAATACCATATGTGGGAGTTGATCATCTTGCGGGACATCTCATTTCTTCTTTTCTCAGCAAAGACAAACCGGGCTTTCCGTATATTTGTCTGGTTGCTTCGGGAGGACACACCAATATTTTCCAAGTCTCCGATCCTGTTACCTACAAACTCCTGGGACGCTCCCGAGACGATGCAGCCGGCGAGGCCTTTGACAAGGTAGCCAAGCTCCTGGAGCTCGGCTATCCTGGCGGACCTGTGATTAGTGAACGGAGTGCAACAGGAAATCCTCGCGCCATAGATTTTCCAAGGGCCTGGCTCGAAAAGGACAGCCTTGATTTCAGCTTCAGCGGGATCAAAACAGCGGTGGCAAACTTTGTCCGTCTGCAAAAGCAAAAGAGCGAAAAACTCAACATTCCGGATATCTGCGCTTCATTTCAGGAGGCCGTAGTGGAGATCCTCACCGAAAAAACCTTGCGTGCCGCCCGGTTGCAGAAAACAGACAATGTTGTCCTGGCCGGTGGTGTGGCGGCAAATCCCAGGCTTCGTGAAAATTTAGTCAACAAAGGCACTAAAGAGGGATGCAAGGTTTACGTTCCGCCCCCTGATTTTTGTACAGACAATGCTGCAATGATAGCCTTGGCAGGATTCTATCGATTTTCAACTGAAAAAACGCTATCCTTGGACATGGATGTCTATTCAAGAACGCCACAATGAATAATCGTAAGAAAAGCCAACTCAAAATCCAGCCGCGGAGGACCGCCAGGTTTTATAAGCTGAAATTCATGCGTCTTAAGGGCGACCCTCACTTCCTGGCCAGGGGAGTTGCGGTGGGGACTTTTATCGGCATAACACCGACCATCCCCTTGCATACCATTCTGATCCTCCTCTTTGCTATCATTTTACGGGGCAGTAAACTGGCAGGCCTGATTGCCTCAGTGATTGTAAGCAATCCTTTAACATTTTTTCTGCAATATTTTCTAGCGTGGAAAATCGGCAACTGGATCACACCGCGTGACCTTTCCTGGGGCCGAATCCAATCCCTTATGGACTTTATCCATTCAGGTTCAGGTTTTTTGGAGATATTACATGCTATTGGTGAATTAGGTCTTGAGACTATATTCGCCCTGGTTACGGGTGGGTGCATTCTGGCCCTGCCTTTTACCGTGATCGCTTATGTACTGACATGTAAATATTTCCTCACCATGCAAAGAAAAAGACAGGCAAAACTAAATCTCTCCTCAAAATCCAACAACAATGTCCAACCCACGTAACATCAAACAACTTTTAGCCGAAAAAAAACTTGCACCTCACAAAAAACTGGGGCAGAACTTCCTTATCCACCGAGCCACTGCTGAAAAAATAGCCAGAATGGCTGGGATCACCGAGGAAGATACCGTTGTCGAACTGGGCGTAGGTTTTGGTGCCCTGACACAGCCAATGGCGGAAACGGCCGCAAAGGTAATCGGCCTTGAAATAGATGCAGGGATCGTTGCCTGGCACGAGGAACAGCAAGATCTTCCGGAAAACGTCCAACTCATCCATCAAGACATTCTGCAGGCTGATTTCAGAAAACTTGCCGAGCAGACTGGGGCCAGGGTAAAGATCGTGGCAAACCTGCCCTATTCCGTTTCCACGCCCCTCTTGTTCAAGCTGATCGATCACCAAGACGATATCGCCTGGGCGGTCCTGATGCTCCAAAAAGAGGTATCCCAAAGACTCACTGCCACGATCAACACCAAGAATTACGGAATACTTTCGGTTATCTTTAACAGCTGTGCCGCGATCCAAACTCTCATGGAGGTCGGGCCTGGACAGTTCCATCCCCGCCCCAAGGTTGATTCTCAGGTGGTGCGCATTGTGTTTCATCCCAAGCCGGAAAAAATAGCAAAGCTTCCTGATTTTAATGGCGATCTGCTCCGAAAAATAGTACGGAGCGCCTTCCAGCAGCGCCGCAAAACCCTGGTGAACGCCTTATCAGCAGGTCTTCAGCAAGTGAATAAAGACAATATACTGCAGGCGCTCGAAAAGACGGCTATTCCTCCAAAGGTACGGGCGGAAAACGTTTCGGTGGAAAAATACATTGCCCTTGCCAACGCATTATCAAAACCTCTTCACAGTCATTATCCCCTACCCTAGATTTTAGTTGTCATCTCCATCGGTTTCCATTTAATTCTGGGTAGCAGTAAATATGTGTGTTCTTTTCTCCTAGACAATTTTTCAAAAAAAGAGGCTCCACCATGCAGAATTTTGTTTTGCACAATACGACAAAAATAATTTTCGGTAGAGATACTGTCCGGCAAATTGGCCCTGAAACAGCGGCTTTCGGCAAAAAAGCCCTGCTGGTTTACGGCAAATCAAACATAAAAAAAAGCGGCATGTATGATCAGGTTATGACTTCCCTCAATGAAACAGGTGTTACTGTGGTGGAACATGGCGGCGTCAAATCCAATCCCGTGCTCAGCCATGTGCGGACAGGCATTGAGTGTGCCAAACAAAACAAGGTTGATGTCGTGGTTGCAGTAGGAGGAGGCAGTGTTTTAGATAGCGCCAAAGCAATTGCTGCCGGCGCTGTGGTTGATCATGATGTCTGGAAATTCTTCATTGGTAAAAAAAGTGTCAAAAACGCCCTGCCGCTCACCACGGTGCTGACCTTGGCCGCTTCCGGCTCTGAAATGAACGGCGGCATGGTGGTGACCAATGAGGAGACCAACCAGAAGTATGGGGTGGGCAACAAAAACCTCAATCCCAGGGTTTCCATTCTCGATCCAACTGCCACCTTTACAGTGCCACCGGATTATACTGCCTATGGTGCAGTTGATGCAATCGCCCATATCCTGGAGTATTATTTCACGGGACAAGACCCGGAAACCCCGGTGCAGGACCGATTTATGGAGGGACTTGTTATCAATATCATGGAAAGCTGCAACCGGGTGCTTGCTGATCCAAAAAACTTCAATGCCAGGGCTGATCTCATGTGGTGCGCCACCCTGGCCTTAAACGGCTGGACCGGAGCAGGCCTGGGCATGGTCGGCTTCCCCATGCATATGATCGAGCACTCTTTAAGCGCCCTCTATGATGTACCCCATGGCGCCGGCCTCTCCGTGGTGGTGCCCGGCTGGATGACCTACCAGGCGCAACAGAATCCGGAAAAACTGGCGCAGTTCGCCGAACGTGTGTTTAATATTACCACAGGAAGTCCATCAGATAAAGCCGCAGAAGGTGTGAAGTCTCTTAAAAACTGGTTTGACAATATCAACAGCCCGACAAGCCTTGCCATGCTTGGCGTTCCAGACCTTGATATTCCGGTGATTGCTGAAAACGGACTGGGGCTTGCCAAAATATGGCGACTCCGTGAATACAATCAGGAAAGAATTGAATCCATCCTGAAGTTATGTGCCTAGATAGCTTTGTTCCACTTTCCACTTTGGACTTCCTATGACCTCAACCAAGCAATCAAAAAAACCGTCACCTGCCCATCCCACTCGGATCGTCGTTTTTCAGGAACAGGGATCTGGGGAAGTAAAAATGAAAGGCATCAGGAAATACGGCCGGGATATTCAAATCACCAATGTGGTTGATATTACCGCTGGTCTGCCTGAACTGATCGACGACCCGCAGGAATATATCACCGAGGACTTTTCAGCAGACCTTGTCCTCTGTTTCCTGAAACACCCTGATCTGGCCGACTATCTGGCTGAGATATGTAAAAAAAAAGAGATACCCATGATCGCGGCAGGGAAAAAGATCAAAGGGATTCTTACCCCATTTACTTGTTGCGGGCTTGGCCGCCATAAGGGACTGGGGGCTTACGGTAAATATTTCGGCTTTCCTGAGTTTGAAGTGGAAACGGAAAACAACCGGATCACCAAATTCAAGGTCCTGCGCGGCGCATCCTGCGGCGCCACCTGGGAAATAATCTCCCAGATAGTTGGTCTCACGGTGGAAGAGGCCCTGGCTGCCGTGGCCCGCGAGGTGCAGTACCTCTGCATCGCCGATCCGTCAGCCTTTGACCCCATCTCCGGCAAAAGCGCCCTCCATTATGCCGGCGATGTCCATCACCAGGCCCTAAAGAAAGCACTAAAAAAAGAAAAAAGTCAGAAACCGGATTGATATATAAAGAGACTTTTAAGACTGTTATTTTGTTACCAGATCGTCTTAACCTTTGAATAGGCTAGAATTCTTCTGTCTTTTGTCACAATACTGCACCCTATATTCAATGCAGTGGCTATGATAATGCGATCGGCAGGATCATCATGAATCTTTCCAGGCAGAGTTGCCGATTTTACAGCGATATTGTTGTCTATCGGGATGAAATTAACAAAGGGCAATGCTTCGGTTTTTCGTATCCAGTCCTGCACCTCCAAGGTCAATTGCAACCTATCCTTCTTAACCAGCATTGCCACTTCCCAGGCACTAATACTTGAAATATATAGAGCTTCCTGCAATACCGCTTTGGTAATGGCCTTTTCCGCCTTTTTTGACAGCAATTCAGGGTTGCTTACCCACCACAGCCATATATGCGTATCTAATAGAATCATTTCAAAGCTTCCCAATCTTCCTGAGCAACCGGCTCTGTAGGATCAGTAAGTTTAATCACCGAGTTCCGCAACTGTTTTATCTCTTCCAACGGATCTTCTGTAAAGGGTACGATCTTTAAAACCGGTTTTGCATGATCGGTAATGATCAGCTCCTCCCCGGTTTCCTGTACCTGGCGGAAATATTTCAAGGCATGGGGCTTAAACTTTGATTTTGACACTCTGCTCTTCATTGTGAGGCTCCAGTATATTACAAGTAATTAAAACGACCACATGACTATGGTACCAAGGTCATATTGTCGTTTCAATGAAAAGTTGCCTGTAGTTCCTGAAGCTTTTTTATATGAGACTTTTCTTCATTCATGATGCGTTCCAACATCTTTGTGTCTTCCTCTTTATGTAAAAAAGCTTTTAACATTTCATAAAAGAGAAAGGTGTCTTCCTCAAATTCTATAAATATGGGAAATAACTCATCGACGCTCTTTACGTTGACAAAATTGATATCTCTGAGAGAAAAGACCTGCTCGCGAATGAACTGGTCGATAAGCGCCCGGCTCATTTCCTGGTCAAAAAGATCGTCCTCGTCCTCTTCAGCTTCTTTTTTAAGATTGGCAAACCATTCAGCATGACGATGTTCTTCGTCCGCCATCCACGCCAATAATTTTTTTAACTCATCATTTGCACCGAGATGAATTGCTTGACGATACAATTTCTCTCCGTTCTTTTCCAATTGAATAGCAATGTCAATGATTTCAAGTATCGAGAACAAAACAACCTCCTGCTTTAGGTACCAACTTCTTGCCATGACACCTCACACAGCGTCATTGCT
>CALZHT010000110.1 GCA_945787445.1 uncultured Desulfobulbaceae bacterium
AAATGGCCCCCGTTTGACCAGGACGGTTCCATTTTCGGTTTCAATTCCCGGGGTGAGAATAAAGGATCCGTTTTCCGGCTCATGGGAAGGGGTTTGCCAGTGGGTAACACCGCTTATGGAATGGCAGACATCACAGGAGACACCATTTATTGCCAAAGAAGAGAGCCCGGCCAGCCCGGGCTTATTGACTTCACCGGTAACCACACCAATGGGTGAGTGGCAGCCTTCGCATTGCCGGGCGACCTCATGCCCCACAGCCTTCACCGCCTTGTTGAGCTCACCCTGATAAACGGGATCTTTAAACGCCAGAGCATGCATGGATCCGGTCCACTGTTCATACTGGTCCGGATGACAGCCTGCACAATTTTCCGGAGGAGTAAAGGGAGCTTTGGATCTGTTCCATTTAATGAGGGACGGATAATAGGGATAGAATTCCCGGTCAACGGCAAAGATACCATCTTTGGCCTGGGGACTGGAAGGGTGAAATACCATAAAAACCGTGAGACAAACCGACCAGATACAAATGGCGCTTATTTTATGGGTCATCGCGAACTCCCTCGTAAGCGTTTAATTGGAATGCAAATCATAGTCGAAATTTCCACTATGGCAAACGGCAATATCAAAAATTGGTAATAACTTTGTTACTTCCAGTTGACATGTTTACAGTATTTCCTATTATAATCAAGTTGCTGGTTTTGGTAATCTGTGCAGTCCATTCATGAACATTTACCACTTCCGTCTTTTACTATCAATGGGAGGTAACTTTGAAAACAAAAACGGCCATCATAAACATATGCCATGCTGTCAGAAATTCCAGCGCAATATATCCCTTCATGTTTTCTCTTGCTCTCATATTTTTGATGCTTTCCTGCCAGGAAGGGATAAAAAAAACTGCCATGGAAGATGAGACGAGAAGCGGGGCCGATCTTTTTCAGGCGGAATGTCAGAAATGCCATGGGCTGCGGAGGGTGATCAGCGCGTTTAGGGATGAAGAAACCTGGATCAATACCATTAGTCGAATGCGGGATAAAAACAAGGCAGATATTACCAGTGAGGAAATCGAACAGCTCGTTAAATTCCATGTTGAGCGCCAGAAAAAAGAGACTGCTGTTTTCAAATCAAAATGCCAGAAATGCCACCCGGGCGGCAGATTTGTGCAAAAGGCCCTGACGCCTGCGCAGGCCCGGATTATTATAAAAAAAATGCAGGAAAAGGCCGGCAACACTATCAAGGATGAAGATGTTCAGCTCATCATCAATTACCATATGCGGGAACATCAACTCGCGCTTAAAAAAAGCATGCAAAGCGCTTTCAGTAACGTCCTGGAAGACTACGGCATTGATCCGGAAGCACTTACCCTCTTTGTGGAGAAATGTTCATCCTGCCATGAACTGGAAAGATCAATGTTTGTATATAAAGACGAACAGGCCTGGCAGAAGACCATTAAAAAGATGCAGGCCTACAGCCGTGGTTTGATGACTGACGACGAAGTCAACCGCCTGGTGGCATTTCATGCGAAACGGCAAAAGACCGAACTGGAGGTTTTCAGAGAAACATGCCTGGCCTGCCACACGGCGGCAAGGATTTTCAGACGCAGTATGACGGAAGAAGAATGGCTGGCAACCGTTAAAAAAATGCAGGAAAAAGCACCCACCCTCATTAATGATGAAAAAATCACAATCCTGACAAATTTTCACCAAAAGCAGGAAAACATAATGGCAAGCCTTTTTGAGGGACAGTGCAAGCAATGCCATATATATCTCACCCGTGCCGCTTCCATGAGCACCGGGGCCAAATATTCCCTTAAAATCCTGGCAAGTGAAAAATTTGCCGCAGATGAATCCAAGCCGGACATTGATGAGTTGATAATCTTCCACTCGGAAAGGGAGCGGCGCGAAATGGATGTGTTCGGGGAATGCAGCAAATGCCATCCGGAAGGACGGTCGAAAAGCTACAACACCCGTACCCGCGAAGACTGGATTCTCCTCATATCAAGCATGCAGGATAAAGTCTTCAGCCAAAAAGTGGCCACCGGCATTAATACGCAGATCAATTTCCATGTTGCCAAACATAATCAATAGGCTACCAAGGAGGTAACGAGACTCTAGCTTACCTGGAGGATACCATGATCTTGGAGGAGTTTCTACCTGCCAAGGGATGGGTCATACTGCAGCAAAACTACGGCATGGGCGGCTATCCCCTCTTCACGGCCGGCAAAACCCATTTTTTCGGTGGTGCTTGCCTTCAGGTTGAGCGCTGCAGGCTGCACTCTGCAGCTTTTGGCGAGATATTCCAACATTTGCGGATAATAGGGGCTGAGCCTCGGCCTTTCGGCAATTATGGTCAAATCACCATTAACCAGCCGGTACCCCTTTGCATGGGCCATTTCAATAACATGGTCAAGCAACTTGAGACTGGATATCCCTTTGAAGCGGTCGTCGGTATCAGGAAAATGGAGGCCGATATCTCCACTCGAGATTGCGCCGAGAATTGCATCACACAGAGCATGGGTAAGTACATCAGCATCAGAGTGGCCAAGTAGACCCTGGGAATGGTCAATGGCAACACCTCCCAAGACAAGGGGCCTTTCCGCCCCAAGCCGATGGGCATCATAACCGTGCCCGATCCGCAAATTGCTCATACTATCGTTACTTTTCTCTTTATCCATAAGCAGGGCCTCAGCGATATGTAAATCCTCCGGACAGGTTATCTTCAGATTCCTCTCAGAGCCCTCCACCACTGTCACCGGTGTGTCGATATGTTCCAGCAAGGATGCCTCATCAGTGCCGACAAAACCGTGTTGCTCTGCTGCCGCAAAGGCTTTTTCCAGCAGATCAAGCCTTGCCGCTTGTGGAGTCTGGGCCTGCCAGAGCCCTTTCCTGTCAACGGTCCTGAGGATCTTCTTTTCGGAAGATACAGCCTTCAAGGTATCCCTTACCGGGATTGCAGCCATGGCGGCGCCATATTCATAGGCCTGGCGGATACATTCTTCTATGAGCCCTGGATCTACAAGAGGCCTGGCGCCATCATGGACCAGCACACAATCGGCAGTATCTGATAAATGCTCAAGTCCGGCCCTGACCGAGTCCTGGCGCAGTTTACCGCCGGCAATAATCCGCCTTACCCGGTTTAAGTGATATTGCTTCACCAGTTCGGTGGTCAGGTCAATGAAATCGCCCGGAACAACAAGGATAATTTCGTCAATAAGGCTCGTTTGCTGAAACTTGAGGATAGTATGGACTATAACGGGAATGCCGCCAAGCTGAGAAAACTGCTTGGGCTGCGAAAGGCCCATGCGGCGGCCTATGCCGCCTGCAGGTATGATAGCTGATGCGTTTGCTGCCATGGCAAAAAAAGGAGTGGGCTATAAGCCGAATTCTGTATCCCGCCGAAGCGGGACCATGATCATTTATCTGGGATGCCGGTCACCCGACACCTCTAGCGACCTACCCGGAGACGTCGGACGGGCAGCCCTCGGATGTCTCCCTATTTGGTCTTGCTCCGGGTGGGGTTTACCATGCCTTCCATGTCACCATGGAAGCGGTGAGCTCTTACCTCGCCATTTCACCCTTACCCCGCCTAAGCGGGGCGGTATTTTTTCTGTGGCACTTTCCTTAGGGTTACCCCCAGTTCGTGTTACGAACCACCCTGCCCTATGGAGTTCGGACTTTCCTCTACCCCGATAACGGGTAGCGATCATGCGCCCACTCCAAATTCATTTTCTGTTTTTGTATGAGTAATTTCCTGGTTTCATTTTTTAGAGCGGCCGGCGAGATGATCATCTATTCCCTGGTTGGCCAACGCATCCGCCCTCATGTTTTCGCTGCGGGACACATGGTTCACCTGCCATGTCGTAAAACCGGCCAGCAGCTCCCGGACTTTGGCAAACAATGGCTTAAGTTTAGTGTCCTTAACCTTATACCTCCCTTCAATCTGCCTGACAATCAACTCAGAATCAAGATAAATTGAAATCTTACGATTGCCAAGCTTCCGAGCTTCGCCAAGGCCTAAAATCAGCGCATGATATTCCGCCATGTTATTGGTGCATTGCCCGAGATATTTCCCCAAGGTTGCCAACTCCCTGCCCTGGTTGTCAAGGATTTGCACCCCAGCCCCAGCCTCGCCCGGATTACCCCGGGAAGCACCATCTGTGAATAGAGTAAGCATTGGGTGATCTTTATTTATTGAGGAGGAAGACTCGGTTTTGCGAATGCCTGACTCCAGAAGGGATCCCGGATGCCACCCTGATTCTGCCAGGTAATCAGCGGCTTCGATCATTAACTCCCGCACATCTTCCGGCGGGATTCCCGGAAAATAATCCTGTAGTAAGGGCGTTGGTATTTTGATCGCCAGCGAGCGAAGCACACCTACTTCAATATTATTATTTTTAATACCAGCGGAGTCCTTCACAACCCTTCTGTCCCGTTTAGTCCTCTTCCGCCATATAAAAAATCATGCGGTTGCAGGTGGGGCAGGTGAGAAGCTTTTCCTCTTTCATAAGTTCATTGTATAGCTGTGGCGGCAGATTCATATAGCAGCCATGGCAAACTCCCCGGCTAACTCGGACAACGGCCATGCCATTTCTTTTTTCCCGGAGAATATCATATTTTCTGAGAGCACCAGCCTTCACCTTCTTGGCCTTTGCATCACGGGATTTTAGGATCTTCGTTTTTTCGGAATTCAGGGTCTTGTTCGCTTTTTTTATGCGCGCCAATTCTTCATTCAGCAGCTTTTCCTCAGCCTCGCACAGAGTACTTTGCTCTTCCTGGCTTACCTTGAGGACTTCAACCTGCTCCATCAGACGAACAACCTCATCTTCCTTCTGTTTGTTGCCCTTTTTTATCTCATCAATTTCTTTTAAAAGACTCTGGTATTCCCGATTGGTCTGGACGTTCATCAATTTTGTCTGACGGTCTTTGATGCGGTCCACGCTGTCTTCAATTTCTGCTTCCAGCTCCCGTCTCCTGACATCCGCGCCCTCTATTCTATCGGCAAGTGTGGCAATGGTGGTTTTTCGTTCTTCAATAGTGGTTTCTCTTTTTTCCAGCTCAGCAGTGCTGGCAGCCATCTCCTCATCAATATTAAGCACCTGAATATCAATGGCTTGCAGCTCCCTGAGACTTTTGATGTCTTCTTTCAATGTACTCTCCTCAAACATATCTCAAGTGGTTTATTGGATAACAATAGCTTTATCTACCTTATAATAATATTGATAGGGGCTTGACTGCATGGTCGTTGCTCGAACATCTGTCTCCATCCCCTTTTGTTCCAAAGTGTCGGAAAGTGATGAAACCAGTAATGGCACCACCATATTTTCAGTGGCATAATGTCCTGCATCGACCACGCAGAAGCCATGGGCTTCAGCCCATCTCGCTACACTGTGCTTAATTTCACCGGACACATAGACCTGAGCCCCCCGTAAAAATGCTTCTTCAACCAGATCTGAACCGCTGCCTCCACATACAGCCACAGTTTCGATCTCATCGGGAAGCCGGCCGGCGACTTGAATCGCATCTAATTCCAATACCGTAAAGAGCCGGTCCAGAAATTCTCTGCCGGCCAGACAGGAATGCAAACGGCCTATGCGGCCAAAACCGATGGTTTGGGCCTGGGGCCCATTATCATTCATGAAGCTGGGGTCATTTTTTTTCGCCACCAGAGGTTCAATATCCTGCAAGTCGAGCTTGGCAGCGAGCACATCGTTCACCCCGCCGGCGGCCATATCCAGGTTGGTGTGACAGGAAATTACCGCAACCTCTCCGGCAAGGGCCTTGGCAAGAAATCGCCCCATGAATCTATCTGTACGCACAGTCTTAAGCGCGTGGAAAATCAGAGGATGGTGGGTGACAATGGTATTTAATCCTTTGTCAATGGCTTCCGCAAGAACATCCTCCGTCGGATCAAGGGCCACAAGGATGCCGGTTACCGGCATGCCGGGATCACCGACCATAAGTCCCACATTATCCCACGACTCAGCGAGGCTGAATGATGCCATTTCATTTAAGACTGAAAGTAAATCTTCAATAATCATCGAGGTTGTCCAGTGACGATTAGTAAACCCCTGCAAAACAAATAAAAAAAGGCACAAACCTTTTTGGCTGCACCTTTTTTGCCTAAACCGATGGGAGTTTTCCCACTCCCATTGGATAGATACGTTTCGAAATTAGTTTTTTTTTGAAACTGACAATCAATATTCTTTCTCTTTTACTGCGTTCATTGCTGGTGGGCCTACCTGGACTCGAACCAGGGACCGACCGGTTATGAGCCGGTGGCTCTAGCCAACTGAGCTATAGGCCCATTTAGTTCAGATAAACTTCGAAATATAGCCGAAATATCTTGCTTGTCAAGCTTGTAATTGAGGGAGGCGCACCTTCTATTTCGAAATCAGAAAACCTGCTCCTCCGCCCCAAGCGCCTCAACACCTTCTGCCTTTGTGCCTTCTGCCAAAATTCTCCCTATGTTTTTCTTCATATATTCTTAGGAAAGAACACTGTACTTGAAGGCATCAAAGCCGGTTCTGTCAATAAATTTGCCGAGTCGCTCACCCTTTTTGCCGTTTTCACGGTAATAGGCAAAAATCTTGTCAGCCACGTGTAGGGCCTGCTCGGTTGAAAGATCACTTGCCAGCTTTTCGGCCAACCGCGGTTTGGAGGCGGCATTTCCACCCACCACCACGGTCCAGCCATTCTTTCTGCCGATAAACCCCAAGTCCTTGATGGTTGACTCGGCGCACTGGTTTGGGCATCCTGAGACACCGATCTTGAATTTACTGGGAACCTTATAGCCGTGATATTTTTCATCAAGATCTCTGCCAAGTTCAAGGGCATCCTGTTGGCCTAATCTGCATACTGAAGTGCCGGGACAGGCCTTAATGCTTCTCACACACATGCCCACCGCAGCGCCCGGGTCCATGCCCAGTTCCTGCCAGGCAAGATCAACATCCCCTTCCCTAAGGCCTATAATGGCTATCCGTGCCGCACTGGTGATCTTGAGAGCTGCTGCATCAAATTTTTCGGCCACATCTGCTATCTTCCGTAACTGGTCCGGGGTTATCATACCCAAAGGCAAATGCGGCACTATTGCATAGGTTTCCTTGTCCCTCTGCAGCACCGCGCCTTTTTCGCCATCCTTCAACATAAATTTCCTCCTTTTGTGTAAGCGATCACAGCTACCGCATCTGCTTTGTCATCGGCCTATTCGCATAGAGGGGCTATGGCGAATAGTCCTCTTTCGCGCATCTGCAGCACCTGTGATCGCTTACAAATTAATTTAGTAGTTACATATCGCCGGTTAACAATTTCCTGTAATTTATTATCCTTTTGTCATAGTATTTTTTAATGCCTTAATAAAAAATCTTCTGATTACCTTCATTTCTCACCTACTTAAACGAGACAAATCATAACCTGTTGATTTTTACTATGTCTGTCATTTCGAACGAACGTGAGAAATCTTTTCCTGGGGCAGGAAGATTTCTCATTGTGCTCTAAATGACAAGGGATTCTTATGCGCGAATAAAAAATAGCTGAGTTTTAGTAGTAATTAGGTAAAAAATGATAATAATTCTCAAAAAACTACTAACCATTTATCTTTCAATAAATAATTGTAGAATTATAATTCTTCCTTGACCTATGTCAATGAAGAGGATTTACTTTCATAAAATTTTTCTTTTGCGATCCTTTTCTCCCTTCGCAAAAAAATTAAAAACTACAATTGGAATAAATACGTGGAAAATCTACCCTATCTTGCACTTTTTCTGCTGGCTGGCGCTCTCCTTGGCGGGACAGCTATCTGGTACATCATGAGAAACAAGCTTGCTGCCACTGTAAATGCTGCAAGAGCAGAGGCATTGACCGAATGTGCTGTGTTGACCGAACGGCTGAGTGCCAAGGACGAAACCCTGGCGGGCCTGAAAGGTTCCGTCCTCCAAGCTGAAGAGAATCTGGACAGATATCAGGCGGAAAACAGTGGACTGCAAGCCAGAATCGCTGAGCTTGAAAGCCGGATGGTGGAAGAAAAAAAACGGGCTGAGGAGAAACTGGCGCTCTTACATGAAGCGAAGCAGGAACTTTCCAATTCCTTCAAGGCCTTGTCTCAAGATATCTTCAAAAACAACAGCCAGAGTTTCCTTGAACTGGCCAAAGAAACAATGGGTAGCTTCCAGGAAAAATCAAAAACCGAACTGGAGCTGCGCAAACAGGCCATCGACCAGATGGTCAAACCGCTCAAAGAATCACTGCACAAGGTAGACACCCAAATCAGGGAAATCGAACAGAAACGCACCGAAGCGTACGCCACCCTTTCCGAACAGGTAAAATCCATGGCCACCACCCAGGCCCAGTTGCAGAACGAAACCGCCAACCTGGTCAAATCACTGCGCGCTCCAACGGTGCGGGGACGCTGGGGGGAAATCCAGCTTCGTAGGGTGGTCGAATTGGCCGGCATGGTGGAATATTGCGATTTTATGCAACAGGAATCTGTAAACACTGAGGACGGCCGGTTGCGACCGGATATGATCATCAAGCTGCCCGGCGGCAAAAATATAGTGGTGGATTCCAAAGCAGCCCTCATGGCCTATCTCGAAGCCCATGAGGCAAGGGACGAAGAAACCAGAATGGCCAAGCTTAAAGAACATGCCCAGCAGGTCCGCAACCACCTCATCCAATTGGCCGGTAAGTCATACTGGGAGCAATTCCATCCCACTCCTGAGTTTGTTGTTCTGTTCCTTCCCGGTGAAAACTTCTTCAGCGCCGCCTTGGAGCAGAATCCGGAATTGATTGAGTTCGGGGTCGAGAAAAGAGTAATTCTGGCAACCCCCACCACTCTCATCGCCCTGCTGCGGGCCGTATCCTATGGCTGGCGCCAGGA
>CALZHT010000111.1 GCA_945787445.1 uncultured Desulfobulbaceae bacterium
GTAAAGGGTTTAGAATGGATATCGTTTTCTCCTCCCCAGGAAGGATAAACGTAAGGAAATACATACAGTAAAGACTTGGAACAGTGCCTGATACCGTTGTTGCATAGGAAGAGGCAATGTCTTTACTTTTTGTATTGGCAAATCGTATCAATGTAAAATTAGTCCTGTCAAGCATGTTTGTTTCCTTATGTAAATAAAAAAGTATGCCAACAGCTGTGAACCACAAGGCTGTCCATGTTTGGATGAGAAAGTAGGACTCTGTCTTTGGGTCGATGAGGGACTTGCTCCATCCTCGGGCAAATTCTTGGATTGGTATACAGCCCGCAAGTTCTCATTGTATTTAAAAAAATCAGGATTTATGATTACAGAAACTATAATGATTTCAGGGGGGCACATGGAACGAACAAAACTCATCTTTATGGTCATATTGGGTATTTTGGGATTGATTATTATCCTTCAGAACACTGAACCTGTGGAAACCAGGATACTTTTCGCCACCCTGAAAATGCCGCGCGCCATATTGCTCTTCGGCACCTTTGCCATTGGTTTCGCTGTAGGGGTGCTTGTGCCGCTTATTCTAATAAAAAAAGATAGAAGAATTGAAGGGCAGCGGGAAGAATGATCCACTTAGTTTACTTTCTCTTTAGAGATGTCACGCCGCCGGAAACGATGAACTTCATGACATCTCCCGGCTCAGCATGCAGCGGTACAACTTGTTTTGCAGCCACGATAATGAGATTTCCGGCAAGAGGGAGCCTGGCAAACATTGTGTCTACAAGCCGTGCCACCCCTGACGTCAGCACATTGGAGACGAAAAAACCGATCAGGGTGATACATGCGAGAGTCATTGCCACGCCCAGCCCTGGTATGGGTAGGCCGAGCAGCCGGTCTATTTTGACAAAAAGAAAAAAGATCACATACAACGTGACAAAAACCGGCACGATGAACAGAAGGCCCTGGATAAAATATTTACTGATTTGTTTCATGGTAATTCTCCTGTGCATTTTTATGAAAATCACAAAGTACAATCTACAGTCAAAATGGGGTAAGAAAAATATAATTCCTTTTTGCCAAGCATTTTTTTGGGGAATGAAAAAGCTATCATTAAGCCGCAGTAAGAATTGTTCCATTTACTAAAAAACATAAGGAGGAGATCCTATGCCCAATAAACACCTCATGATTGCCGTTCGCGATTCTGCCAGTTGCCGCCAGGGAGTTCGTTTTGTTGGTGCTTTTTTTCAGAATCGACAACCGGTCGATATCACGCTTTTTTATGTCGCCCCCTCCCGCTCTTCAAATTTTCATGACATGGCCGCGGGATGGGGTGACGAAAAAGAAACGACCGACAAGGCCCAAACCGGAGAGGCGGAGAAAATCATGCACAAGTGTTCCAGTTATCTCATGCAGCGAGGATATGCGTCTGCGCAGCTTACCATGAAAATAAAGCCCAAAAAGAGCAGTACGGTAACGGATATTTTGGCCGAGGGCAGGGCCGGTCGCTACGATGCGGTTGTGCTGGGCAGGAGAAGCTCCTCGTTCCTTGAAGATATAATCACCGGCAATGTGAGCAATGAAATATTGGCAAGGGACCTGGAGTTTCCCTTGTGGTTTTGCCGGGATCCGGAGGAGGAAAGAAAGGGTATCCTTCTAACCCTGGATGGATCACCCGCAGGAATGCGGGCCGCGGACCATGTCGGCTATATGCTGCAGGAAGAACCTCGCCATAACGTCACCCTATTCCATGTCAATAAAGGGCAAGCGGATATTTACCAGGAAAAGATGTTTGGCGAAGCAACAAGGGTGTTGCTGGAATACGGCATCGAGCCAGAGAGAATTTCATCTCTCACCGTTAAGTCCATAACAGTTGTGAAAACCATCCTGGATACAATCGAAAAAAAGAAATATGGAGCAGTCGCCATCGGCTGGACAGGGAGGAGCAGGAAAAAAGGAGTAACCGACTGGTTGATCGGCGAAAAATGCAAGAGGCTCCTGCGCGATATCGACAAGGCGGCGCTCTGGGTAGTGCCGTGATTATGAAAAGCACTGTGGGGTTTAACGAGTTTCCTACCCTCTACAAGTCTTTTATGCCTTTCCTCTTGACATGCAAAGATGATTGATTCTAGCCTTTTCATAAAAAGTAGTTTGTGTTGCGAAAGATACAGAGGATATGACCGTGCCACAGGATGTAAATATTGTCATTGGCGGCGAGGCCGGACAGGGGCTGGTAACCATCGGGCAATTGCTCAGCAAGGTGCTGGTGCGGGCCGGCTACGAAATATTGGTCACTCAGGGCTATCAATCCCGCATTCGGGGCGGCCATAACACCTTTGCCGTCCGGGTCTCCACCGAAAGACGGCTCGCCCCCCGGGGTTCCATCGATATTCTGGTGGCGCTCAACCGGGAAACTATAGACCTCCACCGTGAACAGCTCACGGAAAAGGGCCGAATTATTACAGACAGCGGTTTCGCATCCGATGCCGCCGACACCATAGGAGCGCCGTTTACAGATCTCGGCCCGGAACGACTGTGGAACACCGTGGCGTTCGGCCTGCTGGGCAATATTCTAGGGCTGCCCCCTGACATGCTTTTTCAGGCGGTGGAGGGCATGATCGGCAAAAAACATCCTGAAACATTGCCGGAAAACAAGGAGATCCTGGACAAAAGCTATCAATGGGCTACGGCCCATGTTCCGCAGGATCTCTTTACTATGTCTGGCGGCCAAGACCAAGGGGACCGGCTCATGCTGAACGGTAATGACGCCATTGCGCTGGGCGCCCTGGCCGGCGGCGTTAGGTTCTGTTCCTTCTATCCCATGACTCCGTCCACCTCCATTGCGCTCAACCTCATCACCCATGCCGATGTCATGGGAGTTGTGGTGGAGCAGACCGAAGATGAAATTGCCGCCGTCAATATGGCCATCGGCGCCTCCTTTGCCGGCGCCCCCAGCATGGTGGTCACTTCAGGCGGTGGTTTTGCCCTGATGGTCGAAGGAATCAGCCTTGCCGGTATGACCGAAACACCGCTCCTGGTGGTAGTCGGCCAACGTCCCGGCCCAGCAACCGGGTTGCCTACCCGCACCGAGCAGGGTGATCTGGAGTTTGTCCTCCATGCGGGCCACGGTGAATTCCCGCGGGCCGTTTATGCGCCCGCTACCCTTGAGTCATGTTACAGGTTGACCCAGACGGCGCTGCAGACCTCCGAACGCTATCAGACGCCGGTCTTCCTACTGACCGACCAGTTTCTGGCCGATTCTTACCGGGCTATTCCTCCATTTGATGTGGAGAAAATCTCTCCGGTCCGGACCGGAACTGATCAGCATTTGGGACCCCAGCGATACAAGCGCTATACGGTTACAGAAAGCGGCATCTCGCCCAGGCTGCTGCCCGGAGTTCCTGACCACCTTGTTGTTGCGGACAGTGATGAACATTATGAGGACGGCCATATCACCGAAGATCTCGAGGTGCGCGTTGCCATGGTGGACAAGCGCTTGCGGAAACTGCAGGGCCTGCAGGGAGAGGTGCTGCCTCCCGGCTATGATGGTGAGGGCAGTGTCGACCTGCTCCTGGTCTGCTGGGGGTCCACCCTCGGACCTGTAAAGGAAGCGGTCGCAGTCCTCCGGCAACAGGGAAGAAACTCGGCCTGCCTGCATTTTGAGCAGGTGTGGCCCTTGATCCCGGCTCAGTTTCTCGATTTTTTGGCTTCGGCAAAAAAGGTGGTCTGCGTTGAAGGCAACGCCACCGCGCAGTTTGCAGGGCTTATCCGGCGGGAAACAGGTTTCGCTGTTTCCGCTCATGTATTGCGCTACGACGGCTTGCCCTTTACGGCGCGCTATATCCTCGACCGTCTGCCGATATAATATAGGAACCGTATACTTATTTATTAAATCCGGAGGAGTAACCGCATGGCAACCATTGACGAGTACGGCAAATATGAAACCGCCTGGTGCCCCGGCTGCGGCAATTTCGGAATCCTCAACGCCTTGAAACAGGCCCTTGTATCCTGCGGCCTTCTTCCCCATCAGGTGCTGCTGGTTTCCGGCATCGGCCAGGCCGCCAAAACCCCTCATTACCTTAATGCCAATGTCTTTAACGGCCTGCACGGCAGAAGCCTGCCCGCGGCCCAGGGCGCAAAGCTGGCCAACCCGGAGCTTACGGTCATTGCGCAGAGCGGCGACGGCTGCATGTATGGTGAAGGCGGCAATCACTTTCTGGCCGCCCTGCGCCGAAATCTGGACCTCACCATCCTGGTCCACGACAACCGGGTATATGGCCTTACAAAGGGACAGGCAAGTCCCACTTCGGAACAGGGCTTCGTGACCAAGGCCCAGCCCCATGGAGCAGCCTCGGAACCATTTAATCCAGTGGCTGTTGCAGTGACCATGGGCGCTTCCTTCGTGGCCCGCGGCTATGCCGGATTCCTGGATCACTTGGCGGACCTCATGGCCCAGGCCGTCAAACATCGCGGCACCGCGCTGGTCGATATCATGCAGCCCTGCGTCTCGTTCAACAAAATCAACACTTATAAATGGTACAAAGAGCATTGCTATCAGCTCACGGAAGACTATGGTCCCACCGACCGGGATCAGGCGTTGCGAACCGCCCTTGAATTCGGGGAGCGCATCCCTTTGGGCGTGATTTGGAAAACCGAAAAACCGCTTTTTGAGGACCGGTTTCCCGTCTTGAAGCAAGGCCCGCTTTTTAAACAGGAATTGAATAAAGAAGCATTGCGGAAGGTTATGACCGGCTATATGTAAATGGAGGGGCTTGAAGGGAAATTCTTAAGTATCGCAATTGGCCCATTGTGATTACTGGAGATAGTATTGCGTCTTTGGGGAGGAAAGAACTATGAACATCATTGTCAATTATTTCAAAACGCTGCAATGGGATGCTATTGTTGCCAGCTGTTTCAGGGTGCTTCTTATTCTATTTGGCGCCTGGCTCCTCATGTCCATAATAAAAAAATTGCTCAAAAGATTGGAAAAGTATCTTCTGCAGCGGGGGCAGGTTGAGGGTGAGCCGCCGACCGAATCGGCCAAAAGGGTTGAGACCCTTGTGCGGTTGATCAAGCAGGCGCTTTTTATCGCTCTGTGGATCACGGTTTTCCTCATCGTTCTCAAGGAAATCGGCTTTGAAGTTGGACCGGTGCTGGCCAGCGCCGGTATAGCGGGTCTGGCCGTGGGTTTCGGCGCCCAGAACCTGGTGCGCGACGTTATCTCAGGTTTTTTTATTATCCTTGAAAACCAAGTGCGGGTGGGGGATGTCGCCATTATCAACGGGACAGGCGGTCTGGTTGAAAAGATCAACTTCCGCACCATAGTGCTTCGTGACCTGGGCGGTATCGTCCATGTCTTTCCAAACGGCACGATCAATACCCTGAGCAATCTTACCACAACCTGGTCCGCCTATGTATTTGATATCGGCGTAGCCTATAAGGAGGAAACCGACAACGTTGTCTCGGTTTTGCGGGAAGTCGGCGATAGGCTCAAAGAAGATGAAAAATTCGGCCAGCTCATGCTCGAGCCGCCGGAAATATTCGGGGTGGATAAATTTGATAATTCCGCCGTGGTGATCAAAGGCAGGATAAAAACCAAACCGATTCAGCAATGGACGGTGGGCAGAGAATTTTTACGCCGGGTAAAGATGGCGTTTGATGAAAAAGGCATTGAAATTCCCTTTCCGCATCAAACCATTTATTTCGGCGAAGCAAGCAAACCGATCGATGTGCAACTTATGGAGAAATACAAATAAATCAAAGATCAAATATTCCGCAGGGCCCGGCTGTAAAACTTCGCTGCGTACTCCTTCACCATGCGGCGGGCGGAGAACTGCGCTGCCGTGCTTTTTATGGTTGCCTTCATGAGTTTTACCCAGTCGTGGGGTATGCCGTTTTCCGAGGTCCTGTAATATAAGGGCACGATATCCTTTTCTATGATGGTAAAGATCATCTCGGAATCCGCCTTGTCCCGGTCCCCGTCCCGTTCTTCATGGGCAAAGGCCCAGCCGTTCTTGCCGTTATATCCCTCCAACCACCAGCCGTCCATGATGCTGAGGTTGGGAACTCCGTTCAACGAGGCCTTCATGCCGCTGGTGCCGCTAGCTTCCATCGGTGGAACAGGATTGTTCAGCCAGACATCGACACCATGAACCAGGTACTGGGCAAACTGTTCGCCGTAGTCCTCTACAAAGGCTATTCTGCCGGCCAACTGCGGATCACGAGAGGCATTATATATCTTTTGCAGGATAGCCTTGCCCGGATTATCCGCCGGGTGGGCCTTGCCGGCAAAAACAAACTGCACCGGCCGCCATCGATTATTGACCAGTATCTTTAGTCTTTCATAATCCTGCAGAATCAGGTTGGCCCGTTTGTAGGTAGCAAAACGCCTGGCAAAACCCAGAGTCAACACGGAAGGGTCCAGAAGCGTGCCGCCGGTGATAACCACCGACGGGTTAATCTTATCTTCGCTCCAGCGTTGGCGGCTCTGCTCCCGTATTACATTGATAAGCTTGATTTTCAACCACATATGGGTCTTCCAGAGCTCGTCGTCGGGAATCTCCTCAATCATCTCCCATACCAGCGGATTATCATGATCATCCAGCCAGTCGGTCCCGAAATATCTGTTGAAGAGCAGTTCCATTTTCGGCTCGATCCAGGTCGGCACATGAACGCCGTTGGTGACATGATCAATAGGTATTTTTTCCTCCGGTAGATCGGGCCAAAGGCTCCGCCACATGCGCCGGGCGGTTTCACCATGCTTATTACTGACCGCATTACGATTGCCTGCTACCTTGAGGGCAAAGCAGGTCATGTTAAAGCCGGCCTCAGGTTCTTCAGGATTCACGCCGAGCTGGAGAAAGGAATCATGGTCGATGCCCAGGGAAGGCCAATAATCATGAAAGTAGCGTTCCATCAAGGCAAAGGGGAAAATATCGTGGCCGGCAATTACCGGAGTATGGGTGGTAAATATCGAAGTATTGCTTACTTGCTGGAGAGCCTGGTCGAAATTCATGCCCTGCAACACGTGGTCCCTGATTCTTTCCAAGAGGCTGAAGGCGGCATGTCCTTCATTAAGATGAACTATCGAATGTTTAATCCCTAGTTTTTCAAGGACTTCCGAGCCGCCGATGCCGAGGACGATTTCCTGCCGTAAGCGCAGTTCAATGTCACCAGTATAGAGGCGGGCTGAAATCCCTCTGTTCCAGGGCTCGTTTATCTCGATGTCCGTATCAAGCAGATAGATAGGCACTCTGCCGACATCAACCCGCCAAACGGTCACAAAGGTGGGAGGATTGATGAGCGGCACCTGAACAACTATATGATTACCTTTGCTGTCAAGGACTTTTGAGATGGGCGCGGCTTCGCGTTCCAGTTTCTCTTCAGCGCCTTCCTGCCAGCCGCTTTCGTTGACCCGTTGTTTGACATACCCTTCCGGGTACATGAAGCCGACCGCAACCAAGGGCACATTGAGGTCGCTGCATTCCTTCAAAAAATCGCCGGCCAGGAATCCCAGGCCGCCGGCATAAAAGGGCAGGGAGTGGTGCAAGCCATACTCGGCCGAGAAATAGGCGATAACCCCTTGATCAAGAGCGCATTCCGCGTCTAAAACATTGCAGCCTCTAAATGCCATGTAGTTCTTGAACTGGGAAATAACCAGATCGTAATGCCGTAAATAATTTGCATCGTTTTCAGCATCGAGAAAATCTTCAGGCGCCAATTCTTTCAGCATCTTGTCGGGGTTATGGATGCTCTCTTTCCAAGCCTGCCTGTTAAGCATCTTAAAGAGCATGCGAGCGGCCGGGTGCCAGCTCCACCACAGATTTTCCGCCAGGTCTTCCAGCCCTTCCAGGCGCTGCGGCAAATGCGGGAAATAGGGTTTGTTTTCAGCCATAAGTGTCTCTATCTTGTCGTGACGATTTTTTCGGTTAATCGGTCAGCATATATCAATGGCAACATCATACAATCCAAAGTGTCAAGCAGTTTCGGCACTATCAATCTTCCGTATCATTTCATTTCCCTGACTGGCAAGAGTATCCATGGAATCATGCACTGCCCTTGAAAAATGCGGCAAATTGTCGCACCTGCAAATTATAATTGAAAAGAACAAATAGAACGTCATAGGATGAAATCAATCCAGAAGTGGGGCTATGCAAAAGAGTGCGTTACCGCGTATTCTTTTGAAACCAATGGACCATGCATATCGGTTTTGGAAGGTATTTGAACATGCATAGCGAAGTGCATCCCCCGCAGCTTGCTGCGGGGTAAACGAGCGAATGTAATAAAGTTAAAAAGTCCTTACATACGGAGATTCCCCGTGGCTTGCCGCGGGGAGCTTCAAATTTTTACGAAAATAATTAAGGAGGCGTCCAATGAGCAAAAAAAATGCAACCGGATTTCTTGTTTTTGTTCTTTTCATTATGTGTGTAAGCTCGACGGCTGCAGAGAGCGTGTTTGTCTACAAGAAACCAAAGGAGTCGCATCCAGGCAAGGAGGTAACCCCTCTTGAGGCATATGCACTCATCAAGCAGGACCCCGCTCATATGGTTATTATCGATGTGCGCACTAGGCCGGAATACCAGTATGTAGGCCACCCGGAAGGCGCTTTTTTGGTGCCGTTATTATTCTGGAGCAATGAATTCAAGAACGGCAAATATCAGTTAAAGGAAAATCCTAATTTTACCAAGGATGTCATGGGCCGCTTTAACCCCAAAACCGACACCCTGTTTTTCCTCTGCCGGAGCGGCCACCGGGCGGCAAGGGCTCTTAGTGCCACGGTCAAGGAAGGCTGGCCCGCAGAAATGGCCTATGTGATTCTCGGCGGCTTTGAGGGTGAAAAATTGAAAGACGAAAACAGCGCCTTTCATGGTCAAAGGATTGGCGGCGGTTGGCGCACCGAAGGGTTGCCCTGGAGCTATGACATGGAAGAGAAACTCATTTATTAATCAAAAACTCATTTATTAATAATGAGAGTTTAATATAAAGGTAAAATCTCATGCAAAGCTGCAAAGACAAGTTGTTGTTAAATAAAAAAACTTTGCTCACTTCGCGTCTTTGTGTGAGAAAAGCAGTTTTCAATCTCATTGATATTACAAAGGAATGGAGCAATGAAACAACCTGAGCCTCCCCAATGGTCGCCCTACCTGGCCGGCTCTCTATGCGGTGCATTGATTGTAATTTCCGCCTGGCTGACCGGTAACTTTTTCGGCGCCTCCACCTCCTTTGCCAGAAGTGCCGGTATGCTGGAACAACTCGTCATGCCGGAGAGGGTTGCATCACTCGATTATTTCCGCTGGATTGTGCCGAAGATCGATTGGCAGTGGATGTTTGTCCTGGGTGTCTTGTTCGGCTCCTTCCTATCGGCCCTCACTTCACAGACCTTCCGCTGGGTAGCACTGCCGGATATGTGGCAACAACGGTTCGGCCAGGATAAGGTCACACGGGGAATTGTTGCATTTGTGGGAGGAGTTATCACCATGTTCGGTGCACGCCTGGCCGGCGGCTGACCGAG
>CALZHT010000112.1 GCA_945787445.1 uncultured Desulfobulbaceae bacterium
ACAGTCTCGCTGTAGCCTGTGGAAAGGATGATTGGAATATCCGGGCGGATTTTTAAAGCCTGCTTGGAAAGTTCATATCCGGTAAGGCCGGGCATGGTTTGATCGGTTATGATCAAGTCAAATTTATCCGGGTCTTCTTCAAACGCCTTAATGGCTTCGGAGCTATCCGTAAAGGAGACAATATCGCACCCGATGAGATGGAGAATTTTTTCACCCAGGCTGACGATATCCTCTTCATCGTCAATAAAAAGGACAGTACTGCCGATTTTGGAAACAATCGGATCAGGAAGAACCTTTTCCTCTTTGATGAGAGTGTATCGCTTCAATAGAGGAATATAAACATGGAAAGTAGAGCCCTTGCCCGACTCGCTTTCCACAGTTATGCCGCCTCGATGGGTGGCGACAACCCCTAGAACGATGGCGAGTCCCAATCCTGTTCCTTCTCCCTGTTCCTTGGTAGTGTAATAGGGGTCGAATATTCGGGCAACAGTCTCTTCATCCATGCCTTGACCGGAATCACTTACCGACAGCCTCGCGTATTCACCTGGTTTCAGTCTCGGATTTACCTTGGCAAACTCATTATCGACTGCGAATTCCTTGAGAGAAACTTTCAGGATTCCGCCCTTTTCACGCATGGCGTGATAGGCGTTGGTGCAGAGATTAACGATTACCTGATGGATTTGGGTAACGTTGGCAAGAACGGGCCGGCAACCGGCATCGACTTCCTGCACAATCTCAATGGTGCTCGGAATAGTGCCTCTAAGAAGTTTCAAGGTTTCCTTGGTAACCTGCTGCAGGAGCATCACCTTCAGTTCCTGTCCGGATTGCCTCGAGAAGGTTAATATCTGTTTGACTAGTTCGGTGGCTCGTTTGCCGGATTTGACAATTTTTTCAAGATTCGGATAAATCTTTTCGTTTTTGTCGATGGCAATAATAGTTAACTCCGCATAACCGATGATGGCGGTAAGGATATTGTTAAAATCATGGGCCACTCCGCCCGCCAGGGTGCCAAGGGCCTCCATTTTTTGGGCCTGACGGAAATTCTCCTCCACCATTTTCTGGTGGGTAACATCTCGGAAGATGCAAATAACCTCTCCGGATGGTAATTTGTATACCCAGTATTCCCGCCAAGATATTGCCTGGTTATTTTTATATTCCAGCGGTGGCAGATGGTCGGCATTACCCGTTTCCCAGACATCTTTAAACATGTCGATAAGGCCCAATTCCCCGAAGGAAGGGTAAAATTCCAGTACTGTTTTACCAATCACATCTTCTTTTTTAATACTGTCCATGTTTTCAGCGGCTTGATTGTAGTCAACAAACACGTAGTCGGTGCCATTCTTTTTTGGGGCAAGGACCATAACGCCGCTGGTCATATTGTTGAAGAGTTCACGGAATCTTGCCTCGCTGTTGGCCAGAGCCATTTCCGATTCTTTTCTGTCACTGATTCGTCTGAGCAGGACAACGTAGTTGATGGCCACGGCCAGGAGGCCGAGCAGCCAAAAGAGAATGTGGCCGGCCCAAATGTTGCGAATAGTTTGGCTCTGGGCGGCCCAGAACGTTTCCATGGGCAGAGTAACGCTAATGCCGCCACGAATGTCTCCAACCGTATAGCCTTGAAGGGCATGGCATTTTAAACAGTTCTCTTCAGTGGTTAGCGGGATCATAAAGCGCATGTAGTCTTTGCCGTCGGCCTCAACATAGACGCTGTATTCTGTCTCGCCACGTTCAAAGGCTTTAAGTGCCTTAGCTTCCCAAGCATCGGCAAGATTGTCCGGATGGAGTGGATTGAGGCTGGTGATATGTCCTTTTATGCCGCTGGAGGCAACAGATAGTTGGAAAATCTGTCGGGCCATGTGAGAGGGATTGATTAGGGTGAGTGTCTGGCCATCGGGACCTGGAATATCGCGGCCCGGAATGTTGCCCATATAGGGGTTAGGAAGACTGTTTTGGCTGATCGGCACGTAAACTCCCCCACTTTCGGTGTTCCATTTACGGTAGAGGAGGTCTTTTTCAACATGAGTGCGGGCGACGTTTCTGGCGAGACCAAGAGTGTTGCTCTTGTAAAGAGAAAGATTCCATCCCAAAGATGCTGCTACCACAGCAGACCATCCAAAGACAAGGACAAGAGCATATTGCCCGATTTTTGCCGGCGTTTGCAGGGTGTGCTTTCTAGTGGCTTTGTTCATGGCATGGCAAGTGACGATATAAGAGAATTGTCAGTTCGGTTATCCCATTATTATAAAAAATAATAGTGAAATTACCAGGATATTATTTGATATGAATTTTGCTATAAACCAAAAAGGGGCTTCAAAATGAAGCCCCTTTTTGGTTTTGGTATAAAAATAATTTTAGACACATCGGTCAGGATGGCTGCATGGTCCAAATCCCGCAAGGGCAGGTATCCCGGCAGAAACCGCAGGCTATGCATTTGTCATTATCGATGACGTATTCATAGCTGTCGGGAAGATCGCGCCGTGAAATGGCATTGGTTGGGCACACGGTTTCGCAAAGATGGCAATCCCTGCAGGTCCCGCAGCTCAGGCATTTCTCTGCCAGGTCTTCAACCGCGTCTGATTCAGGGGTTGGACAGTAATGCTCAAGGGTCAATGTTTTGAGATCAATAAGCTTTTTGTCAAAAGGCTTCCATTCTATCCCCTTAAACAGGCTGACAATAAAATCCGCGGTCTTCTTGCCGGATCCCAGGGCATTGGTGGCCAGGCCAGGACGTTCGACATCACCCACTGCAAAGACTTTGTCATCCGAGGTGCGTCCGGCCGTATCGGTTTTAATCCAGGCAGCGCCGCCCACGACAAGGCATTCCACCGTGTCCGGTAAAAATTTTAAGGCCGGGATGTCACCGATGGAAATGATAACGGTCTGGGCCGGGATCAATTCACCGTCAGTTGTTACCAAGCCTTTCTCTGTCACTTCTTTGGTAATTACCGGCCATTTAAATTGGGCGCCGAGTTCTTCGGCCGCCGCCTTTTCCTTGCCGAATGCCAGGGGTTTCTGGATATCAACCAGGGTTACCTGTTCCGCCCCAAGTTTAAAGGCTTCACAGGCCACGTCGCAACCAACGTTTCCCGCGCCGATGACAACTACTTGGCTGCCTACCTGCATGGGTTTTTCGCCTTTGGCGGACCGCAGAAAATCCAAGGCGGTTAAGACATTTTCAGAACCAGGGAAGGGTAAGCGGCGCGGTTCATGGGTACCGACTGCCACAACGACGAAATCATATTCTTTTTTCAGCTCGCTGAATTTCTTCTTTGTCATTGTTGACCCGAAGTGAACATGGATGTTGGGCATGCTCAGGAACCGGTCAATTTCATTTTGCCAAACAGCCTGCGGCAACCGTTCCCAGGGAATTACCTGGCTCAATTTACCGCCGAGCTTGCTGTCTTTTTCAAATATATGGGCCTCCACCCCAGCCCTGGCAAGCTGCCAGGCCACATTCATGCCGCCCGGGCCGCCGCCGATGATGGCGACTTTCTTACCCAAGGGCGGGGCAACCTGAGGGGCGGGAACATCCTTGGCAGCAAGGCCCAGCAGGGAAACATCAATACTCGTATCAACAAATTTTCGGGAGCAGTTCTGCATACAAAGATTCGGACAGATGGACCCGCAGACCGCTCCGGGAAGCGGCGTATACTCCAAAACCATTTCATAGGCTTCTTTCATTTGCCCTTCCCGCATGAGACGCAACCGTTCAATGGTGGGAATATGAACCGGACAATAAAATGCGCAGGGCGCGGCAGCTTCACTGTTCGCCCAATACGGCCTCCTTCTTCTCAGGTCGCCGGTCTCGATAAAGCCGATGGGTGAGCGGTCCAGACCCGGAGCCAGGTCACGCAGGGGATCGCCGCCAAAGGCAGGTTCCCAGTATTTGGTGCGGAACTCCGTCATGGGCATGGGGCCGGAGAACATCAGGGCTCTTTCCTGAGGGGTTATGGCCATGAGGATCTTCCATTCCTCCCTTTTGGATAACTTTTTGAGAAGATTCTTTCGGCCGATTGTTTCAAGGAATCCCGGCATTCTCTCCATGAGCCATTGCCACTGTTCGTCATTGGGTTCAATTTCTTTGACATTGGTGCGCGAGTATGTGCCGTCGGTTTGACCCCGATAAAAAATCCAGCCCCCGACCATGCCGATACAGGGGCGGTACCCAAGGATGTTTTTCTCGTTTTTAGCGTCAATGCCGCAAACAACACCAATGCCGCCGCAGTTAAACTCGGCAAAGGTATCACCTGCCGATCCAAGGACCCAGAGTTCCGGACGCTCATAATCAGGGTTCCACTTGGTCATGGTAAGGCCGCGGGAACCAATGGATCCTCTGATCATCACCCTACCCTGGGCCATGGCGTTGCAAACGCCATTGGTGGCATCGCCAAGCACGAATATATCGGCGCCGATGTTGAGGTATCCTACGTCATCGGAAGCAGGTCCATCGCAAAGAATGGTCGTGCCCGGTTGTCCCATGCAGCCGAAGCGCTGGCCCACCGGCCCCTTGATCTTGAGGGTGATCGGGTTGTCACCGTTTTGCAAGCGGCCGCCCACATTGTGCTGGCCGAATGTTTTCAACACCAGATTATTGGAAGTCTTGGCCGCTTGTTGCACCAGCTCTTCGAAATCCTTGGAACTTATCCGGCGGCCTTTATTGTCGATTCCTTTTATGGTGATCGCTTTCTGAACTTTACGATTCACGTGAGTGCTCCTCTTCATCTCTAACAGATATATTTGATTTGCAGTTTTTCCGCTGCCGCAGAGTCATCAATACCGATGGCGTCGGACATGCCGATGGGCAGGCTCTGGGAACGCCCGAGCGGCGCCATGATTTTTTTCATTTCCGTTCTGATCGACATAAATGTTTCCGCAACCCGTTCGGCAACCTGGTCGGGATCAAGGCGGCGGTATATTTTCGGATTCTGGCTGGTGATGCCTTTGGGACAGATCCCTAGATTGCAGACGTTGCAACGGTTCCGTTCGCTGCCCAGACAGCCGGAGGCGCTCTGCATGATATATTTACCGATATGGACACCGGATGCGCCGAGCATGATAAGGGCCAAGCCATTCTGGGTGACATTGCCGTTCTTGCCGACACCGCCTGCGGCAAAGAGAGGTATTTCATTTTGTCTTCCTTGGGCAACCAGTTCCAGATAACACTCTCTGAGGTTGGAGGCGATTGGATGTCCCATGGCGTCCATACTCACATTATAGGCAGCACCCGTGCCCCCGTCGACGCCGTCGATAAGGAGTCCGGCTGCGTATGGGTTTCTGACCAGATTGTTGAGAACCGACTTTGCCGAGGTTGAGCCTGAAATCTTGGGATATACCGGGACCCTGAATCCCCAGGCCATGGACATGGTCTGGATCATTTTCATCACTGATTCTTCGATGGAATACAAAGTCTGGTGCACGGGCGGCGACGGAAGATCCACGCCCTCGGGCACCCCGCGCAGGCGTGCGATTAGCTTACTTACTTTGAACCACATGAGCAGGCCGCCGTCGCCTGGTTTTGCACCCTGGCCGTACTTGATTTCAATGGCGGCAGGGTCGCATTGCATGTCCGGGATGGCGCGGATAATCTCATCCCAACCGAAATAACCGGAGGCGATTTGCAGAATAATGTATTTGAGATAAGGACTTTTCAAGACCCAGGGCGGGCAGCCACCCTCACCGGTGGCCATGACCACTGGAATTCCCAATACCTCATTGCAATAGGCTACCCCCTGGAGAAGTCCGAGCCACATATTAGGTGACAGGGCGCCAAAAGACATGGAGCCAATGATGAAAGGAAATACTTCCCTCACCGGCGGGATCCATGCACCGGTAGCCTTGCGATGTAAATACTCCGCCGGCGGCAAAATGCGGCCGAGAAGGGTATTCATTTCGAATTCATGCCTGCCCGCATCCAGGGCAGGATCGGTGAGCATGGAAATCCTATTGAAGATAATGCGGTCAAGAAGAGATTCGCGGCTGTTCTTGCGTCCCCCCCTTTTTTGCGGCTCGCCTCTTTCGTTAAAGAAAAAACGGGCCCGTGGATCGTTTGGATTCGGCGCCGGGGCTATGGCTTCATTGGGGCAGACCTGGGCGCACATGGCACAACCGATGCAGCGGTGGCCGACATCGGTCCGCTGCCGGATACCGGTGAATATCCTGTATTCGTTGCCGCGCTTATTCTTAAGGATGTCCAGTTTGGGCATCCTTTGGCGCCGGTAGGCAAGATAAAGCGCTTCAGTGGGGCAGACGGACGTGCATTTGCCGCAAAGGGTGCATCTATCCTCCCGGTGGTTGATGATCCACTGGAGATCGGGGATGGTCAGGCTGCTTGGGCTGGTGGCAGTTGGTCGAATTGAGAGCATATTCTAAACTCCTGTCGGGTTGGAGGGACTATTACCATGTTTTCCCGCATGGGCTGAAAATCAAGGGAACGGTCGCGGTCGGGGATCATGGCGTCAACACCGGACATTTCAGAGGCTATTGCCCACTCGCCGGGCTTGCCGCCTATGGTGGCAGGACGCAATTTCTTGTGATCCATAACCAGGATGCACGTTTCATCCGGCAGGGAGCCGATGACGGCATTAGGGCCGTCGATAATGAAACGGCGGCAGACATTGCGCAGTCCCATGAGAAAGTCGCCCTGCGGATGCAGCTTGAGTTCTTCAGTTTTAAGTGGGGTAATCACATGTTTGTAAGCTTCGAGAGGAAGCTTGAGTCGGCGCAGAACATAATGAAGTATATGGGCGAAGACCTCGGAATCGCTTTGGTAACCAATGTAGCCTGGATAATGCATGCCGGTCAGCCAATCCTTGATCGGTACAAAAGCGGTATTCTCACCATTGGTCATGGTGGCTATTCCCTGGATGAAGAAAGGGTGGCAGGCATAGAGGTTGATGCCCCAGTTCGTGTTCTGGCGGCCCTGGGCCATAACCACGCGGGCCATGATCCTGTCATCATTGAGACCAAGGGCCTCGCCGACGCCGAGCGGCCAGCCAACCTCCTTGATCATTGCCACATCCGGCCAGAATGAAAAAACCGTGAGATCACTATTATGATTTTCGCCGTCCTTGCGCAAGGCAAGACGGGTGAGCATGAGTTCGTCATCAATCTTTTCCTGGGAATATCGGGCCCAGGCGGCTGGTACCTTATAAACTCTCAGGAAATACTTGTGGCGGTCTTTTGCCTCGATCCTTGAAAAGTCAACATCAAATTCATGGTCGTATGTTTTGGAAAAACCTTTATCCTGCATAAAGGCGTTCAAGCGATGCAGGGCCTTCTCGGAGTGGGCTATGCCGGAGAGAACCGGATCTTTTTTACGGTAGGTGTAATCAGTGAATTTGAGACCCCGCAATAGGAGTCCCAAACCGCTGCCGTCATATCCCTCCTGCATGGCTTCCATGGCCTGCAGGACGCTGTAAGGTGAAAAGGGTATCGATGCTGTTTTGAGGGCTAAACGGCACATAGTGTTTTCCTGTCGTTATATTTTTTAAGGGGATTTTTGAAGGGCTTGAAGTGTCGCTACTTAATTCGTAAAAACGTCAGTATTAAAAATGTTTCGTCCCGCTTAACTTGCTAAAAGGCTTTCAAGAAGCAGCAAGCTTCAAGCTTCTAACAATCAGCGATCGTTAATCATGGTGAAACAATGAAAATGACCAATTGTTAATGATCCCGCCAAAAGTCGGGAAAGCGGTTAACGTGCCATGTAATTTCAACTAGTTACAACGTAATACATCGATGAACTGGTAATAGCTTCGTAACAAATCCCGGCTGAACTTATCGCCCGCTTCATTGCAAGAAATCAAAGCGGTCAACGCGTCCGCGTAGCAAACAAATCGTATTTTTTACGATTTCATTAATTGTTGATTATCGCCATCAAGAAATGGTTGCTGATGGTATCAGACTGAAGGCAAATTAAGAAAATTGTTGCCAGATTTTTATCTTAAATGGACACAATCAAGTTCTTAAATAATAAGGCAGCATTATAAGCATGCGCAACACGAAAAGATGCAATAAACATATTTGGTTGTCAAGCAAAAAAAACTTCTCTGTTGTTCGGGCCAGACAAATATTTTCTCTGCCAACAACCACTGGAGTCCTGAAGAGTATTGAGGGATTGTGCTCAAATTATGTTTAACTGTTTTTGGAAGGATTTCTAGAAAAAACAGTGCAACTGTTATGATGTTACATCCAGCAATCTCCAAGCGTGTTGGCTTCTCTATTTTCAGGATCTGCAAGGGAGAAAGGTCAGATCAGGGCCTGAATTTTTTCCATTAATTCATGGTATGGAAATAATTTTTCATACTCTACCAGTCCAGCAAGGGCCCATGAGTTGATTTTTTTGTCTATTTCTTCGAGGATGGCTATTGGGTTAAGGCCCCCAATAACGATGGCTCCCACGCGTCCTTCATTTACAGGAATTTCGAGAAGGGGCTGCCCTGGCCAGCCGATCATCAAAAAACCGCCAAGCCTCACATCATGTAATTTGTGAGATAGTTGTATGAATACTTCGAGAGGGTCTATGCTGCTCCCCTCATAGCTGATTATTTCAACAAACCTGCCGGGTTCTTTATTGCGCAGTTCCAGGAGGCCGCCAAAGCGTGACCGGGCAGGGATGCCGTGGGTCAGCAGAACTCCGTTTATGGTTATTGAACAGACGGTTCCAAGGCCTATCATGTTATGAGGTACTGTGATTTCCCCGATATTTTCCCCGGGCATAAACAACCCCATCAGGTCTCCCATGGAATAGCCCGCTTCATAAACCCGACATATAAGTGGAGCAAGTGTTTTGACTTGTTCCGGGGTCAAAAGGCTCATATTGATGACAACAGTGCCGCTTTTTTTATAAAGATCGAAGCTCATGCGGTAGGTCAGTTGGTCGATTTTCGCAGACAGGAAGCCAACCTTGTCAATAATCCTGGCGGAATTAAGCTCTCTTGCCCCTTGTTCAGTAATAATTCGCCCTTTTTTCCCCAGATTTTGGGTGAGTCCCCTTTTGTCCAACTCAAGGAGGTAGTGCCGGACGGTACGCTCGCTAATATCTTGGCCCATTGCCACCAGACTTTCCATGAGTTTGGAACTTCCAAGCGGGCGGTTGGCTTTCAAGAGCGTCCTGAGAATAATCAGCAGTCTTTTTTCGGTTTTTTCACTCATAGCAGAAAAGTACCTTATTAAGATAAATAATCAAGCACAACAGGCAATTTTGCCGTTTGATTATGAGAATGGTATTTGCTCCCTTGGGTTGTTTGCTCAAATTTGTCGGCAATTTTAACATATTATTTATTTGATTTGGAGTGTGCCCCGGTTTAGTCTCCACGCTTTCATATTTTTTGTGGCAATTTTGCCGTAAAATTTGATTTTACACTTGTCGAAAAAATATTTTCTCAATCGTAACTCACTAAAATATCGAGTCAATTATTGTTTGAAAAAATATTTTCGTATGTTACCGTGGGCATGTAATTGCCTATAATATTTGATCGGGGGTTGAGGAAAACAAATACGCATTAACTGTCTGCCTTGATTGGGATATCGCATGCTTAGAGTGATAGCGTTTTTTAACGCCGCAGTGGGAACTGTGTTTGTTGGGTATTGTTGTCGGCAAATCCTGTCCGAAATGTTCAGCAAAGCATGCATCCCATGTTATTAAAGGGAGTATATCTTCAATACATGGTTACAATACTTGCACCAACAGTTTGGGGTTATAGAGGAGGAGAAGATTTCTGGCTTTAAAAAAATGAGAATGAGGAGGATACGTTATCATGTCGTTCAGCAAACCAAATAGAAGTGCCGCCACCCTCACCACTACCCGAGTTGATCCCGCCCCGGTATCAGGAATTT
>CALZHT010000113.1 GCA_945787445.1 uncultured Desulfobulbaceae bacterium
AAAAAAATCTGTAGGTTCGTTTATGAATCCATTCAAATATGGCCAGATAGTACAGGACAAGGATTTCTGCCGCCGGCCGGATCTGCAAAAAACCTTGGCGGCTTATATACGGCGCGGCCAGAATGTGTATGTCCAGGGTGAAAGGCGTATTGGAAAATCCTCTCTCATATGCGAGACCGCCAGAAAATTAACAAAATACCGAATGATCTATGTTGATTTTCTGGAGATCAAAACCATTGAAGATATAATCAAAAGGATTCTTTACGCCATTGTCTCCATGCCCCAGTCCGGTGTCCTTGAGAAGCTTTTGATAAACCTGTCGCATTTCAGGCCCAAGATGACGGTAGATCCCATTACCGGGCTGCCGTCGTTTTCTTTTGACGTGGAAAAGCCGTTACTGCCGGATTCCATCCATGGGATTATGGAACTCATTGCCTCCCGGCAGACAAAGAACAGACCCATCGTAGTGGTATTTGACGAATTTCAAGACATTCTGAACCTGAAGGAAGCCAAAGAGACCCTGGCATTGTTGCGCAGCAGAATCCAGTTTCACAGCACCATATGTTATGTTTTCAGCGGCAGCGTAAGAAACAAGATGGTTCAGATCTTCTCTGATCCGGAAAGCCCATTCTTCAAATCAGCCGTGGCCATGGAAGTCGGTCCTCTGCAAGAGAATATCTTTAAGAAATTCCTCAAAGATAAATTCGCTGCCGGGAAACGAGGAATATCCAAAGAAATCCTGGACCAGGTGTTTGCGGTCTGTTCCGAGGTGCCGGGTGACCTGCAGCAGCTGTGCGGCGCCCTATGGGATGTTTCCCCTCCGGGCGATGATATTGCAGGCGGACATGTGGCCAAGGCCTTGCAGTTGATATTTGCCAACGAATATAAAGGATATGAAACAGTTCTAAAGATTGTATCCGGCCAGCAGCTCAAAATTCTGGTGGGTTTGGCAAAATGGGGAGGCAAGGCCCCGACATCATCTCAATTTTTACGGGAGGTTGGCATACCGCAAGCATCCTCGGTTAAAACAGCATTGATGCGGCTGGTGGACCTGAAAATCATCTTTTTTCACGATGCGGAATACAGATTTGTGAATCCCTATTTCAAGGCATGGCTGATTTATAAGAATTACTGATCTGCCTCTGCCTCTATGCCTCCATTCCTTAGTGCCTTCTTCTTTTAAGGAATTTACTTGCTAGGTTGATTGGCATCAATTGAAAGCTGGGATGAAGCATTCTTGCTATGAAGTGAAAAACCTCATCTTTACATGAAATTGAGCCCACAAAATGGGAAGTATGTTGTTCTGATATTTTTGGGACCGTCCAGACAAACAGGAATTGATAATGAATATTGGGATATAGTAAAAGATGAGAAATGGATTTGGTTACAGATATGTGCTTGTAAAAACACCCAATTGTCATGCCCTCTTGCGATTATTAACTTTGCATTTAAACACCATTGCAGGCAACTATGATCCGGCTGGGGATTTGCTTATAGACCGACAAGATTGTTGCGGAGAAATTCATCCCAACACAGGACTATAATATTATCATAAAGGAGTCGTTCCTTCTGGTCGATGCCCAGAATAAACACCGGCACCTCAGGATAGTCTTTGTGAAAACTTCTTGCCCCTTTCAGGTCCTCCCTAACAATATTTCTTTGCGATTTGATCTCAAGAGCGGCGAGGATGTCCTTGCCGCGGCAAATCAGCAGGTCAATTTCCGAACCATGATTGGTCCGCCAGTAATAGAGTTGGAAGTCGAGCCGTCTGTAATGTATTGCGGCAATCGCCTGAGAAATGACGAACTGTTCGAAACGGCGCCCCCTGACCCTCGAGTTTAGCTGTTCGCTGAAAGTGTGCGCAAGAACGTTGGTGACACCGGGGTCAAAGAAATAATAGCGAGGATGCGAAACCAACCGTTTTCTTGCACTCCTGTGCCATGGCGGCAGGCGAAAAGCGAGAAATGTATCCTCCAGAATCTGATAATACTGTTGGACCGTTTTTACTGAAACACCGCATTCTCTGGCAATATTGCTGAAATTAACGGTTTCGCCGTCATTTGCAGCGGCAATATCCATAAACTGACTGAACGGGCCGATATTCCGAACCAGGCCTTCAGCTGCCACCTCTTCTTTCAGGTAGGTTTCAGTGTAGGAGCGCAGAAATTCAAGTGAATCTTCTTCATCGGTTTTCCACAGCACTGGGAGACAACCCGAAATTAATGCTTTTTCCAGCTGAAAGACATTGCCGAGTTCATCAAATGTGAGCGGAAAAAGGTTGTAGGTGTATGCTCTTCCTGCGAGAAGATTTGCCCCCCCTCTGCGAAGTTTTCGGGCGCTTGATCCGGTCAGGATAAAGTGGACCCCTGTTGACTCGATTAGCTCGTGGATTTCGTCAAGTAATTGAGGAATTTTCTGAATTTCATCAATGACGCAGGTGAATATTCCCTGCACCCTGTTCAGATGTCCGAGCACCTCTTCACGAAGACGGCCGGGATTTTTTGCATAGTTCAGGAAATCCCTTTGGGGCAAGAGATCGATATAAAGATCATTAGCTTTCAACAGCGACTTGACCAGGGTGCTTTTTCCTGTCTGCCGCGGCCCAAAGAGGAACCAGCTTTTTGATTTAACAGGAGTTATCAATCTCTTAAACATCACTCCAAAAATGTACGTTATTTATGGAGTGATGTCAAGTTGTCATTTTCCTCCGGATACAAATTTTAAAGAATAAGGAATGAAGGTCTTAAAAAATCAGACTCGAATTAGGCTGATATTTTTTCATGTATGGGACCATCACGTCCTCAACCCTAATATGCTGACCACTGACACCCTAATCCCTGGCACCATGATTTTGCTTTGTCCTCCACCTCAGACGAACTCCTTTCCATGCGCTTTTCAGCTTTTACATTTTTAACGACAAAAATTTTATTGCTTTCAGCAGAATTTAAGTAATAGGATTCATCAACGGGCTTTCATTTAAATACCATAAAACTTCAGAGGGAGAATAGTATGGACAAGATCAAGATAATCCTGGTACCGGTCGATTTTTCTGCGAACTCGGCAAAGATCCTCAAGATGGCGGCTGATCTCGCAAAAAGGGAAGATGCAAAGCTTCATGTCATCCATGTAGCAGAGCGTTTTGATTCCTATACGGGGTTAAGCATCCCGCATATATCTTTTGATGTGCTGGAAAAGGAACTGCAGGAAAGCTCAGCCAGGAAACTGGATGGATTTATCGACGACTCCGTGGATGAATCCATCCCCCATGAATCGACGGTGTTGTCAGGGGATGCGGCGGATGAGATCGTCAAATTTGGCGAGAAGATAGGTTCTGACCTTATCGTCATGGGGACGCACGGTTATAAAGGTCTGGAGAAGGTTCTCCTCGGCAGCGTTGCCGAAAGGGTGGTAAGTGCGGCGTACAGTCCGGTGATGACAATCAATCCATACAGACTCAAATAGTGCAGGATGCAAGCAAGGGGGAGAGATATACTGTCTTCCCTCCCCTTTCCAGTTATATCGGTATCTTTGACGTGCATGCGGCCCTGTCCCTGGTCTGTTTCTTTGGGATCGCAGCAGGAACGCAGACACCATCTGCTAACAACCCGGTTTGGCTTTTTCTATGCAGCCATTATACACATGCAGACAATTGGCCTCGCAACCCAGGCCGCCTCCGCAGGTGAGTTTGCAGCTGGCAAACTCCTTTACGCAGTCGGACACGCATTTCTGTTTGTCACTGCCTATATAACCACCGCCAACATTACCGAAATACCAGCCCAGGTCGTATTCTACCAGAGATTCCATATACTCTGATTCCCAGCCTGCCAGGCTGGAGCTTGGGGAAGCGCAAAACAGGCAGCACACTAAGAAGATTGCAGCAATACTGTTTCTGATCATGACTAAACCTCCATTCCTTGAAAATTTTTTAAACCATCATTTCTTCGGCACCTTGCCCTGTTACTCTCTATGCTAAGCGGATTTGGAAGGAATAGCTGTGACGTATGTTGCAGACAGAAAGAGCACTATTTACCAATTAATGTCATGGTGGGAGCGGGCCGGGCGAAACAATCGTGCAAGGAACTGCCGGGAAGTGGGTAACACACGGTTTGCTTCCCCTGAATCGCATTGCTGCATGATATGGGAACGGTTGCTTTCTCGTTTAAGAAAGTTTTTTATTGCCTGAATCACCGACCTTCTTTATAATCTCGCTTTACTTTTGAAGTTCTCTGCACCGAACTGCGGAGAATCTCCGTATGTAAGGAACTTTATTTCATGCGCTCGCTATGCGTGTTCACATCAATCCTTATCATATTTTTGCCCCATTCAGCTGTATTTTACAAAAAAGGAGAACAGGAAAACAATGAAGTTAGGAATTAACGGCCTTGGCCGTATTGGCAAATTATCTCTATGGCATCATATTTCCAGAAAATATTTTTCCGAAATAGTAGTCAACCTTGGCCGCGAAGTTGGCACCGGACTGAAGGATATTGCCTGTGCCATTGAAAAGGACAGCTCTTACGGCCGCTTAAGTTCATTCCTCCATGGCTGCAAAGCGTGTAATGTCATTGAAAACCTCAATGAAGCGGAAGGAACCATGACCGTGGACGGCCTGCCGATTAGAATTTTACGGGAATCCCGTAATCCCAAGGATATCAAATGGAAGGAAAACAATGTCAGACTGGTGGTGGACACCACCGGGGTTTTTAATGACCCCACCGCAGACGCTGATTCCGCCAGAGGCTCCATACGCGGCCATATGCATGCCGGAGCTGAAAAAGTCCTGCTGTCTGCCCCATTTAAGATCAAAGACAAGGGCCTGACCATGCCCGAGGACGCCGTAACCACGGTAATGGGCATCAACGGCGAAGATTATAGCCCTTCCGCCCACAATCTCGTTTCCGCTGCATCGTGCACCACCACCTGTTTGTCCTTCATGATCAAGCCTCTGTTGGACAACTTCGGCGGAGATAAATTCCTGTCCGCTTCCATGGTTACCGTGCATGCCGCCACCGGCAGCCAGCAGGTTCTTGATAGACTTCCCAATGCCGGGGCCACTGATCTGCGCAAAAGCAGGAGCATCCTGAACAACATTATCCTCACTACGACCGGTGCTGCCCGCGCCCTGCCCCTGGTTATTCCTGAAATGAAGAATATCGGTTTCATTGCGGAATCCGTGCGCATCCCGACCACCACCGGTTCATTAATCGTTCTGGTCCTGAACCTGCAGGACGATCTGGAAAACCCAATAAAGAGAGATACGATTAATTCGATCTTCAAAGAATATGCCCGGAATAATCAATACCTTGTTTACAGCGAGGAACAGAACGTTTCCTGCGATATTATCGGCATGCCGTCTGCCGCCGCCATCATTGAAGGCTCGGAAACCCACACCAGGACGGCTTCGATCCGGGTGAACCTTGGCAAGCTTAAGGCAGATGAGAACTCTTTTATTGATGTGCCGGTCACCCAGGCCGTTATTTATGCCTGGTATGACAATGAGCTTGGCAGTTATACAAACATGCTGGGCGATCGCACAGTTTCCATTGCCGAACAGATGGTGTGAGAGAGACGGATTTCCTCATCTCCCCAATGACAGGTAACGATCTCGATGCAATAGCCGAGATCGAACACGACAGCCTTTCCGGATGGGGCAGAAACAGGCTCGAGGATGAGCTGCACCAGGAAACCGGCTGGGCGTATGTGATCCGTATGGCAACTGCTGATGATATTATCGGCTTTATCTGCGGCCGTTCAATTCATGACGAAGCCGAGCTGTATAAAATCACCATAAAAAAAAATGCACGGAAGCAGGGGATTGCAACCATACTCCTCAACCATGTCCTGGACCTGTTGAAGCAGCAAGGTGTCAAATATTGTTTTCTTGAAGTCCGCGCCTCGAACGCGGCCGCCCTTTCCCTATACAGGAAAAAAGGCTTCCATCAAACCGGCCTGCGAAAAAATTACTACAACGAACCTGCTGAAGATGCCATAATGATGAAAACTCAGCTGGCGCCATAACCGGTTATATCCGGGGAAAGAAAAATTTTCATATATGGCCTTGGCGACTGAACTGTATATAACCCAATCAACTAAATCCGTCAGTGGAACTCATTTATATATTATTGCGACGCGCATTAAGTTTATGTAATGATAAACTTCATAAGAAGGGAGGGATCTTTTGAAGAACATCAGCGACTTGAACATTCGGGGCAAGAAACTTCTTATCCGCGTGGATTTCAACGTTCCCTTGGATGGCCAGGGGAATATCACTGAAGATACCCGGATTCGCGGTGTGTTACCGACCATCAATCATGCTTTGGATGAACAAGCAAAAATTATCATTATTTCCCATCTCGGTAGGCCCGATGGAAAACCCAACGAAAAATTCAGTTTGGCTCCGGTGGCAAAACGGCTTTCCCGCCTCATTGCTAAGGATGTGCAAATGGCGCCTGACTGTATTGGCGATGAAGTCAAGACCATGGTTGAGCAGATGCAGGAAGGAGATGTGCTGCTCCTGGAAAATCTCCGCTTCCACAAGGAAGAGCAGGAAAACGATCCGGAATTCTCCAGGAAACTTGGTGAACTCGCCGATATCTATATAAACGATGCCTTTGCGGTCGCCCACCGGGCTCATGCTTCAGTCGTCGGTGTAACGAACTTTTTCGACCAATGCGCTGCCGGTTTTCTCCTGCAGAAGGAAATGGATTATTTCCACCGCTCGGTGAGCGATCCCATGCGGCCGCTGGTCGCCGTCATCGGCGGCGCCAAAGTCTCCAGCAAGCTCGGGGCCCTGAGAAATTTAATAGACCGGGTGGATAAAATGATCATTGGCGGCGCCATGGCCAACACCTTTCTGAAAAGCATGGGACATGATGTCGGGCTGTCCAAAGTGGAAGATGACCTGCTTGATACTGCGAAAGAACTTGTTGATAAAGCATTCAGACAGGGAGTAAAATTGTATCTTCCGGTTGACTGCATTGTCGGAGATACCTTTAGCGCCAGGGCGGAAACCAAACGAACCACCACCCAGGAAGTTCCCGCTGGTTGGATGATCCTCGATATTGGCCCGGCCACCACCATGCTCTTCTCCGCGGCCTTGGAAAATGCCAAGACAATAATCTGGAACGGCCCGATGGGCGCCTTTGAAATGGATGCCTTCTCCAGGGGCACCATGGCCATGGTCCAGCATGTGGCATCATCCCATGCCCTGACCATTGTCGGGGGCGGCGATACGGATGTGGCGGTGCACCGGGCCGGAGCATCCAATTATATCTCCTATATCTCTACTGGTGGTGGCGCTTTTCTCATGCTCATGGAAGGGAAAAAACTGCCTGGGATCGAAGCCCTGGAAAATAAAGCGAATTGAATAAAGGAGGAACACATGCAACGCAGACCTCTGCTTGCCGGCAACTGGAAAATGTACACAACCCTTACTGAAGCCAAAGCCCTGGCTGAGGCAATTGTTGCGGCGAGCAGCGATGTCAGTGACCGTGACGTGATGATCGCTCCTCCCTATACGGCCCTTGCCCAGGTCTCCGATGTGCTGCGCGGTTCCTCGGTGTTGCTTGCTTCCCAGAATATATGCTGGGAAGAAAAAGGCGCCTTCACCGGTGAAATTTCCCCGGTTATGCTGAAAGAGCTGAGCGGCAGTCTCGCTATTATAGGCCATTCCGAGCGACGCCATGTTTTCGGGGAATCAAATGTTCTTATCAACCGCCGTGTTCATGGCGCCTTACGGTTCGGCATCATCCCGGTATTTTGTGTCGGGGAAACTCTTGACCAACGGGAGGACGGCAAAACAATGGCAGTGCTCGAAGAACAGGTCAACGAAGGGTTGAGAGATGTCGTTCTTGCCGGGCCGGAGCAACTGGTCCTTGCCTATGAGCCGGTCTGGGCCATTGGCACCGGCAAGACCGCCACGGTTGATCAGGCCCAGGAAGCTCATGTTTTTCTAAGAAAAACGCTGGCCGGATTGTATGAGAAAAATATTGCTAGCCAAATGAGAATATTGTATGGTGGCAGCGTCAATCCGGATAATGTCGATGCGCTGATGGCCCAGGATGACATAGACGGCGTTCTCGTGGGCGGTGCATC